>NZ_JBKIWR010000018.1:0-41034 GCF_046599595.1 Trueperella sp. LYQ143 | reverse complement strand
TGGGGCAGAGTGTGGTGAAGTGCACAAAGTGGGGCGAACATGTGTTCGAAAAAGCGGGGTGGAAGTGGGGCGAAAACGCGTAAAATCCTTCTACCATGCGGAAGGGTTCTGCTCCCTCCTCCACCGCGAATGAGCCCCTCTCAGGGAATCCTGAGGGGGGTTTTTCGTTGCTATCAAGCCAAAAAGTGCTAATCAGGGTGTTAGGTCGAGCCTGACGGAAAAAGCCGACAAAAGGTGCATGAATGACCCTATTTATACCCCAGTTGTGCGGTGGAAATGAGGTATCGTCGAAGTGTCATCGAAGCGAAAAAGTGAGGCAGCTTTAGAGTCCAATAAAGGCTGATAAAAGCTGATAAAGACGATAGGCAGACAGGAAACGCGAAGAAAAATAGGAAAAAAGGGAAAAGAAAAAGCTAATAAAAGAAAAATTTGAATTAAATCAGAACTCACTACACTAACCCGATAAAAGGGGCAAAAAGCGTGGCAAGTTGCCCCGCAAAAGAAAAATAAGTGAGGCACAAACAGACACCAAAAGACCACCAGAAAGACACACCAACATGCGATCAACATTCGGAAACGTCGTCCAAAAACCAGACCGCCGACCCCACGGCCGCTACAAGCACAAAGGCAAAACCTACTACACGCCAACACGAGACCGCGTCAGCCAAGTACGCCACGACCTCGCCCGAATCCACGCCACCATCCTCGACGGAACATGGGAAGACCCTAAACGCCTAGAACGAAAACAAATCACCCTATACGACTGGACAAACAAATGGCTTGAACAAATCAACAACAGCGACTACTCGCCAGGAACATACCGCTCCTACCGCTCCTACGTGCGCGCCCACATCCTGCCATTCTTCGGACCAGACACCCCACTACACGCTATCGACACCACAGCAGTCAACGAATTCGCCGACCACCTGCGCGCCACCAGCACCAAAGCCGTATTCTCCGCGTCTTTGCGCACCCTCAGCTCACTGCTACGCGCTGCCCAGCGTACCGACCACATCGAAACACTACCCACCATGCCTGACGGCATATACAAGAAAATGAAACGCCCACCAGAAAAACAAGTCACCTACACCCATACAGACTTGTTAGCGCTCGTTGAAGTAGCAGAGCCGCGTTTCAGAGCCGCTATCGCGCTAGCAGGCTGGGGATGTATGCGCTCTGGCGAGGTTGGCGCACTACAGCGTAAGCATGTGAGCGAGGACGGAAAATGGATCAAGATCGAGCGCACAACCAAGCGTGACGTGTCCGGGCGCACGGTGGTTGGCCCGCCAAAAAGCGAGGCAGGGCGCCGTATGGTGAGCCTGCCAAAAGTAGCGGCACGGATTGTTAAAGATCATTTGGATTTGTTTTGTGCTCCTGGTGATGAGGCGTTGCTGTTTGCTCCGCATAACTATGACAGGGAGGAGTTTGTGTCGGATCGGGTATTGCGCTACGCGTTGCATAGGGCGTGTGAGCGTGCTGGGCTGCCAAAGGCACGTTTTCATGATCTGCGCCATTCGGGATTGACGTTGTTTGGCCAGGCAGGCGCAACATTGGCGGATCTGATGGCACGTGCGGGACATTCCACGGTTGATACTGTGCTGATCTATCAGCATTCAGCACGTGCGCGGGACGCAGAGCTGAGCGCACGGATGGGGAAGTAATATTAAGTGAAGCAGAGGAGGGAAGAATGAAACACATGACACAGGCGAGTCTGTTCTGCGGTGCAGGCGGTTTAGACATCGGATTCGAGCGTGCCGGTTTCACAACAATATGGGCAAACGATTTTAATACAGACGCGTGCGAAACGTTCAAAACATGGAGCACGGCCGACGTTGTCTGCGGTGATATTAGCAAAATCGATGCCGGTGACATTCCAGATGTAGACATTATTTTAGGGGGATTCCCCTGCCAGGGTTTTTCTCTTTCCGGTCCACGCAAACTTGATGACAGTAGAAACACGCTCTATAAGCATTATGTGAGGATTGTTAAGGCGAAGAAGCCTTTAATGTTTGTTGGTGAAAATGTTAAGGGCCTGCTCACAATGGGCAAGGGAATGGTCATGGATGCGATTGTCCAAGAATTCTCTGACTGCGGATACGACGTGCATTACAAGCTACTTAACGCTAAACATTACTCTGTTCCAGAGGATCGCGAACGGGTAATTATTATCGGGTTCAGAAAAGACCTAGGCGTGAATAGTTTTGACTATCCGAACCGTCACGACAAGATTGTTACTCTCCGTGAAGCGTTGGCTGATGTTCCTGACCCTGCGGATAGTGATGTGTGTCAGGCGCCGTTTAGTAGCCGGTATATGTCTCGTAATAGGAAGCGTGACTGGGATAGCGTGAGCTATACGATCCCGGCTATGGCTAAACAGGTTACGCTCTGGCCGGGGTCTCCAGACATGATTAAAGTTGATAGAGATAAGTGGGTTTTCGGGCAGGGATATACCCGCCGTCTTAGCTGGCAAGAAGCTGCCGCTATCCAAACATTCCCGAAAGATATACGGTTCACAGGGGATTTAACGAGTGTTTATAAGCAGATCGGTAATGCTGTTCCGTGTAATCTGGCTGCGGCTGTTGCTTCTCAAGTGAAGCAGGTGCTTACAGCGGTTTTGTAGGATGCGGGGAAGTGTTATGGGTGGGAAATCGTCTCAGACAACAATGGGGAAAGCCTTTGAATACGCATGCGTTATTGAAATATATAACAGGTATGAGAGTGTGACGAATGCGCTGATAGCTGTTACGCCGCAACTTGTGAAGGTTAAGGAATGTTTTGAGAGTCTTTCGGCTGACACGAAGGATAATCTTTTGTGTGCGGCGCGGGCTGCTGTCAGG
The DNA here is from genome assembly GCF_046599595.1 of Trueperella sp. LYQ143. NCBI lineage: Bacteria > Bacillati > Actinomycetota > Actinomycetes > Actinomycetales > Actinomycetaceae > Trueperella > Trueperella sp. LYQ143. Next base: position 38,197 of record NZ_JBKIWR010000018.1, on the reverse strand, counting down.
GTTATTGATAGATATGAGCCGCATCTAAGCTGCTCAAACGCTTCAGATCCGCTGATATTGACCGTCCAGGCTGATTCACAAGGGCAGATAGGGGATGTGAGGGATGTTTTATGTATCAGGAAAGGCAACCTGTGGGAGATTGGGTTGTCGTGTAAGCATAATCATCACGCGGTGAAGCATAGCCGGCTGTCTGGCACGTTGGATTTTGGTGAAGAGTGGTTTGGTTATCCGTGCTCGGATACATATTTTGACACTATTAGGCCTGTGTTTTCGGCGTTGAAAATGATTAGGGATACTGCTAAGCAGAATAATCGTGAAGCCTTATGGGCGGATATTCCTGATAAGGCTGAAAGGTATTATGTTCCAGTTCTGGAGGCTTTTGTTAGGGAAATAGTGCGGTTATCTACGGTTTACAGTGATGTGCCGTCTAAGCTGGTTCATTATCTTATTGGTCGGAATGATTTTTATAAGGTTATTACTAATGATTCTAAGCGTGTGACGCGTGTGGAGGCGATTAATCTTGCTGGGACGCTGAGCCAGGCTTCGCAATCGGGTAGACCTATCACGAAGATTCCTGTTTTGAAAACTCCGTCAAAGTTTTACTTTGTCGGGTTTAAGACGGATCCGGATGGGAAACAGTCAACTAATACTATTTTGGTGGCGTGTGATAATGGGTGGGAGATTTCTATGCGGTTGCATAATGCGTCTAGCAGGGTTGAGCCGTCGTTGAAGTTTGATGTTCAGCTTGTTTCGTTTCCTTCTCAGTTGTTTTCGAATGATGAGCCGTGGGATATTTAGCTGGTTTGTGAGGCGTGCTGGGGTGGTGGTGTTTTAGTTTTGTTGTGGTTTTTTCAGGTCCGTGCGTGCTCCTCGTCCTGGCCGGTTGGCGTTCCATGTGTCGAGTGTTTCGGGTAGCCAGCCTCGTGTTTTGCCGATGGTGGCGTCGGGGGCGGGTGTGAGTCCTTTGGCTAGGTAGGAGTTGAAAGTGTTGGGGGATATGCCGAGGTGTTCGGCTGCTTCACTGGTGGATAGGTAGTGGATCATTTGTGGTGTCCTTTGATGGTGGCGATGAGGATGGCGATGGCGGCGAGGAGGATTCCGGTGCCTGCCATGATTTGAGGTGCTCCGTCTAGCTGGGTGATGGTGCATACGGCTAGGAGGATGATGAGGAGGCTTGCGAATAGTGTTTCTTTAGGTGTCATGGTGTTTATGATATTATCCTAGGGAGGCTAGACCCTCACGGTGAGGGTCTAGCTGAGAAGTTTGGTTACTTCTCTTTGTCCTTGCCGGCGCGAAGAGCGGTTATCAGGGCGGCTATTCCTGAGATAGTTGCTCCTAGCCCGGTGAGGATTTCTCCTAGGTTGTTCATCATTTCACCTCCTTTCTTTCCTTATACCAATAACTATAGGCGCATTTCCGCCTATAGTCAATGTGTAAACCTGTGCAAAACGCCATAAGAAGAGCAAAACGCGCAAAAATAAAACCACTGGTGCGAACGCCAAAAACAACAACCCCCACCGCAAAAACCGTCAAAAAATGACGAAAACTGCTATCATAGGACTATCAGACCCCCGGCCTGGCCTCTGCACTGCATGCACAACATGGCCGGGGCCGGTTTTATATCGCCTCAGCCTTAGCTGTGATGGCGCTCATAAAAAGACTATTGACATGGCATAGAATAAATTATAGAGTCGTTAACAACAGTTCCCCGGCCTGGCCTCTGATTCAAGCACAAAATGGCCGGGGCCGTTTTTATACCACCTCAACCCTGGTCGCGATCCGCACACCAACAGGCATATCCATCAGTACATACGGCAACCGCCCCTAGGGAATCCTAGAGGCGGCGCTAAACTATTCAAAACATGCTGAGTAACAGACCTGTGGTCTAGCCCAGCGGGTGCCGGCTATACGACCTGAGGCCGGGGCTTAGGCACCTACCGATAGGCTACCACACGTCAATATAAAAGCCTTTTTGGTCATCGGCGCTCCCCTTATAAGTGAGGGCGTCAACGACCAAAAAGACTACGCAACACTATTATGCTTCTCCCGTGCCAAACACGCAAAGCCCTTACTCTTCATCTCTCAGGTCAACAAAAGATACTGTCATTCCCGTTAAAGGCATGTCTGGAGGTTGACACGTACTAAGATCTATCATCCCTGCGACCGAACGAATTCCTTGCAGGCAGCAACCCCAAAGCATTTCCGCGATCTGTTTAACGTTTTCACGGAAGAGGTCAGCCAGCCACTGACTTACTTCCTCACCCTCACCCGGTTCACTATCATCAGTGATGTGAACCCACATTTGAGCTACAGCACCGAACATCCACTTGTTAACAACATTTGTTGCCCCACAGGCGATAACAAATTTAGTTAAACGCCCATCAGTATAGGACTCGTCACCAATACGAAGAAGAAAGTCGAACTGGTTATCTATATTCTCTTCTGTAGGGCTGACATTGAGACCCGTTAATGACGGAGTGCAGAAAAAAAGCTGTGCCATTGTTATTACCGTGTTCCGATAGATTTAATCGGGGTGCCGCCCCATACTGTTTTCACGCTCGTATAGTTTGGCGTATTTTCTAGTGGAGTAACGGTGGTGTGGATGTTAGCTCCGATTGCTATAGCGTAGCGGCGCAGGGTTGATAGACGAAAGTCTGTCTGTCCTGTCTCGAATCGGTGAACTGCGCTAGCGTCCGTCCCCATATCTTCAGCGACTTTTCGCAGGGATAGCCCATTGTCTTTTCTGATTTTCACCAGGGCTTTCACCATCTCGTGATGGTCGCGGGTGAGGTTGCGGGCAAGATGAGCTTTCGGGTTAGAGTCATACCCGAGTGCTTTAATAAGATCCATACCAACTACCTCCCACGTTGTTTTATATGACAACACTCTATATGTGTAAGTATAGAAAATATATAGGGACTATGCCACAAACCATCGATCATAACGATCCTGTGCCACCCGCGCATCGCTATTCTGAAGATCCGTCCCACCCAGCGGCTTTGTTGAAAACATTAGCGAAAGCAAACCACATCCCTCAGAACACATATCTAAAGGCGGCTCGGTGAAAAACAGTCGCACAAAACGGTAATGATCTGAACCCTTACGCTCATAATCACGCCCCTCAAAAACTATCTCGAACACAGCTTTTGTAGAAACAATACGCTTCACAGGGCCAACGGGATGAGACGCATTATACGTTGGATCACTACTAACAAGACGATAGCTAGAATAGCTACCGTCAGAGAAGTTAAGCTGCCCGCTCTCAGCGAGCTTGATTGCTAGATCAATCTCGGAAAGTACTTCAAGACGTGTCGCCTCAGGAAGATAGGAAAGGAACTGTTCTAGCTCGATGAGCATGAATGGTTCTCCGTGCTCATTAACTGTATGCTCCCATTGCCATCGCGTCCTCGGTTCGTGGCTACAAGCACGCTCGGAAAAAGAGGGATTTTGCGGGTAATGCTGCCCGTAGGGTTGTTTCAATGTTTTCATGATTCACACAGCTTCCAGACGTGGCCGATCTACCAGCCTACGGGTACTGTCAAGGTGCTGCTGGTAGGCGCAGATCAGACGCTGAGGCAGCCCGAGCTCGCTAGCTATCGCCCACATGTTATCAGGATAGTAACGGGCGGCAGTCGTATAAGCGTCAAGACTTATCACATTAACAGCACGACTGTCACACAGGCCCTCCACATGCTCATCCTGCCTGCCAGCATGACCTTTAATCGCGTGGGTCAACTCGTGAGCAAGAACCGCACACGCAAGACACACATCACGGGCAGCGATCCCGCATAGAACGATCATGCGCCGGTCGTGGTCGTAAAACCCGTAAACCCTATCAGTGCGTGGGCGAGGATCTGTACAGACCTGCACGCCTAGCCTGGCAGCCTGGTCAAGCAAGGTTTTCAGCATACACGTGCCCCTTCGATGTGTATGGTTTCTATGGACTGGTTTTAGGTTTTCTGGTGCCCCTAGTGTACCTATCTGAGCGGCTGTAGGAGTGGTGAGGAATGGAATAACCAGACGGGCGGGTGAGGAAACTTCTGGAAAAGCGCTCGGTGTGGGTAGTAGGGTTCACAAAACGCAAATGACGTAGAGCTGTAACTCTACGTCACTTGTTTCTCCACGTGTCTAACGTGGCGCAGGTCCCAAACGTACCTGCGACAACAACCCTACAGGTAGGGTCGGGGCGTGATCCTCGCGATGACCGTAACCCATCAGACGCCCCATCCGGGGCATACAAGAAAACAATGACAGGAGAAAACGCCTACTGTTTTCCGACGTGGTGCCCTGCGGTCTATTTCACCCGCTGCTACCATCTAACATTCTAGCAGCTTTCCCAGGTGTCATCGCCAGGATCACCCATGAACGCCGCATGACGCTCCGGGTCAAACTCTAACGTAGTGGTTGGCAACGATTCGAGAAGCAACTGGTCAGATAATTCCTCACTAGACTCCGGCTCGGTTTGGGGTACGGGGGTAAGCCGTACCGACCCAGACTCGGCAGTGGTTTCCCGTTTACGAACCAGTACGCGGATCAGCTCGTCAACAAGATTACGTTCACGAATATCTAGTAGTTGTGCTTCGGGTGGTGGGGTGTATGAGCGCACGGATCGGGATTCCATGCCGAGTGCGTGAGTGATCTCCTCCTCCGACCGACGCAATGCTTTAGCCAACCCAGCAATAGTCTCGGCAGTTGGAGTCTTTGTTTTTCCGAGAAAAGTAAGGCGAACTGTGTTGTGATTAAGACCGACCTTATTGCCTATGTCGCGGTAACTTTTCAGTCCCGCCTTTTCCGCCCATGTCCCCCAAGGCTCAGGCATGTTACTCATGACGAAAAACTTTCCAGATATACATACGTGTTGTCTAGGGTGTAACTATACACAGTGTATAGGCGTTACAACGTTGTGATTTCGCGGAAATACCAGCAGTCATTAATAAGGGCTTGACACCAACTATACATGTTTGTATATTGGTTACATGCCCGTTAACCAAAAGAAATGTCTAAGGTCTTCTCCGATGATGGTTAGACTTGTCAGCCCCGTGCGACTCAAGCAACTACTTGAGTACAAGGACTACTCGTATGCTGATCTAGCTTTTCGCATTGGATGTAGCCGCGGCTTGATTTGTCACCTTGTTGTTGGACGGCAAAAGTACACTAAGGTTCAGCTTGCGCGTGGAATCTGCAAGGTTTTAGACGTGCCAATAGAAGCTCTTTTTTTGCCAGTGTTGTCTAATGGGTGATACGACAGAAGACAAAACGCTTTATTGAAGGATCTTTTTATGGACAGTGAATACGGACGGATTCTCGTCGAATACATGGACTGGCTGGATTACAAGATCGAGACCACTCGTGATGTTGCCCAGGACCGCCGGACACGTGGCTCTGTGAAAGCCAAACACGAACTGAACGCCTGGGAAGAAGCCCACGACAAGCTCTCTGAACTTTTTGAAGAGCACACACCCGAACCACTTGACCCCGCCTGGAACTAAACACAGGACAACCCCATGACCACGAAAACCAACACCTACTATTTACGCACCGCAAGGAAACCCCATGACCATCGAACCGCTGTTAACCATCAAAGAAGCAGCCAAAATCCTGAAAACCACCCCGAACACGATCTACAGGTACGCATGGTCCGACCAGCTCGAAACAGTGAAAATCGGCGGCCGCAGGCTCATCACCCCCGAAAGCCTACAAGCCTTCATCAACCGTCACATCGACACCGGCCAAACCGTCATCGACCGAGCAAATACCGCTACCAGTTTCGAGCGACCGTGGCTCTCGTCGCGGCCTGCTGGGCGCTCATCGACCTACCTAAACCTCTAACCGCCCTCACCGTCTACACGATCGGAATCACCTATGCCATCTACCAGCTCATCCGCTACGACTACGACCAGCAGCAGGACGATCCCCGCCAGGCGGATCTTCACCACCACAGTGAACGCCACGGCAGGGAAAAGCTACGCGCACAGCCCGCAAATGAAACTCGCTAATCACCTCCTGTGTATTGTGCGTGACCTGGCTGAGAACCGCCGCCAACTCGCCTGCCCGCCCCAAATCGTCCACCGGCCAAACCATTTCCTCATCCAATGGGACACCGAACCCCAACCCGAACCAGACCCACAAGAAAAAAACCCCACTCTTTATCCGAGCCCTGAACGGTGTGGATCTAGAAAACGTCCTCATCCGTGCGGTTGGTCCGAGTAAATGGCCGCCATCAACCCTCCCATCACTTCTTATAAACCCGAAAAACTCCCTATCGGTATAGGCAAAGGACTATCCCTGTGCGAACTAGACACTCACTCCTTGGCGGGTCAAACGCTGACAGGTGGATCAACTGTCCACCATCCGCGCTTGCCGAACAAAACCATCCCGACACGACCGGAGCTACAACAGTCGAGGACACCATCGCCCACGCCCTCGCAGAACACAAACTACGCTGCTTCTTCCACCTAGAACCCAAAAGAAAACCCGTCATCCCCGACGAATACGCCGCCGAGATGGAACGCCACACCGACGCATACGTGAGCTTTATTGCCTCACACATCCCGCAGGGTTCTCAACTATGGGTCGAAACCCGGGTGCGTTTCGACCAGTGGGTCGCCGGCGGATTCGCAACCGTTGACGCTATCGCCATCACAGATAACGCCCTACACGTTTTCGACTTCACATACGACAAAAACACCCAGGCAGAAGCAGGCAATCATTCCTATCTCAAGCTCTACGCGTTAGGCGCCTATCAGATGGTACGCAACCTGTACTCCATCGAAAAGATATACGGTCACATTTTCCGGCCGCGCCGCGACCACGTCTCGTCCATGCACATCAACCTAGACGAGCTCCTCGACTGGGCGAAAAACACGGTCAGACCTGCAGGCGATCAAGCCTGGCGTGGCGAGGGACGCCGCAAAACAGGCCTATGGTGTACGTTCTGCCGGGCAAGAACCAGCTGCGAGGAACACGCCATAGAGAACCTACAGCACCCGATCCACACAAAAGACAACCCCAACTCCCATCACTTCTTATAAATCCGAAAAACTCCCTCAACACAACCACGTAAGGAAACACAATGAACACGACAACCACCACCATCCTGGCTGCCCCGCAAGACAATGATCCCGCCTACCACGTCCAACGGATCCTCCACCTCACCGACATGGCAAACACGATCAACAACGAGATCACCGAACACAAAAACACCCTCGCAGCCCTCCTGCCCGCCGGCGGGAAAGTCGGAGACGTCAAAATCACCGTCACCCACCCACGCCGCCTTGACACCACCAAGATCGCTAAAGACTACCCCGTCACCAGCTACCCCTACCTGTACAAGCCTCAAATCTCCACCAGTGACGTCCGCAAACACCTCTCACCGGCCGACCTCGACACATATCTGAAACCCTCCGACAAGCCCGTAGTGAGCCTGCGATGAGCCTGAACACGCGAATCTACCGGATACCCCACACGCCAGGAGCCGAACCACACCCCGATGACGGGAAAGCCAGCCACGGCTACATCACCTCCATCATCGAACACGCCATCGCCAACCAGCCACGATCCCTACAAACCATGATCGGACCATCCGAAATCGGCATGGAATGCGACCACTGCCTCGCCGCACGCCTCGCCGGCTGGACCAAACACGGCCACGACACCCCCTGGCTACCATTCATCGGCACCGCCGTACACGAAAAACTCGAACGAATCTTCCAAGCCCACAACCACGCCAACCCGCCACAAGAAGACGGCGTGGACACACCCGAATTCTTCACCGAACAGAAAGTCACCGTCGGCAAAATCGGCGGCCAGCCCATCACCGGCTCTACCGACCTGTATCGGACACACATGCGCGGCCCTGGCACCTGTGGGATGACAGTCGATTGGAAGATCGTGGGGGATACGACACTACGCAAGGTGAAAGCCACCGGCCAGCCCTCTATGCGCTACCAAGTCCAAGCACACCTGTATGCACGCGGCTGGAACATGGCCGGATACCCCACCTCACACGTCGCCGTCTACTTCATGCCCAGGAACCGGATGACCCTCAACGACGGATACTGGTGGACCGCCGAATACGACGAAAACATCGCCCATGCGGCTCTAGAGCGAGCAAACAGTATCTATACCAGCCTGACCATGATCGAAAAACACGCCGGAACCGCCGCACGCGACACATGGATCACCAACCTACCCAGAGACGCTAACTGTTACGACTGCCCCCGATACCCCGACTATCCAACCAACCTCAACACGTTGCTAACGCCATAAAAACAAGTAAGAGAAAGAGAGAAAAATAAAATGAGCGAATTCGATTTCAACGCCGAACTAGCCGACAGTGTTCCCAGCGCAAAATTTGACCACATCGGCGACACTTACACCGGCCGGATCATCGCAGCAGACATCCGCCAAGCCATCGACTACGAGTCCGGGAAACCAGACTATTGGAACAGTGGCGAACCCAAAAAACAAATCCGTATCGAGCTCGATACCGGCGGGCAGAACCGGATAGCAGTGTGGATCAAACTATGGGGATCACAAAAAACCGCGTTAAAAACCGCGTTACGCCGGTGCGGCACAGACGCAAACACCGCGCTAGCACCCGGCAACATGTTCACCGCCACATTCGTCCGCGAAGTACCCAGCGAGAAGAATCCCCGCCTGCAACCAGCAAAAGAATTCGAATACCGGATCGACGTGCGCGCGAATCTGGACAGTGCCGGACTCGACGAAACCCCCACACCAACCGAGCCGGTAGCCCCGGCAGGACAGGGCTATGACATTCCCGCGTTAATCCGCGCCGGCCTAGACAACGCGAGCATTGCTAAAACCACCGGCATGCAACCAAGCGCGATCCAAACAATCCGCGACAACATCACCAACTAACCCCTAACCCGCGCATATATGCGGGTGGCTTCATACCGTCAGGGACACAGCTAGGTGCAAGCCCTAGATGAAGCACAAAACACACGTCAATAAAACAATATTGCGATCACCAAGGAGAGGGACTAATGACAACACTCGCTATTACCGCGACCGCCACACACGTCCTAGACGTTGCCCTACAGGCTGCACGGCAGGGAATCAGTGTCATCCCCATCCTGCCCCACACACCAACAAAAGGCGACAAACGCCCCGCTTTCCCCTGGAAACAATACCAACACCAGCCAGCCAGCCTCCAACAAATCACGCAATGGTTCCAAAGCGATACTTACGGGCTTGCCGTCGTATGCGGAAAAGTATCAAACAACCTGGTCATGGTCGAACTGGAAGCCGCCGGGGCTGATCGGTTGACCGAACTGGAAGCAATCGCCCGCGACAGCGGACTCGGCCCCCTATGGGACAAAATCACAGGCGGCGCGTTCGAGCAGTCCCCTTCCGGCGGCTATCACTGGTATGTGCATGTTGACCTGGAAGACGGCCAGGAGCTACCAGGGAACACGAAACTCGCCCAAGCCGTAATCGACGGGAAACGGAAAGTGGTGGCGGAAACCCGCGGGGAAGGCGGATACTCTGTCATCGCGCCAACCTCTGGGCGTTTCCATGCTTCTGGTAAACCGTGGCAGGCAATCACCGGCACGATCGACCAGGCCGCACACGTCACCTTTGACGAATACGAAACGTTTACTGACCTGCTGCGCACCCTCCACCAGCCTGCCGAACCCAGCCCAAACATGCCTGCCTGTTCTACCAGCCCCATGATTGGCGGCGTCCGACCAGGAGATGACTACGAGAATAAAACTAGCTGGGAAGACATCCTCACCCCACACGGCTGGACAAAAGCATTTATTCGCGGCACCACAACCTATTGGTGCCGGCCAGGGAAAACCGAGGGCACATCAGCCACCACCGGCCACGCCACCGACAGGGACAGACTCTACGTATTCAGTACCTCAACCGTGTTTAACAATGACATCCCGTATACGAAATTCGGCGCATACGCACAGTTAAATCACGGCGGGGATGTGCATGCGGCCGCTAAAACCCTAGCCCGTGACGGGTACGGAAAACCCGGCGAACACCCCCGCGACACCACCGGCCTGGATACTTGGATCAACCAACACGCCACCGCCAGTCAACCAGCAGGTAACACGCCTAGCGGCATGCCCGCCCTAACAATAGACGAGCCTGATACGTACACCCGCACCGATGACGGCAACGCCATCCGCTTCGCCGACACCTACCGCAACCAACTACGCTACATCCCCGAAACCAGCTCATGGGTGTACTGGACCGGAACACAATGGAAACGCGACCACAAAAACGCCACCGCCATCGAAGCCGCCCGAACCCTCGCCCGCAACCTCCCACAAGATGACAAACCAGACCAGGCACACCGCCGCCGCTCCCTATCCAAAACCGGAATAGACGCCACCGTCGCCCTCGCATCCACCATGCCCGGAATCTACACGCCACTCACACATTTCGACGCCGACCCCTACATCCTTAACACCCCCGGCGGCACTATCGACCTGAAAACCGGCCAACTCGCCCCACCAGACCCCAACATCCTCTGCCTACGCTCCACCACCGTCACACCCGACTCCACCGTACCCATCACACAGTGGGAGGCATTCCTTGCTCAAACATTTGCCGGAAATCCTGAACTGGTCACCTATGTCCAGCGATTCCTCGGCATGGCGTTAATCGGGAAAGTCAAAGAACAAATCTTTGCGTTCTTCAACGGAGCTGGAGCTAACGGTAAATCAACCCTGCTTAACACTATTCAGCACATTCTCGGAACAGGAACAGACGGCTATTCCACCACCGTTCAATCCACTATGTTCACCAAAGGAGCAGAAAACCGGCACCCCGCCGACATCGCCGCCCTCTCAGGCGTCCGCCTCGCCGTCACATCCGAAACCGAAGAAGGACAGCACTTCGCCGAAGCCAGAGTCAAACTATTAACTGGCTCGGATCTGATCTCCGCCAGGTTCATGCGACAAGACTTCTTCACTTTCACACCCACCCACACCATTGTCATGATCTCCAACTACGAGCCTGAGGTGGCAACAGGCGGCAGCGCGTTTTGGCGGCGCGTCAAGAAAGTCCCATTTAACAATGTGGTTCCTGAAGATCAGCGCGACCCGCATTTGGAAGAAAAACTCCTCAAGGAAGCTCCAGGGATTTTGTATTGGCTGATTGATGGCGCGTGGGACTATTTCCAGCACGGCATGGAAGAACCAGCGGCGGTCAGGGTCGCCACGAAAACCTATGAGGTCGAGCAAGACAACGTACAGATGTTCATCGACGAAAAATGCACTATCCATGCTGAGAATCGGGATCTGTTTCAAGTGCCGGTATCCCGCGTCTACAGCGTCTATGAGCGGTGGTGTACCCGCAACGGGTATGACGCGATAAGCAAGGCCAGTTTCGGGCGGCGGTTAAAACGGCGCGGGATTGAAAGCTGTGTGTCGAACAGTGTGCGTTACTACGTCGGTTTGCAAGTGGAGTCGAACGAGCTGGAGGAGGCCCTCGATGGGTAAGAAAAACGGAGCACAGAAATGTACTTTGCCGCATCAAAAATCTGTATTTTCTGTACTAAAAAACCGTACTAAGCGTGTTGAAAATAAAACTAAATATATTGAAAGTAAAACTAACGGGCGTTTTTACAGTACAGATAAGCCGATTAGTACAAATAAAGTACAGAATTTTAAGGCAATCTGTACTGGCACTTTTCCCAGTAAACACAATACTTTTATTACTTTACAGTACAGAAGTACAGAAAATATATACATACACGCTATACGAGAAAATATATATACGTATATACGTATAGGGGAACTAAGTAAAAAATTTCTGTACTGTGTACTGACTCAACAAAAACCAGCCACGAAAACGGGATCAGGCATGGCCAGAAAACACTCAGAAAAAACCCTCGAAAAACTCCTCGCTACCGCCTGCCACACCCACGGCTGGCTGTGCTGGAAATTCGTCAGCCCCGGCCTAGTCGGCGTACCCGACCGGATCATCCTCACCCCCAGCGGGCGGGTTGTCTTCGCTGAAATCAAAACCAGCGGCAAAAAAACCACCCCCATCCAAACCCACCGACACCACCAGCTCAACACCCTCGGCTATCCCGTCTACCTCATCGACCAGCCCGAACACATCACACAACTCGTCACAACACTTGAGGAACAACAATGACTGTCTACACGCCCCACGACTACCAGACCGCCGCTACCCGCCACATCCTCACCCACCCACAGGCCGCGATCTTCCTCGACATGGGGCTAGGCAAAACCGTCATCACCCTCACCGCCCTCACCCACCTCATCGCCACTAAACAAACTCAGCGGGCCCTCATCATCGCGCCCCTACGGGTTGCGAATACCACCTGGCCGAGCGAAATTGCGAAATGGGACCACACCCAGCATTTGACCTACACCCTCGCCACCGGCAGCCCAACCCAACGCCTCCAAGCCCTCACCGCCGACAGTCAGCTAGTGATTATCAACCGTGAAAACATCCCCTGGCTCATCGACCACTACGCACAGACCGGCCGGCACTGGCCGTTCGACACCGTCATCATCGACGAACTCTCCAGCTTCAAAAACCATGCCTCCAAACGAGTCCGCGCCCTGCTACGCGCCCGCCCGTACATCACCCGGATTATCGGACTGACCGGCACACCCAGCCCCAACGGGATGATGGACCTATTCGCCCAATACCGAATCCTCGACCAAGGCCAGCGCCTCGGCAAACACATCAGCCACTACCGTGCTAAATACTTCACCGCCCACAGGTACGGCAACATGACATTCACCCGCTACGAACTCAAACCCGATGCGGAACAACAGATCTATGAGGCGATTTCCGATATGACGATCTCCATGCGCGCCGCCGACCACCTTGATCTGCCAGCCCTGACCACCACCAGCCAGGCTGTCTATCTCACCGACAAACAAACCCGCCTCTATAACGAACTCAAAAAGAACCTGATCGCCACGATCGAGGGTGAAACAATCGACGCGGCTAACGCTGCCGTGCTTGCCGGCAAACTCACCCAGCTTGCCTCCGGAGCCCTCTACCTCGACAATCCAAGCCGGCCCTCACGCGAATACCTCGAAATCCATAGTGCGAAGCTCGCCGCCCTCGAAGATCTGATCGAAGCCGCGAACGGTCACCCCGTTCTTGTCGCCTACTGGTTCAAGCACGACCTAGACCGGATCAGCCACCGATTCCACGCAAGGTGTATCTCGACGGCGAAAGACATTGAGGAGTGGAACGCGGGGCGTATCCCGCTCGGTCTGATCCACCCAGCTTCTGCGGGGCACGGCCTGAACCTCCAGGCTGGTGGGCATATTCTCATCTGGTTTTCCCTCCCATGGTCCCTTGAGCTTTATCAGCAGACCAACGCCCGCCTATACCGGCAAGGACAAACCCAGCCCGTCACCATCACCCACCTGGTAGCTGCTGGGACGATTGACGAACAAATCCTGGCAGCCCTCAAGCGCAAGGATCTCACCCAGTGCGCGTTGATTGACGCAGTGAAAACCCACTTGTGAGCAGCGGAGGGACATACACATGTGGAATATACGCTTGACCGTCACGCTCAGCCTCGGACACCCCAAACCCGAACCGGATTTTGATAGCCCGCCCGTCCCAGGAGATACCTACACCGATACGGTCCTCGCTGAGACTGATCCAACCCCGCGCACCATCGGCTTCATGCCCAACCACGACCAGTAAAGGAGGCCCAATAATGGACAACACGACCCCGTTTGAACTCGTCTGCGCCAGACTCGACGAATGGGAGCCAGAAATGGTCATGAAAACTGCTAGCCAGAGTGTTAGCCAGCCTGCCGCGGTAGCACGGCAGAGCGTTTCACCCGTGGAATGTAGCGTGATGAGCCGCGAGCGCTTGGCGGAGCAGTTGGGGCTTATTCGGGCGTATGCGTTGGCGTTGGGTTGGAGGTTTGGGGATGGTCGTGCGGCTGGGTGGATTGTTAGCCGTCTGGATGTGGCTCGTAAGACGTTTCCTGATTATGGGCGGATGGTGGAGGATTTGGATCGGATCTATCGGGCGTGGCGGGCGGTGTTGGAGCCGGTGGTGTCGGCTCATACGTGTCCGATTTGTCTTTCGGAGCGGTTGGAGTATCACGCGAATGGTGGTCTTGTGTGTCGGGGTTGTGATTATTACGGGACTGCCGAGCAGGTGCGGGTGGCGGTGGTGTGGCGGTTGGCTGGTGCGCGGGTGTGGGTGTCTCGTGGTCAGGCGTGTGCGGTTGCGGGTGTGAGTCGTGCGGCGTTGCGTAATCGGATTGCGCGGGGCACGGTGAGGACGCGGTCGGATGGGCGGGTGTGGCTGGCGGATGTGATAAAAGCCCGCTAATGCTCCTGTGAGCCTGTTAGTGGTGTTTCTGGTATGGGGGTAGCGGAAGCGGTGTGAAACTTCGTCTGTGGGGCGTATAGGTGGCTTATTGGGGCTGTTAGGTGGTGTGGTGGGAGATTTTAATAGTCCATTGGCTGTGATCTGTGGCAGGGTCGATAGAATCGAGGTAGTCAATGACTTGTTGGCGGGCGTGATCAAGATTGGTTACCTGGGTGCAGTTATCCTCATTAAGTTCTAATTCCCATCCGCCGTGCCAGGGGCGAGCGGTGACGTAAACAGTGCTCATAAACTAATCCTAATGATCTGCCAAAATGGTGTGTCGAATAGTTGCATACTGACATCAATTCTGATACCGTTACGCTTGTGGGCGTTTCGTGCGCCCTTTTTCCATAGAAGAAGCCTCTAACTGGCGGGTTTCTCGCATGGTGTCAAATCCTTGAGCGTGGTCACCTCAGGGGGTTCCTTTCATAAGCCTGTGGCGGGGTAGCGTCCGATCAACGCACACCCCGCCACAGGCTTATTGTGAGCCTTTTTACTTGTTGGCTCGTGGTCGGTTCGCCTGCCAAATATCTAGGGTTTCCTCGCTCCATCCACGCACGTCACCGATGAATGCATCGGGTTCTGGAAGCATTTTCTTGTGTGAGTAGGACCGGAACGTGTTAGGGGATAGTCCGAGATAGATAGCGGCTTCGGATAGGGAAAGGAACTTTAATGGTTCTTTGCGTGCCATGATTGGCCTCCTTAGGGGTGGTGTTGTGTGTTCTTTTTGTGTCGGCGTAGTTCGCTAACCCATAGATATGTCACGTAGATACAGGCGGCTAGTCCGAATCCGAACATGAGCCAATCGGGGGCGTGTAATACCTGTAGTAGGAACATGCCGAAAACGATGATGTATGTTGCGTAGTTGCGCATAGTCTTCATGTCGGTTAGATTGGAGATAACCAGGTTTCCCCGCCCGAAGGCGGGGATCTGGTTGAGATAATTACTTATCTCGCTTTTGCTCGCGGCGGTAAATCCATACTTGGAGGAGCAGGTTTGCCGCTGCGGCTAGCCCTCCGACGAGGGCTCCAATCTGTCCGATCATCTTTTCACCTCCTTTCGTTGTCATACCTACATTCTACACATGAACGGCGGGACTTGTCTAGCTGTTCAGTGTAGAACATGGGTAAATTGCATGTGATTCGCACCATATAAGCGGTACAAGTGAGACATGTTAACAGTCAATCTGTCCGATCAAAAATAGCCGAATCCCCGCCAAAGCGGCGGGGAAACGGTCATTTATTTAGTTATTCTTGTGCTTCTTGTATCGGCGTAGTTCGCTGACCCATAGATAGGTTGCGTAGGCACAGGCGCTAAGGCCGAATGCGAGCTTGAACCATCCAGGTAGGGGCAGCAGACTGATGATAAATCCGCCGTAAATAATGAGATATGTTGCGTACTTGTGCATAGCGATCTCGTTAGGTTAGATTGGAGCTAACCAGGTTTCCCCGCCCGAAGGCGGGGATCTGGTTGGGAGATTTTATCTATCACCCTTTTGGTCGCGGTGGTAGCGCCAGATTTCGAAGGCTAGCGTTACCACTGCGGCGATCCCTGAGATCAGGGCTCCGATTTCACCTAACATCTTTTCACCTCCTTTCTTCGTTGTAACTCTATTCTACACACAAACGGCGGTAAATGTCTAGCTGTTCGGTGTAAAATAAAGGCAGATACTATGCGATTTATGCTACACAACCAGTGCGAGTGCTTGATTTGTTTCTCTGTATTAGGCTAACTTTGGAAGTGCCAGACCTTCCCGCCCGAAGGCGGGAAGGTGGCGCGAGGGCCTATCTATCCCTCTTTTGGTCGCGGTGGTAGCGCCAGATTTCGAATACTAACGTTGCCACCGCGGCTAAGCCTCCAATGAGACTTCCAAACTCGCCCATCTTTTCACCTCCTTTCATCGTCATATCTATATTCTACACATGAACGGCGGTAAATGTCTAGCTATTCCGCCTAGAACAGGGAGAGATCGCATGTGATTAGCACTACATAATCGCTGTGAGTACTTGATTATTTTCTTGATGTTAGGTTAGATTGAAGCCGACCAGGTTTCCCCGCCCGAAGGCGGGGATCTGGCTGGGAATATTATTTATCCCGCTTGTTGCGGCGGTAGTCGAGGACTTTGATCGTGGCTTCGACTACTGCTGCAATTGCTGTCACCAGCAATGCAATCTCACCTAACATCTTTCACCTCCTTCCTTCGTCATACCCGCATTCTGAACATAAAAGACGGTAAATGTCTAACTATTTGGCGTAAAACAACCATAAAACCCCTATGCAGTAAAACACACCCGCCCCGCTCAAATCGCACCCGCACCCGATAAAACCCCTACCGCAAACCACCACGCCTACCCCTAACCTCACCCCTGATATAAACACGCAAGCACAACAGCAGACACACGCGAACACAACACAACAATGATCCAAACACTAAACAAAACCACGAACACCCAGCACACAAACCACAACCACACCCACCACATTCAAACCCCGCCCGCACAAACATGACCCAGCCCCTGCTAAGGAGGAGATATGGCAAGCCGCAAACGTCCACCTAGCCGCTTATATGCTGACCTATCGAACGCCTTACGACGCAAAGCACAACGCGAAAACCAGCCCTGCTGGATCTGCGGACAACCCATAGACTTCACCGCCAACTGGCGATCAGCCAGATCATTCACAGCCGATCACGTTCATCCCATCGCACGAGGCGGAAAAATACGCGGACTCCTACGTCCAGCCCACCGGGGATGTAACTCACGCAGGGGCACAAAAGATGTTATCCTTGGACCGAAACCTATTGCGTGGATAGTGCCAAAAACATCGCGCGATTGGTGCGAGAAAAATTTTTAAAAAAATATCCCCGCTCCTCCCGGGTAGGTAGGGGGAGGACCCCGCCGAGGGTGGGCTGGGAGGCCACGCCGCATAGACGGATTTTTACACGAAGGTCTAACGTGGAACGTACCACGAGACGTCTTATTTTTGATTCTGACTGCCTTTCTCGCCCTTTTCCGGCTTTTATTGGGGTGGCTGTTTTTAATTGTTTCTAAGGCGCTTACGTGTCTTGCTACCTGTTTACTGTTAGACATATTGGCTTTATTGCAGTAATTAACCGTAAACACTGCTATTATTAGAGATGTGAGATCCTGCCAGAATTGCGGTGTTGACGTCAGTGGTAAGCGCGCGAACGCGAAGTACTGCTCAACTTCATGCCGAGTCATGGGCAACCGGCAAACGAAAACCCATGTGGTACCGCCCGTTATGGTTAAATCGTCGCGCTGGGTGACATGGAAACCTATGCAACGTAACGGCAGAATAACAAAACGCCCCTACCAGCTTGATGGTTGTCCGGCTTCTACCCGGGATCCTGGCACGTGGACTTCGTATGAGCAGGTTCGCCACCTGCCTCGTAAAGGCTGGGTACTGGGTGAGGGTATTGGCTGTATTGATTTAGATCATTGTTTTGTTGATGGTCGGCTTGCCTCGTGGGCTGGTGAGGTGTTGGACGAGGTGCGAGCGTGTGCGGTTTTGGTGGAATATTCGCCCTCGGGTGATGGGCTGCATATTTTCTTGCCTCTTACCCCTGGTTCGGGGCGGGTGGTGCGTGATGGGCGCAATATTGAGATTTATCCGCCTGATTCTGGGCGTTATATATGTGTAACTGGTAGGCCGTATATTGCCTGGTAGAAGCAGTGCCAGGCAGAGGCTTGGCGTTGTGAGGTGATGATTAGTTTTGGCTGGACGGGAATTGAAGCCGTGTGGGACGCATGCGGCAGCCATGCGGCATCGTCGTCGTGGCGAGCCGTTATGTGAGGAATGTTTGGCGGCTGAGCGTAAACATAAAGCGCAGATGGTGGCGCGGCGTGCGGCAAAAATATCGCAAGCGGTGGAGGAACATATCCAGGCTGCGCCGTCGGACAGCCTGCGCAGGGTTGATCGCCGTGAAGTACTATTACAGATTTTTGATGTTTTGGAAGCTAATCTCCATCAGGCTCTACCGCAGTCGGTTGCGGGTATTGCCCGTGAGCAGCGTGCTGTTTTGGCTGAGTTAGCCGCGTTGGATGGGGATGTTCATGAAGATACGCAGGAGACAGTGAATGGGGGTGACCCGCTTGATGAACTTGCCCGGAGACGTCAGATGCGGGTCGCAAACGCCTAGGATTGCGCATATTCCACAAACGATTGCGGATTTTTCTGCTGGTGAGGACGCGATAGACCTTATCGCGATTGCCGGTAAAGAGCTCATGCCGTGGCAAGCCTCGGTGGTGCGGAACGCTCTCGGTATAACCCAGACGGGTAAATATGCGGCCTTGGAGGTAGCGGTTAATGCTCCACGCCAAAACGGCAAGAACGTCATCATTGAAGCTATCGAGTTGTATAACTTGTTTTTGAATCCTGACTGCAAGGTGATTACGCATACGGCGCATTTGTTTTCCACGGCACGTAAATCGTTTAGCGAGTTGGAGGCGATTATCAGAGATAATCCGTGGATGTTTTCACGGGTAGCTGGAGCACAAGGCAGGTCGCGTTTTGATGATGTGCGCGGGATTCGTACCTCGTCGGCGGAGATGTCGATCAAACTGGCGGACGGGTCGAAGATTACGTATGTGACGCGGACGGGCCGGCAAGGGCGTGGCCTGACGGGTGATCTTGTGGTGCTTGATGAGGCGTTCGATCTTGATGAGGATCAGATTGCTTCTCTTATGCCGACGATGGCGGCGCGCACTATGCAGGGTAATCCGCAGATTCTTTACACTTCCTCGGCGGGTATGCTCTCGTCGGCGACGTGGGAGCGGGTTCGCGATCGGGCACTATCGGGGGCGGATAGTGCGTTGATGTATGTCGAATGGTCTGCTGATGATACGGCTGATAGTGGTGATATTGAGGCGTGGTATCAGGCGAATCCGTCACTGGGCCGGTTCATTTCTGAGGATTACATTCGTAACACTGAGCTGGTTGGGATGGCTGATGAGCAGTTCCGGCGGGAGCGGCTGGGTATTTGGGCGCGTGTTGGTGATGAGGCGGCGATCCAGGTTCGGGATTGGGCTGGGCTGGTTGATCCGGATTCTGAGCCGTCGGACACGGTTGCGTTCGCGGTGGATGTGCCGCCGACGCGGGATTGGGCGGAGATCGCTGTCGCGTCGATTCGTGATGATGGCCGTATTCATGTAGAGCTGGTTGACCGGCAGGTGGGTACGGACTGGGTGGCAGATCGTCTAGCCCAGTTGCAAGAGGCCTGGTCGCCGGTAGCGATTGTGGTGGAGGCAGGGTCGGCTGCTGGTTCGTTGATTGGTCAGTTGCGTCGCCAGCGGGTGCGCCTGTTGCAAGTATCGGCGCGGGAGTATTTCCAGGCATGTGGCCGGTTTTATGACTTGGTCCGTCAGGGTGTGTTGGTGCATATCGGGCAAGAAGAGATGGATCAGGCCGTTAGCGGGGCAAAGATGAAGTTTGTTGGTGATTCGTTGTTTAAGTGGGTTCGCCGTGAGGAGTTGTCGAATATTTCTCCGCTGGTGGCTGCCACTCTTGCGGTTGCGGGTATTGAGCAAAAGGGAATGAAGCCTGTTGGGGCGCGCAGGTCTGGCTGGAAGGTGGTGTCATTATGATCGTTGGGTTAACGGATGTTGAGCAGGGTGTGTTTGACCTGTTGGAAAAACAGTTGGCGGGTAAGCGTCGGCGGAATTTGTTGCGGTCGGCGTATATGGATGGCAAGCATGTGTTGGATAGGTTGCCGCCGACTGCGCCGCCGTATTTGTCGCAGGTGCGTACCGTGTTGGGATGGCCGGCGAAAGCGGTAGAGATGTTGGCTCGCCGGATTCGTTTAGATGGGTTTGCTCCCGCGTCGGGTCGTGGCGGGAATGATCTGGGTGTGTCGGAGATCCTGGCTGGTTCGCATTATGTGGAGATGGTGATACAAGCTCAGGTTTCGGCGTTGGTGCATTCGACCGTGTTTGCGGCGGTGACGGCGGGTGATGTGTCGGCGGGTGAGCCGGAGGCATTAGTGTCGTTTATTTCAGCGTTGGATGGCACAGGCGTGTGGAATGCGAAGTTGCATGCGTTGGATTCGTTCTTGTGGGTTCACCGTTGGGGTCAGTCGGTGTCGGAGGGGTTTGCTTCTCGTGGCGGGGCGCGTATTGAGAGTGCGACGCTGTTTTTGCCGTTTGTGTCGATCCGGGTTGAGGATGGCCGGGTGGTGGATCGGCAGGTGCAGGATTTGCGTGTTCCGGTGGTGCAGTTTCCGTATAAGCCGCGTCTGGATCGTCCGTTTGGGTCTTCTCGTATTTCACGCCCGGTCATGTCCTTGACGGATAGTGCGGTGCGTACCGTGTTGCGTTCGGAGGGTACAGCAGATTTTTATGGTGCGCCGTGGTTTATGGTGTTTGGTCCGGATGAGGACGCGTTCACGAAGGGTTCGTGGCAGTTGATTATGGATCGGGTGAACGCGATTCCGGATAATGATGACGCGGCGAATCCTCGGGCGGATGTGAAGCAGTTTTCGCAGGCCTCTCAGCAGCCGCATGTGGATCAGTTGCAGGTGTTGGCTGGCTTGTTTGCGGGTGAGACGAATATTCCGGTGTCGAGTTTGGGTGTGGGGTTGGCGCAGGCTAATCCGACGTCGGCGGAGTCGTATTTGGCGTCTCGTGAGGATTTGATTGCGGAGGCAGAAGACGCTCAGGCGACGTGGTCGGCGGCTCATCGTCAGGTGGCTGTGTGGGCGTGGCAGGTGGCGAATCGGTCGTTGGATGTCCCTGCCGAGTTGGCGGGCTTGTTGCCGGTGTGGCGGGATACTCGGTTTACGTCTCGGGCGGCGGCTGCGGACGCGACGGTGAAGCTGGTGTCGGTGTTTCCGTGGATGGCTGAGTCTGAGGCGATTATTGAGCAGTTGGGGTTTGATGTTCAAACGACGCGGCGTTTGCTCAATGAGAAGCAGAGTGTGAGTTTCCTGGCTGAGTTGAGTGCTGAGATGGAGCGTAGTCGTCAGCGCAGGGAGGCTATTTAATTCTTCTACTCGTTTGTTGAAAGCGGGGTGATATGTATTGGTTTCCCGCAAGCAAATGCGAGATTATCAGAACACCAACATGGCGATTAATGCGCGGATCGAAGCAGATATGCGTGAGGCTGTGGAGGCGGTGGCGAAGATTGAGGATCCTGAGCTTGTCCGTCCGGCGTTGAAGCAGTTGATTGCGGGGGTTCTGGAGCGGTATGGGCTTTTGTCTCAGCAGGCTGCGCAAGAGTGGTTTGAGACGTTGATTGGGTATCCGGCGATTGTTCCGGCGATTAGTCAGACGAAGAAATCGGCGAGTGTTATTGCTCAGTCGATTGGGCCGTTGATTGAGGCTCGTAATCTTCGGCAGGCTAGTGCGCTTGGGGCTCGCTGGGTTGGCCGCCGGGTTGATCGTAATGGTCGTGATGTGATCCATGCGTCGGTTGAGCATTATAAGGATGTGTATTGGGCGCGGGTGTTATCGCCTGGGGATAATTGCGATTTTTGTATTATCTTGGCGTCTCGTGGTCCGGTGTATGGATCGTCTAAGACGGCTGCGGCGACGGCTGATGGGAAGAGGTATCACGAGAATTGTCATTGTAGTGCTGTCCCGTTGAAAGGTCGCTGGGTTGTTGATCCGTCTAATCCTCGTGGGACTGCGTGGGTTGGTGACCGGGTTGCTGGTGTTGATTTCGATGAGTTGTATGCCAAGGAGTATAAGCCGTATTGGCGTAAGAATGATTCGATTGAGCATGTTGTTAAGCGTCGCCGGGAGGCATTGCGAGCCGCGGGGAAGCAGGAGGTAAGAGCAGAGGTAGCGGCTGGTGAATCGGTCGGAGCAGTATCGAAAGTAAAGCGCCGTAGAGGATCGAAACGGGTTGATTTTCCGTTAGAGCTTTTGCCGGCTAGTTCGCCGAATCGGAAGAATGGTGTTATTTATGCTCCTCCGGAGGGTGGCTGGCCTGCTGGTCGAGGGACTGAGGATGAGCCGCTGTGGGCTAGGCGGCAGTCGGAGTTAAGGTCGGAGACAAATGGTGAGTTTCTGAGTACGTTGGAGATTGAATCGCTTGAACGTCTGGAGAAGCATGACCATTATGTGAATTGGATTCCTCGTCCTCCGCATGTGTTAGGGGTTGGACGTAAGGCTTCTAATGATTTTTATTGGACGTCGAATAAGAATATTGAAGCGGATCTGAAGACAACATCAACTAAATGGGGGACTATCTCTAAACACCTATTGAAATCGATTGTAAATGCGAAAGAACATCATGTGATTAAAGAGAATTTCATTCTAGATTTCCAAGGAGTAGAAATAATCCCGGCTAAGGTAATGCGTTATCTGCGCGAATGGAATACTTCTCATGCTGCTGACCGCCAGATCAAGGAATTATGGATCATGTGGGATGATGGTAGACAACTGCTAAGAATCCTTTAAGCATAAAAAAGAACGGAGGCTTAGCCGCCGGTTTCCTCTTAGCCCAAGACACTATGGCCAGGCGCCCCGTTATTTTCAGGGTACAACGGGTGGCTCTCCGTTCTTTATCTTCATAGTAATGGGCGGGCGGTTATCTGTCAATACTTTATTTTATTTGACTGAAGATGATACACTGTGAAGCACGGCAGTAGGAAGGCAGTCCCTAGGGACAGCCGGGCCGCTGTCTCAGCCCTGTGGATACTTTGGTATTGGCAGGGCTTTAACTTTACCTGGAGTGTTTAGGGGTAAATATAAAAAGAACGGAGGCTTAGCCGCCGCCTGATCTTCTAGTTCCGCAATGAGAACGCCCACTTCGAAATCTGTTGAACAGAAATCTTGAGGTGCACCGGGTGGCTCTCCGTTCTTTGCTTTTATCGTAATGGGTGAGTATTTATCTGTCAATACTTTATTTTGTTATTTTGTTTGACTGAAGATGATACGCTACAGATACGGTGGCGGCCGGCAGTCCCTAGGGACAGCCTTGCACCATCTCCAGCCCTGTGGATACTTCGGTATTGGCAGGGCTTTAACTTTACCTGGGGTGTTTTAGAGGAAATAAAAAAGAACGGAGGCTTAGCCGCCGGCTGGTCTTCTAGCCCTAGACACTATGGACGGGCGCCCCAATTATTTTCAGGGTACAACGGGTGGCTCTCCGTTCTTTACCCACAGCATAGCTGGAAGAAACACAAGTAGCAACAATTTTTTATGGTTTTTGGCCTGTTCCCGCACGGGGGCGGGTCTTTTTCATTAACCCGCACGGGAGGAAACAAAAATATGGCTGACAATACAGCACATACTGGGCATGATACGACACCGGCAGGCATGATTCCTGCACAGGAAGAGGCTGCTGGTGAGGATTGGAAGATCCAGGCACGTAAATGGGAAGAGCGAGCGAAAGCGAACATGGCGGAGGTACGCCGGATGAAAACCGAGCTGGACGCTGCTCAATCCCAGAAAACCGACCTGGAAAAAGCATTAGATCGGATCGCGAAACTCGAATCGAATAATGCCAGGCTTGAGCACGAAAAACTTCTTTCACAAGTCGCAGCCAGTAAAAAGGTTGATCCTGGCTTGTTGAAAGGTGACACGTTAGAAGAGCTGGAGGCCTCGGCTGAGGCGCTACTAGCGTGGCGGGGCGATCGTCCAATCGTTGCACACGTGCCCCAGGCTGGAGCCCAGCCATCACAACCCAAACAAGATGAGAAACGCGAGTTTCTTAAACAACTTTTAGGCAAGGAGGAATAGCTATGGCTATTTTGGATTCAAAGACTCTTTCCGCCGTCCTTCCGCGCAATATCGCAGACGGCATGATTAAGAAAACCCTGTCAACCTCAACGGTGGCGAAACTATCGGGGCAAGAGCCCATGAAGTTCGGCACGGTGGATATTCTGCGTTTTAATAACACGGTTCGTGCCGAGTTCGTGGAAGAAAACGCGGATAAGTCCTCAACGGTTGCCGCGTGGGATAAGGTCACGGCGGTACCGCATAAGGCTCAGGTGACTATTCGCACGTCGAATGAATTCATGTGGGCGGATGAGGATTATCAGCTTGGCGTGCTCGATCAGGTTGCCGAGGCAGGCGCGAACGCCTTGTCACGTGCGTTGGATATGGGCCTGTATCATCGGGTGAATCCGCATACGGGTAACGTGATCGCCTCGTGGACGAATTATTTGACGGCGACGAAGAAAACGGTCACCCAGGGTAGTGCGGACGCGGACGCGGATATTCGCCAAGCGATCGGCCTGGTGATTGAGGACGGGACCCCGATCACTGGTTTGGCTCTCGATCCGAAGATGGCGTTCGCGCTTGCGAATTTGCAGTGCCTGTCGGGTGGTAAGCCCAATGGTATGCCGCGGTATCCCGAGCTGGGTTTCGGAACGGATATTACATCGTTCCTGGGGGTTAAGACGGCTGTCGGGACAACGATTTCTGGTCTGCCGGAGGCGGCTAAGGATACGGGTGTTCGGGCAATTGTTGGTGACTTCGCCGATGGTATCCGGTGGGGTGTCCAGCGTGATTTGCCTTTGGAGTTGATCCCGTATGGTGACCCGGACGGTCAAGGTGATTTGAAGCGGAAGAATCAGATCGCGTTGCGTCTTGAGATCGTCTATGGCTGGTATGTGATGGAGGATCGTTTCGCGTTGATTAAGACGGCAGCGGTTGGCGGATGATACGCCCGGTCGGCTGGTGGGTACGGATGATACGGTTACGGGTTTTCCGTGCCCACACACGCCACTAGGGACATTCCAACACCAATAGATTTTTAAGGAGTGTTGTATGTGGTTGACAGTTGATGATCTTCTCGCTGACTGGATTGGTACGGACGCTCCTTACGGGCAGGAAGACACGATCGGCAGGTGGATCGGGCGGGCGGAGCGGATGATCCGTCGTGAGTTTCCCTCGATCCAGGCGCGGATTGATTCTGGTGGTGAGCCCGACTTGTTAGAGACTGTGCGTGACGTAGTATCGGCGATGGTCACCCGGGTCTTTCGTAACCCGGAGGGGATTCGGCAACGCCAGGAAACGGATGGGTCGTTCACGGGCAGTATCACGTTCGCGGGCGACATGCCTGGCGGGTTGTTTCTTTCTGATAGTGAGCGTGACGCGTTACGTGAACCAGGATCGATAGGTTCTGGTGCGGCGTATTCAATCACGGTGTCAGGGAAAGACACCGGCCGTCATTACCCGTGGTGTGATCGAACGTGGGCGCGGGATTCTTGCTCATGCGGAACAGATATTGCGGGTTATCCGATCTATGAGGCAGGTGACTGCTCGTGCGTCGGATAACCGCGATAGGAAAGATTCACCGTAAACCGGCCGACGGGCTAGACAGGTACGGCAATCCGGTATCTGTGCCGGTAGCACAGTGGAAAACAGAGGACCTGCCCGTGTTTTCCATCCAACCCTCACCCCCGGTAGAAGAGTTCGCTGGCGGACGGGTGGCTGTAGAGCGTCACGTGCGGGTTTCTGCCCCGCTGTCTGCCCCGATTCCGGGGGTTGATGACCTGGTTAGTCTTCCTGGCTCGTGGAGTGAGGGTGGCTTGTTCATGGTTGTTGGTGAGGTGGAACGGTGGGAGACGAATCCGATTTTGCCGGTGACGTTACATGGCGGGATGGTGATCCGTTTGGTGAGGTATCGAAGATAGGGGTGGTTATCATGCCTGTGCAGGTGCGTCGTGTGGTGTTGCAGCATTCCCAGGTGCGGGCGTTTTTACGTTCGGATGAGGTTCGGGATCTGGTTGGCGAGTGTGCGGAGGAGATTGCGGGCCGTGCTGGTGAGGGGTATGCGTCGGAGACGTGGATGGGTCGTTCGCGTGTGATTGGTAGCGCCTATACGGATAGTGTCCGGGCGATGGTTGATTGCGCGAAAAATCAGACCTTGTTGCATGCGTTAGGGAGGTCCTCGTGATGGTTATTCCTGGTCCGGCTGATGTGGTGGCTGGGGTGGTGGCGTTTTTACGTGCGCGCGGTTTCCCAGCCTCTACACAGAATATGTTGGATCCTGTACCGGGGGCGGTGAAAGTGACCCGCACGGGTGGCGCTATGGACGGGAAACAAGATAAAGCCCAGATCCTGGTTGAGGTTTGGCATACCGATCAGGGTGTCTGTTTTGACTACGCTCGACGGATTTGGGCTGAGTTTGCGGCAGTATCGCGGGATGACCAGGAGGCTTTTCCTGGTTTGACCGTGTATGAGGCTGTCCCGTCGATCCCGTTGCAGTATCCCGATCCGCGTATGCCGAGTCTTGATCGGCATCAGTTTACGGTGTCCATGCTTGTCAGATGGGAAGAGGTGGAAGTTGGTAGAGGATAAAACAGAGCTTGTTCATCCGGTGTTTTCGCAGGTGTGTGCCTGGGTGGTAGCCGGTGAGGAAGAGTCATGGCTTGCCCAGGGTTGGGTGGGTCGAGAAGCAGGAAATGTTGGGATCATGCCGGTAGATGTCGGTGTGGAGAGTAAGGATAGTGAAGATAATGGCGTTGCCTAAAGTGATGATTGGTTCGTTGGAGAAGGTTGGCGGTTCGGTTGCGGCTGGCCCGTTGAATACGGCGTTGCCAACGGATGCGAAGTCGGAGTTGGATCCGGCGTTTAAGACGCGTGGTTTGATTGGCGTGGAGGGTTTCACGTGGTCGCCGGAGCGTGAGGATACGGAGATTGAGGTTGAGGGCGGGCTGGTTGCTCGGACGTTGACCACGAAGTATAAGGAACGTATCTCGTTGACGTTCATGGAGGCAGCGAACGCGGAAGTGTTGAAAGCTGTTTTTGGTGAGAAGAATGTTGAGGCGAAAGATAAGAAGGTTTCGATTAAGCATAATGCGTTGGATCCTGCCGAGTTGGCGTGGGTTATTTCGCTTAAGGATGGGGATGGCCGGCGTCGTCTGGTTATTCCTCGTGGTCAGTTGAAGCTTTCGGGTGAGATCGCGTTTGTTCATAATGACGCGATTAAGTATCCGGTGGAGATCACGGCGTTGGCTGATGATAACGGAAACTACACTTACGAGTATATCGAGGATACTGCTACCGGGCCTGCCGCGTAGTGTTCACTATTTTTCTGCGTGTGTGGTCTTGCCTGTCGGCTCAGTGTCGCCCTCGGGTAAGACCACACATGTCTCCCCCTTTTTTTCTTATTTGTCTTTTTGTTAGATAGCCGTTTTGGAGGTTGTAATGGTAAAGAAAGCTGTCAAAAATGAGCCGGTAGTACAGTTTCACGGTGAAGACGAGTTATTTGAGCATGTCACCGAGCATGGGACGATCCGTTTACCGTTTTTAGAAAACGTGCCGATGGGGATTCTTGAGGATAATACGGGTAAGCCGCAGGCGGCGTTTATTACTCAGATTATTATGGAGTTTTCTGACGAGGAGGCGGTGCGGGCTCGACGGGCGATGACGATCCGTGAGTTTAACGAGATGATTACTGCGTGGCAGGATCAATCCGCACTGAAACTGGGGGAATTGGTGTCCTGAGCCTCCTGTTGGGACGGTTCAGGGACGAAATCGAATATGAGCTGATCCGGCTGGGTTTACGTCTGCGAGACGTGGGCCAGCCGTGTTTTAATTTGCGGGATTTATTCCTTATCGTGTCTCATCCTATGCCGGGTTTGCCGTTAGAGCGTGTGGTGGCGGGTGAGGCGTGGACGCCGTGGAAGACCACGGATTATCTGTTGGCGAGCGTGTTGGATTGTGTGCGCTGGCTGGTGTGGTCAAAGACGCGCGACGGGGCGCGCGGGGTGAACCTTCCCACGCCTACCCCACGTCCGGGCATGGCTAACCAAAGTAGTGAAGAGTGCCAGCAGGTGCGCGGTGTCGAGGTCAGTGTGGATGAGGCGGCTGACATGTTCTAGAAGAGCGGAAAAACATTTGTAAGGGAGGGCTCTGGTGGCGGGTGTTGAGATAGCAAAAGCATACGTGCAGATCATTCCATCTATGCGTGGGGCGGAACGCCGGATTATGGCTGATCTGGGCGGTATTACTTCGACGGCGGGCAGCAAGATTGGTTCCGCGCTGGGTATGGGGATCGGCCAGAAAGCTGTTTCTCATGCGAAGTCTCTGATTGTTGGCGGTATGGCGTCGGTTGCTGGAGCCTCGACGGCTATTATCGGCACCGCCTTGACCAAGGGTTTTAACAGGTTAAAGAAGTTTGAGCAGGCAGAGCAGGGCTTGAAAGGTATGAAGCTGTCTGCTGAAGAGATTGACCTGACGATGAAGAACGCTGAGGCTGCGGTCAAAGGGACGGCATTCGGTTTGGATTCGGCGGCGACAGCGGCGAAGAATCTGGTTACAGCGAATGTGAAGCCTGGTCAGGAGTTGGAGCGGGTACTGCGTCTGATTGGTGATTCTGCCGCGCAGGCAGGCGTGGATTTTGACCGGATGAGCCTGATCTGGAGCAAGATCTACTCTAACCAGAAAATGCAGGGCGATGAGGCGATGCAGCTCATGGAAGCCGGAATCCCGATCTATCAGCTAGTTGCCAAACAGATGGGGATCACTGCCGAGGAAGCCCGAAAGATGGGTGAAGCCGGTCAGATTTCGGCAGACATGTTTGCTGACGCTATCGAGGCTGGGTTCGGTGGTTCGGCGTTAAAGATGGGTGAGACGGTTTCCGGATCGTTCGCTAACCTGGGAGCAGCGTTAGGCCGTCTAGGGCAGGGTATCCTTGCCGGGCCGTTCGCGGATTTACCGAAAGTGTTCACCGTCGCTAAAGACAAGATCGACAGCATAATCCCCACCGTGAAAGTCCTATCAGAAACCTATTACGGGTTGGGTAAAGCGGTCGGTTCGTTCCTTGCCACCGGGTCTGCACAGTCACAGTTAGATCTTTTACATTCGCTTAGCAATGTTGCGAATATGGATAGTTCTGCCAAGATCATGAAAAGTCTGGTGGTGCTCCGTGAGGAAACCGCGAAAACCAAAGTAGCGTTTTCTAGCCTCTTTACTGCTATGCGTGACCAGTTGCATCAGACGCATGGGGTGGAGATTGCCCTTGCTGCCCTGCCTCGGGTGATTAGTCTTGTTGGGGAAACGATCCGGGGCATGATGGGAAGCATGGAGGCTCTCGCTCCGGCGATGAAGTTTATTGCTCAGGCTGCCGCGATTATGGGTAACGGTATCCTTACCTCTGCGGAGATCCTTATCCCGGCGTTAAGTGAACTGTGGAAAGCGGTTGGCGAATCAGGTGTGACGGTTTCGGCGTATCTTGTGCCGGCAGCAACGGCAGCTTCTGCGGTGCTCGTCCCACTATCGCGTGTGGTGGCGGTGCTTGCTGAAACCATATCCCGACTCCCTACCCCGGTGTTGGCTGTCGGTGTGGCGTTCGCAGCGTTGAAACTGAAGATCGGCCCGATTGGGAAAACGATTAGTGGCGTGTCAAATATGTTGAAAGCGTTCGGGGATGACTCAACCGAGGTTGGCAAACGTATGGCGGCGATGAAACTGCCGGAGAATATTTCCCTGGTTGGGAAGATGAGCGCGGGCCTGAAAGCTATGGGCGGGGCTATGAAGTCGGCGTTTATGGCGAATCTTCCGATGATGGGAATAGCTGCCGCTGTCGCTGTTTTCGGCAAGATTAGTGAGGCTGCTGCTCGTAATAGGCAAGAAATCGAGGAGCTGTCGGCCACGTTTGATGGTTTAGGTAACGCCACCGATAACACTCGCCAAAAGGTTATCGAGATGATGGAAGCCGACGAGAACTGGTTTGGTTTGGGAGATAACTTGCTGGATCGGTTTAAGGACGCCGGCTATGCCACTAATCAGGTTGTTGACGCGGTTATTAACGGCGGGCAACAGTTGACAGCGTTACAAGACGATCTGGAGCAACGTTATAAGGATACCGGCAAAACACATTATCTTGATCTCGCGAAAGCGCTAGATAAGCTCAGTGAGGAAACTGCTGAGGCGCGTGATGAGCAGATTAAAGCGACTGCTGAGAATCG
This sequence comes from Trueperella sp. LYQ143, assembly GCF_046599595.1. Lineage (NCBI taxonomy): Bacteria > Bacillati > Actinomycetota > Actinomycetes > Actinomycetales > Actinomycetaceae > Trueperella > Trueperella sp. LYQ143. The sequence continues at coordinate 7,943 of NZ_JBKIWR010000018.1, read as the reverse complement.
GACGGCTGCAGATACGATACGTGACCAAGAAAAAGCGTTACAGGGAGTGATTGACGCCCAGAAACGTCGTGACGATCAACTGAAAGCCGCACGAGATAGTTTCTTTGCCGCCCGGGAAGCCGAACGGTCCTACAACGAAACCTTGGCGGAAACCCAGCAGGCGATGGCCAACGGTACGGTAACAGATTTCGATGAAACTATCGATAGGTTGAGTAAGTCCTTGATTGATAATGTGGAAGCCCAGCAGAAGAATGGGGCGTCACAGGAGAAACTTAACGCGCTCATGGAAAGTGGCACTGAACAGATTTATGACATGTGTATTGCTGCTGGGATGAGTGAGGAAGCAGCGAGAGCTTACGTTAATCAGCTCAATATGACTCCTGAGTATGTGAAAACGACGATGACGCTCGACACGCAAAAAGCGTGGGGTCAGATCGGTAACATGCTGTTCGATATTAATAAAGAGACTGGCCTTATCACTATTGACGGCAATACATACCCGGCTGAACAGAAAGTATCTGAAATCCAGGGTGCGATCAATAATGCTGACGGGACGGTCACTATTCTCGGACAGACCCTCCAAGCTGACGAGACACTTGCCGATCTTATGGGGCGGATCGCCACTTCCGCGGGTGATGTTGAGATTAATGGTCAGGCTACACCGGCATATACGGCGCTTAATAAGGCTTTGGAGGCGATCAGTAAATCACAAAGTTCCGTGGTTATTAACGGTCAGGCAACCAATGTTTATGATGTGTTGGCTTTGGTTGAGGCGAACATTAGGAGTCGTCATCCGGTGGTCTCTGTCGGCGCTGTCGAAGACGCGGGATTGTGGCCGATGGTCAACAAGATCGTGGGTCAGATTTCTGGAAAGCAAGCACGTATTCAAGTTGGCGCGGTAGGAGGCACGGTAGCGTCGGCCGTGTCGAATGCTGATGGTTCGATTATGGGCCGGTATACGCGGGAACGTCATATTGCGCAGATTGCGCCGGCTGGGGCGTGGCGTATCTGGGCTGAGGATGAAACCGGCGGGGAGGCATATATTCCGCTCGCACGGTCGAAACGAACCCGCTCCACCCAGATCCTTGCCGAGGTTGCCCGCCAGTTCGGATACCGGCTCGAATCGTATGCGCAAGGAGGACTCCACGGGGTGAGCCCCATGCCTGTCGATGTGTACGGTCCGGCACGTCTGCCCTCCACTGTGATTCTTCAAGTAGGGGATCGGCAGATGGAAGCCTACGTGACGGAAGTCGCCTCAGGGATTCCTGGCGTGCAAGCCGCGAACGATATAGCCCGCTCAGCCACCCGCTATCGGGCACAGATGGGAGTGTGATTAATGTGATGTGGTGGGGTAGCCCTGTCAGCGGGCAAGGCACAACAGTACAAATCGGGATCGACATGCAGGTCGCTTCAACCCAGAACACGGACACGGTCACCTTGACCGCATACCTGTCCTGTTCTGCCGGCTGGGTATCAGACTCATATAACAAGCTCGTGTTTTACGGGGAAATCACGCAAACGTTCACGAACGTTCCGGTCAATATTAAAGCCGGCCAGCAAATCCAACTCGGACAGGTATCGAAGACTTTCACGAAACAGCCCGGCGTGGAATACTCGGTGTCGTTCGGGGTGCGCCTAGAGGAGTTCCAAACGGGAACCCCGTCTATGGTGGTCACCCATATTGTGCGTCCGATGGCCTATCAGGTGCCGGCACGTCCCGCGTTCTACGTGACCCGCCAGTCAGATAACCAAGTGGCGCTATCCTGGTCAGTGACCTCTACCAGTGAGGCGCCGATCTCCAGTTTCACGATCCAACGCTGCTATAACGCGTTACCGTGGGAAACGATCGCAACTCTCGACGGGCAGATGCGTAACTGGATTGATACGGCCGCACCAGGGGCGAACACGGTCATCAACTATCAGATCCGTGCCAACGGTCCGGGCGGGTCTTCACCGTGGAACCTGTATGAGCATTTATATATGACTCCTGGAGCACCGGCGTCTGTGGTAGGTCGGCGTGACGGGACGAATATTATTCTCGAATGGGTAAACACGGCGGTCGGAGCGGCCCAAATCGAGATCTGGGAGGGCTCTACCAAGATTGCCACCCTCAACCCGGGTACGACCACATACACGGTGGTCAATGCCGCCCAGGCGGCAGCCCACACGTACCGGCTACGCGCCCTCCTCGGCGGCCTGGTTTCCGATTTCACCTCGTCAAACACGGTGATTATGGCTTCTGCACCGCTTGCCCCGACCGAGCTGCAACCCTCCGGGCAGAACCAGCCGAAAGGCGCGACAGTGAACCTCGTGTGGCGGCATAACCCGACTGATACATCCGGGCAGACCCAATTCGAGGTTCAATACAGGTTTAACGGGGCTGCTAGTTGGACGAGTAGCGGGGTGAAAACCGCTACCAGTTCGACGTTCGCGTTAACGGTGGGGTCGAATAGTTCGTGCGAGTGGCAGGTGCGCACGACAGGCCAGGATAAAACGAAATGGTCGCCGTGGTCGAACACGGCAGCGTTCACGATAGTGGATCGTCCTAGCGTGCAGATCACTAGCCCGCCCACGTCAAGCACTGTTAATTCGTCTATGTTGACCGTCGAGTTCACATCGAGCCCGACGGTTGTTTTTTGGCAGGCAACCGCAACAGCAACGGGCTATTCCCAGTCAAAAACAGGCAGCTCGACGTCTCCACATCGGGTAACGTTCACAGGGATCCCGAACAAGGCAACCGTCAGTGTGAATGTGACGGTGCGAACCACGGTCGATTCCTTGCCGGTGTCGCGGTCGTTCACGGTTTCCTATAGTCCGCCGTCTACCCCGTCAGGGTCTGCCGTGTGGGATACCGCCCGCGGGTCGATCAATATCAACTACAGTGAGGGCCCGCTACTGACCGGCGGAATGGAGACGGTTAAGCTGCGTGTTTTACGGGTTGACGGGACGGGCGAAACCTTGGTTTATGAGGATTCACGTCCAGGCACAACCGCCGGGCAGGTTTCGGGTGTGGTCACGGACGGGCTGCCCTCGTTAACCGGGGCGGCCTATGTGATCGAGGCCGTGTCGAAAGATGGTGCTACGGCGCGCACCCGTGTCGAATCTGGACCGTTGCAACAGCAAGCCCAGTTCCTAAATTGGGGTCCACAGGCAGGGAAAGTTCTCAAGGTTACCTACAATCCGACGCTAGCGGTATCGGCAGACCGGCAAACAATTGTGCAAACGTTCGCAGGACATACTCTGCCCCGTGCGGTGTTTGCCGAGCAATGCACCACCACCTATACGGTTGGCGGTCTGCTGGTTTCAGATCCGGGGCTACCGGCAGCACGGCAAGCCCAAGCAGCAGTGTCCGATCTGGCGTTAACCGACAGTCCGGTCGTGCTACGCACCTTCGATGGGATGGTGCAAACCGGCTATGTTTCGGCGGTGAAATTGACTCGTAATAGGTGGCGTACCTGGGAGTTCTCGTGTACTCACACGCAGGCAGAACTATAAGGAGATGATTGTATGCGGGAGCGCTATTGGGTGGATGTGTTAACCCGTGAGGGGGTGCTGGTTGGCCGGTTGGATCGTTTCACGTCGCTGTCGTTGACGGGGAATGTGAATCGGCAGATCCGGTGGGATGGCCAGATGGAAACCCAGGGCGATCCGGGTGTGGACTGGTGGCGGCATAGGATACGTCCGATGTATCAGCGTGACGAGGCTGCGCCGGTCGCGTTAGGCGTGTACCTAGTTGAACCGGAATCCTGTAAAGAAACAGAAGGGCTGACCCATTCGCGTGGCTCCCTGTCGTTCAACCTGTATGACCGTACCCGTATCCCGTCGCTGGATAAGGTCGAGCAGGTTCACACAGAAGTCGCGGGATCGAAAGTCACCGCTCGGATTAAAGCATTGTTGGAATCGACTGGCGAGAAAGGTGTGGCTATCACGGATCGAGACGAAACCCTACGCACCGACATGGTGTTCGATCCGGGCACATCAAAACTACGAATCATCAATGATTTGCTAGACGCGGCCGGTTTTTTCGCTCTCTACACCGACTATTCCGGCCAGTATCGCGTCACCCCCTATACGGCTCCGAATCTGCGTCCGGTGGTGCGGGTCTACACGCCGGGCGGGCGGGATCTTTACGAGCCACAAGTGACAACAAGTTTTCCGGAAACCGCCGCGAACAAGGTGATACTTCAGGCTCGCGGGGATGGTGACGCGCCGGATCTGATCGCGGTGGCGCAAGACCGGGAGGATTTCGCCCGCACAGGCACCTGGCGAGCCATCCACGACGAGTCAGTAGAGGCAACATCGCAAGCAGTGCTGGATGGGATGGCACAGCGACGTCTACGCGAGGCTCAGCAGGCGACATGGACGCGTAGCCGTTCGGTGGAGGTGTCCCCGCTGGAGTTAAACAGTGTGATCGCCGGTCGTGATGGCGGGCGGGAAACGGTGGAGGAGATCCGGATTACCTGCCAGGCAGGCGCGTTAATGATGGTCACATCAAGGGAGGTGCGTGGTGGCTAACCCGTTTATTGATCTATTCGCGCCCGATACGGATACGGGCCAACGATGGTTTTGGGCGACGGTCGCCTCAGTGAACCCGTTACGGGTACGAGAGGACGGTGCGGCGAACCCGCTAGGAACGACTCCGCGCACCCTGGTGGCACTCACCCCAGGGGATCGAGTGCTATGCCTACGGGTGGGTAGGCGTCTGATCGTGATGGGCAAAATGGGCGGCGGGCCACCCCCAGAAGTAGTCTCACCAACCCAAATCACTATCAACGGTAAAACGTATAACCGTTTTGGTTTTCAGTCTCTGCCGTCGTTTGGGTTTGGGTATATGGCTCCGTTGGCGTGGGCGAAGATCCGGGTACCGTTTCCGTTTACTCCTCCGTCTGGGTGGGGGTTTCATTATGAGGTTGTGGATTCGGCGTCGGTGACGTTCGTATCGTCTTACACCTCGCAAAAGGACGCTTCTGGTACGTGGATTTGTATTTGGCAGTTGGCTGATCAGGATGCGTCGAAGGTGAAGAAGCTGCGTTGGGAACTCGTCCCAGCATAGAGAAACTGTAGGAACAATATTTTAGGGGTTGATTAGTGATGGTTGCGTTGACGTCGTTGAATGCGTTGATTGAGGATGAGGATTTTCGTCGCCGGGTTTATACGGCGGCGTTACTGGTGGGTGTGGTAGACGCTCATGATTTCACGGCACGGTTTTTAGGTAAGATCGCGGCAAGTAAACCGATTATCGAAGCCTATGATAAGGCGGTCCAGGCTCAGGCCTATGAGGGTGCTCATGGTCGGATTGGTTTTGATCCACGGGTGATTACTGACGAGATGATTATCAGCACGGTACGTGAGTGTGTTACCTGCGAGACGGGTACAGCCACGGATCTTGGGGTGGTGGTCTAGTCATGTCGAAGAAACTTGTTATAGCGCTGTGGCATACGTTGGAAGAGCCGCGGGCGGTCACCGCCGCAATGGTGGCAGCCTACGGACTGACACTACTGGTCGGCATCGACCTTTTACTCCACCTGCCTGGAGTATCCCCGGTTGCTGCGTGTTTGCGTCTCATGTGTGGGCTGCTGCTTGTGTTTGCTGGTTGTACGGGTATGCCCTCAGCGTGGCGGGGCGCGTACTGGTTGGAGCGGTTATCGGCGTTAGCGATGGCTGGCGGGCTCGCGATTTGGGGATTCCGACTAGTCACGGCCCAATTGTTTGTTCACCGTGACTTGCTGTTACACGCCCCGTTGGCTTCTGTGTGCTCTATTTTCCTCGGTGTGCTTTTTGGGTTCACGCGGTTTCGCCGGGTGGCTCACATGCCCTATGCGTTTGGTAAAGGTCCGTTACTACCAGAGACACAGGCACGGTTGCATGTGGCAGCTGAGCAAGAGCTAGGGATTATCGCGGCAGGCTAGGAAGAGAGTGGGACTAGATGGATGCAGGGGCGATTATTGGTTTGATCGCTGGCTCGACGTTAACGGTTGAGTTGTTGAAACAAGGTGTGTCCGGGGTGCAACAGCGGCGGCGTTCGCGGCGTAAGTCTCGCACGGAAATGGATTCGCTGCATGCGGCGCGTATGGAGTTACGTGAATACGTTTCGGTGTTGCGTCAGATGATGATTGAGCATGGGATTGACCCGCCTGATGTGCCTGAGGACGCCTGGACGGAGTGGACGATACGTAACGAGGAATAACCAAAAAAGAAAACATGTGTAAGGCCCGATGTGGGTCTATTTTTATGCCCGAAAAGCACGAGTAAAGGGAGGGTGTTGATGAGGGAACTAGAGACGTTTATGCGTCTGGTTGAGTCCAAAGCGGGCTGCCCGTACGTGTGGGGCGCGGATGGTCCAGGCGAGTTTGATTGTTCGGGGCTGATCGTCTGGGGGCTCCAACAGATCGGGCTGCTTGCCCGCGGTGAGGATCGGCATTCGACCGCGCTAGCAGTCATGGGCCGACAGATCAGCGTCGAGGAAGGCATTACTACTCGTGGGGCGTTTTTGTGGACGCCGACCCATATTGCGATCTCGCGTGGGGATGGCACAACAATCGAAGCCCGCAACCCGGATCTGGGGGTGGGGATCTTCCCTGCTACCGGTCGGGGCTGGACCGGGGCAAATATTCTGAACACTTTCACACAAGGAGGATCTATGGTGACGATGGCTTCACCGGCGGTAGGGATGGTCGCTTCGGAATACGGATGGCGGCCCCGCCTATCCGTGAATATCCCTGCCATGTTGCATGCCGGGATTGATATAGCGAACCAGACGGGTACACCCGTGTATGCCGCCTATGCGGGGGTGGTAGAAAAAGCCGGCTGGGCACCTGTGGCAGGCAGGTCAGGTAATGGGATTCTTATTCGTAATCCTGATGGGGAGCGCCAATACTACGGGCACCTATCGGCTATCCAGGTTATGGTCGGTCAACAGGTGGCGCTCGGTCAACAGATCGGACTCATGGGCGCAACAGGTAACGTCACCGGACCGCACCTACATTTCGAATGTTGGGATGTTAATGGTAAGACGCGGAATCCGCGTGAGGATTTCGCCACCCACGGGGTAATAATCGGCTCAACAACCGGACAAGGCGCACCCACACCAACCACCACTAGCACTAATGCTGGTGATGAGAATGGGGACGGGAAAATCACCTACTACGAGCGCTCTATTGACGGAGATTTTGGTGGCGAAACTGTTAAAGGGCTGCAAGAGTTTCTGCGCGACCGGCATGTCTATGCCCGTGAGATCGACGGGCAGCCCGGACGCTACACCTGGCAGGCCTGGCAACAATGGCTACAAACCAGGGGCTTCTATGTGGGTTACACGGTAGATGGCGACCTGGGCTATTACACGGTGTACGAAACCCAACGCTACCTACAATCTCTCGGGCAATACGCCGGCTGTCTACTCGATGGGCAATTCGGCGGGGAAACCATTAAAGCTCTCCAGCGGGTCCTGGCAACAACACGGAAAGGATAAAAACATGATGGATACGATTTTTGCGCCGCACGTGCGTTCCTGGATCTACGGGATTGCTCTAGCAGGGCTAGCAATCCTGACCGCCTATGGGATTGTGGATCAGTCAACATCCCCGCTATGGCAGACCCTCACCGCCGCGATCCTCGGCATGACCGCCTCCGGCACAGCGTTGGCATACCGACCAACCAAACACCCACAGGACGCGCCGGACATCCCCACCACAGACGGGGTAAACACGGTAACTAGTGGACACGGAAAACATGTGGCGGATGTTTAACGCATAATAATGGGTATGGGCTGGCTATCGCATGCGAGGAGTGTGGTAGTCAGCCCTCCTATTTTTATAAGTGGGGCAGAGTGTGGTGAAGTGCACAAAGTGGGGCGAACATGTGTTCGAAAAAGCGGGGTGGAAGTGGGGCGAAAACGCGTAAAATCCTTCTACCATGCGGAAGGGTTCTGCTCCCTCCTCCACCGC
>NZ_JBKIWR010000017.1:0-52941 GCF_046599595.1 Trueperella sp. LYQ143 | reverse complement strand
GTCCTGAGCCAGGATCAAACTCTCCACAAAAAACCAGAGAGCAAACCAGCTCAAAAAACCAGAAACATCTGGCACAAAAACCCAGCCAGCACCAAACAAAACATCCAGCACCAACCAGAAAACAAAAACATAAAAAACTAGCACACTATTGAGATATCAAACAACACACTCACCTGTGATGACAGATCCTTACCGGATCCACCCCCTCAGGAGCAACCTCTCCAGAGTAGTAAATCTTTCGACTCATTTCAAGCTGAATCTTGTGATTCACATCGCTGAAGCGATCCGCCACTTAGCTCATCTGCAGCGCCCGACATTTTTCTTTGCCGGTTCGCCTTGCTGACTCCCTCAGCGGCAAGAAAAAACTTTACGAGGCAATGTGCGAGATGGTCAAACCACATCGCGGTGTCACTCCTCACAAGCGGATCAAGCACCGAAATTACAGCGTTTTCCCAGCTTATGAGCGAGCACACAGCGCGTTACAGTGGACAGGTTTTCTCTTGGCAGATATTTAGAAGATTCCGCGGAATATTGCCTTTCCAGCCAGTAAATACCACTATTCCGCCGTCGCGCGAGTTCCCCTTTCACTCACCACGCGTCACTACCCCGTAATTTCCAACGCACAGTGCTTAGCCTTCCCCACCGAAGCGCATACCCTATACCGCGGCGCGAAAGGGAGAACCCATAAACATCGAAAAATCTCCCCCAAATATCCTAGGTATAACAACACCACGAGCAGATCATCATCACCGCTCATTGACTGAAATCCAAACAATCCCCCGCATAAACTGCAAATGCCACTGGTGGGGTGTGCACAATACCTACTATGCACGCCCCACCAGTGGCGAGAACCGTATATGAACCGAGAACCCGGCTAGATACGATCAGACCTTTCCGCTAATTCGCTGTGTTTATGCGAGAATTCCTCACGAATTGCACTTGCCACCTTATCCGCTAATTCGTCATGGAATACGCCCGGAATGATGAAGTTTGCATTCAGTTCTTCCTTCTTGACGGTACTAGCAATAGCACTTGCCGCAACCACCAGCATCTCATCCGTCACCTCATGAGCACGAACATCCAACATACCTCGGAACAGCCCCGGGAACGCCAACACATTATTGATCTGGTTAGGATAATCCGAACGCCCAGTCGCCACTACCGCGGCATACCGCCCAGCTTCAATCGGATCAACTTCCGGCGTCGGATTTGCCAACGCGAAAACAATAGCTCCCGGCGCCATCGTCGCAATATCTTCACCGCTCAAAATATTGCCAGCCGACACCCCGATGAAAACGTCCGAACCGCGCAAAGCCTCTTTTAACGAACCGTCAATCTGGCGCGGATTAGTATTTTGCGCCAACCAATCCCGATCAGGATCCGCCTCACGCCGAAATGCTCCCAAAGTGCCAGCACGCCCGACACCAATAATATCCTGCGCACCTTGGCGCTTTAGCAGCCGAATAATGGCATTTCCGGCTGCCCCCACACCAGAGACAACAATTCGTGCGTCAGCAATGTTTTTCCCGACGACTTTCAACGCATTAATAAGCGCTGCTAACACCACAACGGCCGTGCCATGCTGATCGTCATGGAAAACCGGAATATCCAACTCCTGACGCAAGCGACGCTCAATCTCAAAACAACGTGGAGCAGAAATATCCTCCAGATTAATTCCGCCAAACCCCGGCGCTAACGCCTTCACGATGGCAATAATCTCCTCTGGATCTTTCGTATCAAGACATATCGGCCACGCATCAACATTGGCAAAATTCTTAAATAGCGCCGCCTTTCCCTCCATCACTGGCAAGGCAGCCGTTGGGCCAATATCTCCCAAACCTAATACCGCCGTCCCATCCGTCACCACCGCGACCGTGTTCTTCTTAATCGTTAACCGACGCGCAACCGTTGGATCCTCAGCGATCTGCTCACAGATCATCGCCACCCCAGGGGTATAAATCTTCGACAAATCCTGACGAGTACGCAAAGGACGCTTCAGCGTCACTTCAATCTTTCCACCCAAATGAGCCTGAACGGTCGCGTCATGAATACCGTAAACCCGCACGCCCTCGCGTTCTTCCAGTTGAGCACGAATAGACTTTGCATGGCTGAGATCAAAGGTGTAACACGTGATATCAAATAGCAAAGCGCTCTCATCAGAACGGACCATGTCAACGCCAGTCACCATGGCACCTTCGCGCGAAATAGCCGTAATAACTTTTGCTGTAGCTTGCGGATCATATTCTGTTTCAATGCGCAGCGTAACAGCGTAACTTGGATATGCGTTGACCATAACGTCCTCTCAATGAACAGGTATTTGCCCAGGCTATTGTGCCAAATAATCTTGCGCACCTACCGAATATTTCATCCTGCGAAAAACTCGACTACTTTTTCACACCACCGACCATCCCATCTGCCGATCCAATCAAGTTGTTACCGCACACGGACACCACTCACATACGCAGCTTTCAACTTCAACCACACGCTGCTTAGCAGCTCATATCTCGTTAACTCGTGGTAGATCTGCGCCACCAGATCCCTGTGAATTCTCGTTGGAATTGCAACACTTTGTTTCCTTTAAGGAGTGTTGTGATGCGGGTTGCGCCCCCCCCCTTCATGCGGTGTTGCGTATCGTTTTTGGGGATGTTGAGTATCTGTTGTGGGAATGAATTATCAGTTCGTAGCAGTGATTACGCGAGATTGATTCGGCACGGTTTTAACTTCACTCATAGCGCGCATCTTTTTGGAGTTTCAGAGACGAAACCGGGAGGCTGTGACGTAATAACTCGTCACAGCCTCCCGGTAACAATCGCGTGCAGACAGCAGCCATATCTGCTCGCTTCAGCACAGCCAAGATAGCGAGAGCAACAGTTAGCTACTGTGCGCGCTCCATGATGAGCTCCCGCACCCGCGCCGCGTCAGCCTTACCGCCCGTCGCTTTCATCACTGCTCCCACAATCGCACCAGCGGCTTGCACCTTACCAGAACGAATCTTCTCTAAGACGTCAGGCTGCGCCGCCAAAGCTGCGTCCACTGCCGCCGCCAAAGCTGCATCATCGGAAACCACTTCCAGCCCGCGAGCCGTAACAACCTCACGAGGGCTGCCCTCACCAGCTAAAACGCCCTCCAAGGCCTGACGCGCAAGTTTATCGGTGAGCGTCCCGTCAGTAACTAACAGATCAAGTTCCGCAATATGCTCCGCAGTAACCGGCACATCTGCCAACTCACATCCGCTCTCCTTGGCATAACGGGCCAACTCGCCCATCCACCACTTGCGCGCCCCCGCCGGACTCGCCCCAGCTTGCACGGCAGCGTCAATAACATCGACAGCATCCGCATTAACGATGTCCCGCATCTCCCGATCCGATACTGCCCACTCGCCCTTCAAACGGCGCTGCTTAGCTGCCGGCAACTCAGGAAGCGCGGCCCGAATCGACTCCACCAATTCCTTTGACGGCACAACCGGAACCAGATCTGGCTCCGGGAAATAGCGATAATCATCCGCATCCGACTTAGGCCGACCAGAGATAGACTTTCCCTCCGTCTCAATCCAGTGCCGAGTCTCCTGCAACACTGAACCGCCAGCTTCTAACACCGCACCCTGACGCTGCATCTCGTAAATAACCGCGCCTTCAATCCCCTTAAAAGAATTGACGTTCTTCGTCTCCGTGCGGGTTCCATACGGCGATGTTGGGCTAGGACGCAAAGACACATTGACGTCAGCGCGAATATTGCCCCGCTCCATCCGAGCTTCCGAAACACCAATCGCCCGTGCAATATCCCGAATCGTTTTGACGTACTTTGCCGCCACTTCCGGGGCACGAGCTCCCGCACCCTCCAACGGCTTAGTTACAATCTCCACCAGCGGCACCCCAGCGCGGTTGTAATCAACCAGCGAATACGAGGCGTTCTGCAACCGGCCATCGCCACCCATATGGACGTTCTTGCCAGCATCTTCTTCAACATGCGCACGCTCAATATGCACCCGGAAGATCTCGCCATCATCCAACTCAATATCCAAATAGCCGTCATAAGCTAACGGCTCATCCGACTGTGACGTCTGGAAATTCTTTGACAGATCCGGATAGAAATACTGCTTACGAGCAAAGCGACACGAGGAAGCAATCTTACAGTTCAACGCCAGACCCAACCGAATCGCATACTCAATACCTGCCCGATTCAACGTCGGCAATGCACCAGGCAGACCTAAGGAAGTCGGCGTGGTGTAGGTATTGGAATCCCCACCAAACGCATTGAGGGCACGATCAAAAAGCTTAGTCTTTGTTGATAACTCGACGTGACATTCCAAACCTAAAACGGGATCGTACTTCGCGCAGACCTCGTCAAAGTCCATTAATTCATCCATTTAGGCTTCCTCCCCTGCCGGGCAGTGCAACACTGCAGGATCCGCGGAGCTTTCCACCATCGCTCCGATTCGATACATACGCGCGTCTTCATGCGCAGGTGCAATAATTTGAACACCGACGGGCAAACCATCTGCCAAACCGGCTGGCACCGACATCGCCGGCACACCCGCAAGGTTCGCCGGAGTTGTCGTCAAATCATTGAGGTACATGGCCATGAGGTCATCCGTCTTTGACCCAAACGGGAAAGCCACAGTAGGCGCCGTGGGAGTCAAGAGCACATCAACCTTTTCAAAAGCCGCCGCCAAATCCCGCTGTACCAAAGTCCGTACCCGCAAAGCCGAACCATAGAACGCATCGTAATGACCGGTAGATAAGGCATACGTTCCCAGCAAAATACGGCGCTTGACTTCCGAACCAAACATGGCACCGCGCGTAGCGCTCATCATCGTCTCAGCAGTCACCGGACCATCCGTCGGCGTTACCCGGTTTCCATAGCGAACGCCATCAAACCGAGCCAAATTCGACGAGGCCTCCGCCGGCATAATCAGATAATACGCAGCAATTGCCGCATCGAATGACGGGCATGAAATCTCCACAACTTCCGCACCGCGGGCAACAAGTTTACGGACGACCTCATCAAAGACCGCCATCACGCCAGCCTCGCAACCCTCAGATTCGATCTCTTTTACCACACCGATCTTCACACCCGTCAGATCTTCAGTGTTTGCCCCATCCTGCGTCGCCTCAACGAGGTGATCCGCCGGATGTGGCAACGAAGTTGAATCATTGGGATCATAGCTCGACAAAATCTCCTGCAATACCGCCGCGTCCATCACATTGCGGGCAACCGGCCCGGCCTGATCGAGCGAGGAAGCCAAAGCGACGATTCCATAGCGCGAGATATTGCCATAGGTTGGCTTCGTACCGACAGTTCCCGTCATAGCTCCCGGCTGACGGATAGAACCACCCGTATCCGAACCCAATGCCCACGGAACCTGGAACGCTGCCACCGCAGCCGCCGACCCACCGCCGGACCCGCCAGGAATCAAATTCTCCCCCCACGGATTAACCGACGGACCAAAGGCAGAATTCTCCGTAGAAGAACCCATTGCGAACTCGTCCATATTCGTATGGCCCACAATCGGCAAACGAGCAGCCTTGAGGTTAGCCACCACTGTCGAGTCGTATGGCGCAAGCCAACCTTCCAGCATCTTTGACCCACAGGTCGTCGGACGCCCGCGATTGCACATATTATCCTTGATTGCTACCGGCACACCCGCATACGGCGGCAGTTCCCGCCCGGCCGCGCGATCGGCGTCAACACTGCGAGCAACCTCCAATGCGCCTTCCTCGTCAACGAACAAGAAAGTATTGAGCTTCTCATTCGTCTGGGCGATTCGATCTAAACACGCCCGCGTCAATTCCTCTGAGGTGATTTCTCCTGCCCGCAGCTTCTGCGCTAACTCGCACGCACTGAGCTTCAATAGCGTGTTCATGCATCCTCCCCTAGGATCGGTGGCACCATAAATTTGCCATCCTCATGTGCCGGCGCTGACGCCAAAACGGCCTCAATATCCACCTCTTGAATCTCATCATCCTCACGCCACACATTCTGTAAGGGGATCGGATGGGAGGTCATCGGAATATCGTCAGTGACAATCTCAGAAACCTTACTCATTTTTTCGGCAATCTCATTGAGCTCCGTCGTAAATTTCACGGTTTCCTGCGGTGTCAACGCGATATGTGCTAAGTCAGCCAGACGGGCGACTTCTTCTTCAGAAAATATCGACATGTCGTTCAGTGTAATACTTTGGGTAGGATGAACACATGTCACGATTCCGCAATATGAACAGCACCGGCCTGAAAAAGGCAACAAAATGGGGAATCGCTGGCGTTCTCGCCGCTCAAGCTGCCGCTATTGCTGCCGTGATTGCCGTTGATGAGCACCGTAAGCGCCGCAACCCTACCACCGGAGAATTCCCGACGATGGAGCCTCGGAGCGTCTGCGTCTCCGACTCGGAATTAACCGTCTACACCTACGGCGAGGATCTCTACACCGATATGCTCACCGCAATCCGGGAAGCCCGCTATCAAATCTACTTTGAGATGTATATTTTCAAGGCCGACGATGTGGGCTACATGTTCCGCGAAGAGCTTATCGCTGCTGCACGTCGCGGCGTGAGTGTATTCCTCATCATCGATACTTTCGGCAACCTCAACCAAGATCCGCGCTTCCGTTTCTTCCCGAACCATCCAAACCTGCATATTATTCGTTTCCCTCTGCTCCGACTCGGCATTTTCACCGGAAAAGGACGCGATCGCGGATTTGACCACCGCAAGATTTTAGTCGTCGATTCCACTATCGGATTCGTCGGGGGCTACAACATTGGGCGGCTCTTCGCCCAACACTGGCGTGACACCCACCTGCGGATCGTTGGCCCGCAAGTATGGGAACTCGAAAACGCCTTTGTGGATATGTGGTCGGTATATCGCAAGAGCCACCATCCGATGCTGCCTGATCGAGGGCAAACACGATGGACCTCCAAGTTGCGCGCAATCCAGAATATCCCTGCGTTCAAGTCCTACCCAGTACGTGCCACCTACCTATCGGCAATTGATCGAGCTGATAAAAAGGTGTGGATCACGATGGGATATTTTGTGCCGGATCGAGCAATCTTGCACGCGCTCAAGAAAGCAGCTCACCGCGGTGTTGACGTGCGCGTCCTGTTGCCACAGTATTCCAACCATATTGTTGCTGATTGGGTTGGCCGCCCTCACTACGGCGATCTTCTCCATGCTGGTGTACGAATCTTCCGCTATGAACAAGCGATGATTCACGCTAAGACGATGACCGTTGATGGAATCTGGTCAACCGTCGGAACAACAAATATTGATCGGCTATCTATGGCAGGCAATTTTGAGGTGAACGTCGAGGTTTTTGACCACAACTTCGCCGCGCTGATGGAAGAGATCTTCGCCTTGGATCTGACGAACTCACACGAGCTAACCGCGGAAAAATGGGATAAGCGAGATCGCATCGCCCGCATTACCGAGCGAATCCTACGCCCCTTAGCACCGCTTATCTAGACCTGCTCTGCTCGTTAAGTTTTATCCGTGTTGCCCGCGCGGATCTATCCGCCTGAACTGCACCGCGGATTTCCAAACAAAGTTCCGCTTACAGGCGTATCTCTTGGCGTCCAGTTCGAGTTCGCTAAAGCGCTTCTCCCCTTTTACCAAAAGGGCTAGCGCTCTTGGGCTCGTTATGGCTCGCGCCCGCTACAACGTGCATAGTTTCACACGTACCTTGCTCCACGAGCCAAACGAGACTCCTCAACCCTCACCCAGCAACACCAATACGGGAAAGGAATTCTGCTTCACTCCACACCGGAATACCCAGGGTCTGCGCCTTCGTCAGCTTACTCGCGCCTGGCTTTGATCCGGTAACGACGACGGTAGTCTTTCCGGAAACTGACGTGGTGAAGTTTGCCCCCGCTGCCTCCACTAACTCACGCACATCATCACGGGTGCAATGGGTAATCGTTCCCGTCACGACGACGTTCATACCCGCCAACGAGTCTGGTATGACCTGCGCAAGGTACGCCGCAACACCAGTTTCTCCATCCGTTGCCGAATCCTGATCCATATTGGGCAGCTCTAAGCCAGGTATTGCGTCATTTTCTTCTGCTTGCCGTTGACGAGAAACGCCCGCTTTTGCTGGCTCTCGATCGTTAAAACGCACCCCACATGCACTCCACGTCGAAATGATTTCCTGATGCCACGGCTCATCAAACCAATCCAGTAGCGATTGACCGATTATCTCTCCGATACCTTTCATATCAGCGAATGGCTCTTCTCCCTGAGCAATCTGGGCACGACCAGTTGCGATAATCTCGTGGAGATCTGGAATGTTACGAGCAAGCAAACGGGCAGCTTCCGGCCCAACATGACGGATATTCAAGGCCACAATCTTGCGCCATAACGGCTTCGTCTTCGCCCGTTCCAACTCGGCAATAATCGTTTTTAGCGTCTTTGTTGCCACGCTTGGCTGTTTCATTTCGTAGCTTGTGCGTGAATTATTGGGGGCATACCACGTAGGTTTCGTCCATCCAGCACGAATATATCGCCACGTCTGGGCCGCTCCACTGCCGCTCGGCGCCCAGGTGTACACCCCACGCATATCCTCCGCAGTCAGTTCAAAGAGCCGTGCCTCTGTGTCTAACTGTGGTCGTTGTGGACGCGGGATCCCCAGTTCGTCTTGTATGCTCTGGGCAATCGTCTGATCAGAATTGCAGATAGTACCTGACTCATCAATAATCCCGTAGGCTATCCGGCGTTCGCGAGAAAGCTGCATCCGCACAGTTGGGGCCGGCGCCTGCGCAACAAGCGGCCACCCGCGACTTTCTAAATCGAGGGCAATCTCGTCGGTAAATTCCAACGTTTTCCCCATTGCCAAGGCAAGTAAGGCTTCCTCGCGATAGCGTTCCGGATCGGTGAGCCACTGAGCAGTCATTTCCCCTAGCGCTTCAATATCTAATCCACCCCGAGAACCGATATGGATTACGCGACGCAGGAGCTGGGCAGGGCACGAGCGCGTATTGAGACAGCGAAAATCTTTTTCATCAACCTTTGCCGGCTGGATTGGCCCCCCACATGAGGGGCACAGTTTTGGCATGACGAAATCTCGTTCATCACCGTCACGATCAGCAAGAACGGGACCGAGTACCTCAGGGATAATATCTCCAGCTTTACGAATGATGACGGTATCGCCGATCTTGACGTTCTTACGGGCTACTTCCCCAGGATTATGTAACGTTGCTTTCGATACGGTTGAGCCGTCCACAAATACTGGTTCCATCACCGCATAAGGAGTCACCCGCCCGGTTCTGCCAACCTGGACTCGAATATCGAGCAGCCGAGTCTGCACCTCAATCGGCGGATATTTGTATGCCACTGCCCATAGCGGAATACGTGAGGTGTATCCGAGCGTATCTTGGCTGGCACGATCAGAGACTTTAATAACGACTCCATCAAAATCGTGTGCTAACGATTTACGGGCATGTTCGTACCGATCCAAAAAGTCATTAATCTGTTCAAGCGTAGTAACCGTGCGCGTCTGTTCTGATAACGGCAAACCCCAGTCATTAAAGGTCTGGTACGCACCTTCTTGGGTTGCCAATGCCGCGCGCAACTGCGAATTCTCCCCCTCGACAGCACCTACTCCATGTGCAATAAAGGCCAAACTACGCAAGGCATAATCATTGTTATTTTCTTTTTGACGCAATATCCCGGCAGCCGCATTGCGCGGATTGACAAAGGACTTCAGCAAGCTCATGCGCTCAACCCGAGCTGGTATATCCGCCGTATCGGCGCTATCTGTACTCCGGCTTCGCTGCTCGCTCGCCATCCGATTGCGGTTTCGGTTGAACGCCTCAATTTCCTTATTGCGCTGCTCGATTTGTGCATTTCGCTCATCCAGTAATTCGTGGTACTGCTCGAACGCAGCCCGCGGGAAGAAGATCTCGCCACGAATCTCAACGATTGTCGGATGATTTTCTCCGGTTAATTGCAGCGGTATGGAGCTAATAACCCGCGCATTATCCGTAACGTCTTCTCCGGTAATTCCATCACCACGGGTAGCAGCCTGAATAAGCACGCCATCGCGGTAGGTCAGACTGACGGCAACCCCATCAATTTTGACTTCCGCCGTAAACCGCGGAGTATCCGATAAATTTTTCACCGTCGAGTCATACCAATTTGCTAGCTCATGACGCGAAAACACATCTTGCAAGGAATACATACGTTGGCGATGACGCACATCTGTGCCAGTACGTTGAGATTTTGCGCCAACCCGCATGGTGGGAGACTGCGGATTCCACAGTTGCGGATATTCCTCCTCTAAGTGACGCATCTGCCCGATCAACTCATCATAGGTTGCGTCAACCATCGTCGTTTCCCCAGTCAGATAGTACGCATCCTGGGCCGCATGTAATCGCGGCGCTAGCTCATTCCATCGTTCCTGGGCAGCAGCAAAACTCAAATCTTTCACATGCATATTCTTCCTCATATACGCGCGCCCGTTAACGAGCATCCACAATCCGCGCGCCCTCGCCGTCTTCTTTTTCTGTTTGACGCTCCTGCGCTTTTCTCACTTCGCGTTTTCAGTTTTCTTACACAAAGTGGCACTGTTGCGTCCTTTACGGCGCTATCGGGCGCGCCACTGGTCATACCTCGCTATAAAACTTCACTACTTCGCCACAGGTCATGCCCCTGCCTCTTTAGCACTGTTTTGCCGGTAGCACATGCACTAAACCGTGCGGCTGATAGCTCTTTGCTCCGCCTCTAGTCGCACAGGATAAGCTGCCACAATCATCAAAATTTACGTACCCTAGACGCATGAACAGCTTTACTACCTGGAAAGGGATCTCGCTAGCAGATCTCGCACTCGCGCTGTTCATCATGTTTCTTGGTTTTGCTGACGCGGGCACCGCACCAGCAGTAAGCCTTACCAAATATGCCATCTGGGGCGTCGTGGTATGCGTGCAAGTTCTGGGTACTCTCCTGCGGCGCACCCATGCACTGCCCGCTGGAATCGCGGTCTACCTTGCTGCCCTCGTGCGGTTCATCCTGTTCCCCTATCAGGTTTTTCTGCACGACGTCGCCGTCCTCCTAGCCTTATATGCAGTAGTGGTCTACGCACCACGATCTGCCCGTTACCCAGCTATCGGCGGGGCAATGCTCGGAGCAGGTCTGTTAACCATCATGGATCCCCGAATATCTGGATCTATCTTCTCTTTTCTTTTCATCATGGCGACAATGCAAGCCGTCGTCATCGCCACCGCCGCTATGGCCATTGCACGCTGGCAGCAACTAAGTCATGTGCAATCGCTGATTCATCAAGCTGAAAGCGCTCAACGCGATGCGGAACGCGAAGCCGAACTGGCAGTCATTAACGAACGCACCCAAATTGCCCGCGAGATGCATGACATCGTTGCCCATACGCTCTCCATTGTGATCGCTCAAGCTGACGGTGGGCGCTACGTTGCCGCAATGAACCCCGAAGCAGCACAACGATCCCTAGAAGTTATTGCTGATATGTCCCGTGCCGCACTGGCAGATATTCGCTCTATCATCGGCGTTCTACGCGATCCCGACGATCTGAGTGCGCCATTAGCCCCGCAACCGATTGACGCCGACGTCAAAGATATGACTGATCGTATCCGCGAATCAGGACGTTCAATCTCCTACGTCCAAACCGGCCAATCGCGCTCATTACCCGTCGGTGCTGGAAATGCTCTATTCCGTATCTGCCAAGAAGCCCTCACAAATGCCTTGAAACATGCCGGCCCCCAAGCACATATCACGGTGGCCCTCCATTGGCGCACCAACGAAGTTATCCTGACCGTCTCAGACAACGGCCGAGGCGCTGCCGCATATAACGACGGAAAAGGGCACGGCATTATCGGCATGAATGAGCGCGCCGCTATTTTTGACGGAACCGTTACCGCTGGCCCACAAGCCGGTGGTGGCTTCCGAGTAACTGCGACAATCCCAACCTCAGAGAAAAGGACGAAGCATGTGTGAAAAGATTCGCGTTGCACTCGTTGATGACCAAGACCTAGTGCGCAGCGGCTTTGCGATGGTGATTGATTCTCAGCCTGATATGCAAACCGTGATGGAGGCGTCGCATGGTAAACAGGCCCTGGACCGGCTTGCATTAGTCCCCGCTGACATCGTTTTGATGGATATTCGCATGGCAGGCATGGATGGCCTGGAATGTACGGAACGGATCAGCGAAACTGAGTTTCCCCACGGAGTACGCCCGAAAGTTATTATCCTAACGACATTCGATCTTGACGAATACGTCATGCGAGCAATCCGTGGTGGCGCCTCAGGTTTCTTACTCAAGGATGCCCCTCCAGCGGAAATGTTGAACTCTATCCGAACTGTCTACCGCGGGGATGCGGTCATTGCACCGTCATCTACTAAACGCCTGATCTCCTATGTCGCCGAGAAAGCCCTAGAAGATCGGGTGTTAAATCCAGATCTCGTTGCCGGATTGACCACTCGTGAAAGCGAAGTTCTCTACCACATGGCCCGAGGTCTATCGAATACGGAAATTGGTGAAGAGTTAGATATTGCTGAAGCCACGATTAAAACCCACGTCGGTCGTATTTTCGCCAAGCTCGGCGCGCGCGACCGCGTACAAGCGGTGGTTTTAGCGTACGAAGCAGGATTAGTGCGACCCGGAGATGTGAACTAGCGAGCACGCCCCGAGCACTACCGGCGCCATGTATCGTATTCACTTTCCGAGGAGAGCTCATCCTTCTTCACTCGGCTTTTCCTACTCCAATAGCGAGCCTTAGACCGCTTACGCATACGCGATAGCACCACAAATACAAGGAAATGGAACCCTGATGATCCACTTAGAGTACGTTCGCAAGACCGGCAGTTTGGGGCGCGAATACGGCATCGTACTCGATGACGTCAGTTTCACTGCCCACGCCCAATCCTTAACTATGGTGCTCGGCTCAGCACCAGCAACGATAACGATGCTGATGGCACTCATTGCCGGATACGATACGCCAGATTCTGGCACGATCACGGTTGCCGATGTGGATGTGTCACGTGTGAGCACCAGAGGATGTGACGTGTTGCGTCAACGCACCCTCGGTTTGTTATATCCCACTCATAACCTCCTGCCTTCGTTAACCGTCGCAGCTAATCTCGTCTTTCCGGCACGTATAAACCGCCAACCTGTCAGCACCGAATCCTACGAACGAGTGCTTGACCTATTCGCTATCCGCTCCTTACTTTCCTACTATCCTGACGCGTTAACTGTTCTGGAACGACAGCGGGTTGCCTTGGCTTCGCTGGCATTAGCTGGCCGCTCTGTTATCGTCTGTGAAGAACCAGCAGCACACCTGAATTCTCGGGATTTAGAATCCCTGACGGCCCTCCTACGGCTTTGCGTTCGAGAACTAGATATGACGGTTCTCGCGCTAACCAGGAATCCTGTGTGCGCCAGTCATGCCGACCACGTTATTGTGCTAGATGACGAGCGCGTCGCCGGAGAGCTACATACGCCAGATCTGACCGCAATCTATTCTGCACTCTCTGCCCTACGTGGGGATGTTTGCTAGTGTTACGGGCATCATTGGAACACAACTGGCGCAGCTATCTTCTCGCTGCGTGCGCCATGTGCTACCTGTGTATTTTGGTGTTCACCTCAGAAGTACTGCGCGGATACGGCGATCAAGCAGTCGATTTTTCTGCCAAACGCTCTGTCCCTAACTCTGACGTCTTGGTATATTCCGAGAATCGTCCGGCACTTGACGTCGCCAAAGATATTTCCCAGTTGCCGTCAGTACGCGAAGTGTACGTCGATGCTTCGCGTCCAGTTGATCTGCTATTCCTTGAGGAACACCTCGTCGCCAATATGCGAACATTGCCGCCCGCTTCGCTACGCACCCAGCATTTACTTTCTGGATCGTTCCCGACTTCCCCAAACCAGGTAGCTATCAGCTATCACGTTGCTGAACAACTGAACGTCACCGTCGGGCAAAGTATTACAGTTTTGGAGGATCGGCTTGCCCAAAAGCTCAACATCACCGGAATTTATGCCCGCTCCCCGTTGCGAGATCAACTAGAAACCGGCCTTGAGATCCTCTCCACGATTCCTCCTGCCGACGATTATTTGGCTTATCAAACAGGCGATTCCATGACCGGCGGTATCGAGGTGCGGCGCGCCCCTGGGTATTCGCGCTCTCAGCTCCTCCAGGAGGTGCTAGCCGTCCCCGATACGCTCGCTATTACTAACGCCGAGCGGCTAACCAACGAAGTGAAATACGAATCCTCGGCAGTACGCCAAGTCCTTGCACCACGGCTGTGGGTTATTGCAACTGGAGGGTTCACTGCCCTATGCCTTATCGTTTTTGGTTTCATCTGGGCTGGCCAAACCCGCAAAGATGACGTGCGAATCAACCACGCGCACGGCCGTGCAACTGCCCGAATAGCAGGGATTTTTATTCGTGAATCCCTGATACTGTGGGGGATTTCGTGTGCAGTAGGGCTGCTCTGTGGTTACGCAATAACGGCAGTCATTATGGCCAATTTTGCTTCCTCTCCGGCGGCTTTCTTTTTACCCCCACCGCTTCACGGCACCTTAGGCGCAGTCATTCTCGCGCTATGTGCTACTTTTGCCTGCGCAATTCTCGGAGGCGGAATTTCCTGCTATGTAGCCCATAGCACGGCTATTCGCAGCGTGGCAGTCAAAGCCTTTACCGTTGTAGTAGGGGGCGGCATACTTGGCGCGCTGTTGCTGCATATCTCGATTGAAATGCCGCTTTTCGGCTATCCAGGGTGCTCTGTGCAGACCTTGGCAATCCATGCAGTCGGATATTTTGCACTTACGATCTTCGCTTTCCTATTGGCAATCGTCTTACATCGCATTTTTACTCGATTTATCCTGACGGATACTCGGATCACCCTGCTCTCTCGTACTCGGCAATCCGCTCTGCAGGCACTGTGCCTATGGGTGTTTTTAATCCTTATTGCAGCGATAACCGCGGCACAAACCTCGTCAGCCGGAATGCGTTCACCAATCAGCAACGATAGTTACGATATTGCCGTCCACGCTACGGTCGATTCCGGGTTGAGTGCTGGGCAGACGACAGCTCTCAACACCTGGACAGGGGCATCACGTCGGCTCGCCCTCGCTGAACTAGATGGCGCAACCAATAGCGAAACGAATGAGGCATTAGGGCCGATTTACATTGTTGACCCCCACCAAGCTGCTGAATTCTTCGGAGTTGACCCTGACGATCTCTCTGGAACGATTCTCTTCCCCGCCGAAGACTCCCCCGCTACCGCAGAAAAAATGCCAATAACCTTTACGCTGCATAACATCGGCTATCACGTAAATCTGAGCGTTCGCAATGCGCGTGTACCAATCCCCTTAGTCTCGCGCGAATCCCTGATGGCAGATATCCCAATTAGCGAATACTGGCTCACTCTCACCGGTAGTGCGCGCCACAATATCGCTGAATCCTATCTCGACTTAAATACTGTTCTACACAGCGCCTCCCTCAACGCGGGCGACCATACAAACAGCGAATCAGAACATAGCTTCGATATATCCTTAGCTCAACCTCTGGCTGCTGAGCATATCGATATGGGTCACGTGTTTGGAACAGCGCACATTATGTGGTGTGTTATCTTCGTCAGCACAGCATTATTCGCTATTCGTTCTGCGCTGGGGTATGCCGCACAAGTACGAATCTTGCGTTCGCATGGATTGAGCGTGGAACGTATCGGGGTTATGCATATCATTCACTCTGCCCTCGTGCTCATTACCTTCCTCATTGCTGGCGTGGCGTTAGGCATTGCCGGCACGTTTGTTGCCGTCTACCTCCCCGGCTTTGACGCGCGGATGCCTTTCCACATTCCAGTTAAGGAGTTGGCGATGACGATGGCGCTCATCTCTGGTGGCTATCTCCTGGTATCTATCGTACACGTTCTGAGTTGGACTATTCGTGTGCGCAATCACATGACCTGGCGATATGTAGGTGAGAATCACAGTTTTACCTCTTTACCCGGCAGCTAAAACCTGCGAAGGTGTAGAGCGTATATGTACGGCTAATTTGCCACTGCAGCTTACCGCTCGAATATGGAAAGGTGCAGGTGAATAACCGTCATACTCTGCACTAAATACGCATTATTACCCGAGCGTGAGGAGAGACTCCAATGGATTGGCGTCATTGGGCTGCCTGCCTGAACGAAGACCCAGAACTGTTCTTCCCTATTGGTTCTTCTGGTCCGGCTATGGCTCAGGTAGAACGCGCCAAAGCTGTCTGTGCCACATGCACTGTCCAAGAAACCTGCTTGAAGTGGGCGTTGGATAACAACCAAGACGCTGGCGTATGGGGCGGCATGTCTGAAGATGAGCGCCGCACTCTTAAGCGCCGCACTGCCCGCGCTCGCCGTTAGGGCACGCTGCTGTATCTCGGTGAAATCCATCGCGCATGGTGTGCTTTCCTGAGATGAGCCGCCACACATCCAAGCCGGATAGTAGATAGCTGCAAGCAACACGCAATTTTGCGCGCTATCGCTTCAACTCTGAATGTGCCGCAGCAAGGCGATTCAACAAAAACAACAGGGCTTCCCTATGATGGGAGGCCCTCAGTTATATAACGCATACCGCTAACAGGCTGCCACAATGTATCACCAGCGCTTGGCCGCACCCGTAATCGACCACCATTCAACATACTGGCTAATCAGCCTGCGATAGCGTGGGCGTCGTTTTACTTCGCATGCGATACACCCCGCGTATTTCCGTATTTTCTAGCTACCTATTGCCCTCTCGCCATAAGCGACGGTTCTTTGCACCTAGAACGAACGGATATGCAAGTCGAGATCGACGCACACACCTCCGCCCTCATTCGCAGACCACTCAATATTTCCTTTTAATTCTGCATTGACCATCGTCTTGACGATCTGCATCCCTAAGCCTGGGCGCGGCCCCTGCGGTCCTACGCCGATTCCGTTATCCGCCACTGTGATATGCAGATGATTGCCCTCGCGCTGGGCAGTAATATCTATTCGCCCTCCGTTAGGCAGACCATGCTCAATCGCGTTAGAGATGATCTCGTTCATCACAACGCCCAACGCCGTCGCTTGTTCCGCCCGAACCATCCCAAAAGTGCCGTGGAATGTGGCGATTACTGGCTCCTCCGTCACTGCCGCATCGCGAACCATGCGTAATACCGGCACAAATACCGAATCAAAATCCACCACTTCATTGATGGTTTGGGATAATTTTTCGTGCACGACGGCGATTGTCGCCACACGGCGTTGTGCCGTCTCCAAAGCACTGCGGGTATCTGAGGAATCCGCACGGCGCGCCTGCATCCGCAAGAGAGCCGAAACCGTCTGCAAATTGTTCTTCACCCGATGGTTGATCTCGCGAATCGTGGAATCCTTTGAAATCAGCTCCCGTTCTTGCCGGCGCAACTCGGTAATATCCCGGCACAAAATCACCGCGCCCAGGCGCTCAGCCCCGCGATGCAACGGTACCGCCCGCAGAGAAATAACAACGCCATGCGCCTCGGCTTCAGCCATCCACGAAGCTCGACCCATCAGCACTAGGGGCAAGGCTTCGTCAACCTGACCAGCCGTTTCTATCCGATTGCTCACCTGTTCCGCGAGGACCGAACCTAGAATCGGCTCTTCAATTCCAAAGCGTCGAAAATGCGATACCGCATTGGGCGAGACATATTTTGCCACTCCATCGGCATCCACATGAACTAGACCATCAGGCACGCGCGGAGTGCCGTGACGATAGCCTGTCGGTGAATTCTCTGCCGGAAATTCTCCCCGCGTCACCATCTCAATAAGAGTGTGCGCAATCGCTTCATAATTTGCTAATGCCTGCGACGGCACCCGATCGGCACGGCGAGCAGAAACAATAGCCATCGCCGCAATAACGTCCTTCTTGAACCGAACCGGAACAATACGTATGAGCGATACTTCGTCCTCATCAGCAACAGACTCGCAATGATCCAGCACGCGCTTAACGTCAGCAATAATCTTTTCCGGAGGCGGAAATCCCACCTGATCGGTGCGGTACACAGTGTGTGCCGTCGCCGGGCGCGCCTGCGCGACAGCAACCGGAGCCTTCGCACCACGAATGTAAAGAACCAGGTCAGAGAAGGTGATATCGGCGATGATTTGCCAATCACCAGTCAGTTGATGAAGCCAATCTTCCTGAGGCTCAGTGAGCGTTGCTTCGCGAGCAAGAATTTTCGACAGCGTAGGCACACTTCCCACAATAGTCAGGAATCGTGTTGAATAGAATTATGAAATTCGAATCAGAGACGAGTTACATTGGCCCGCTTGACGATGTTATTGAGGTGCTGGTTTCCCGCGAGTTGCTTCTCCGGCGCGCTGAACGCCTGGGGCATCAGGGAGAAATCACCTATTCTCGCAGTTCACAGACGCATACCTGGAGCATAACCGTCGATAACGCCCAGCTACCCTCAATTGCCAAATCTGTTATCTCTCACCCCCTCACGGTTGAGGTATGTGGTACGACACGCCCAATCGGTGACGGGGCGGCGATTGATTATCACGTGCAGGTTCATGGCGCACCCGTTCGCGCGCATATTGATCTCATTGCCGCCAACGCAGGAGCGACCACGCCCGCAAAAATCACTGGCGAGATCTCCGTCAATATCCCGTTGTTCGGCAAACGTATCGAAAAAACTGCTATCAGCCATATCGCAAAGTTCATTGCTGAGGATACTGATCTCGTCAATACGGAATTAGCCCAGCGCCGAGCTGCCTCGAATTAACTGACGTGGTTTACACTGACGCTATGGTCCACATCAATAGGCAATATGAAGATCTCCTCGCCGACGTTCTCGCGAACGGCACACATAAGGGCGACCGCACAGGTACTGGCACGTTATCCGTCTTCGGTCGTCAACTGCGTTATGACCTTGCGAATGAGGGGTTTCCCCGATTGACGACGAAATTCGTCGCAATGAAGGCCATTAAAGGTGAGTTGTTATGGTTCTTGCGCGGGGATACGAATATTAGCTGGCTCCACGAACAAGGTATCACTATCTGGGATGAGTGGGCCGACGAAAATGGCGATCTCGGGCCGGTCTACGGCTATCAGTGGCGTTCCTGGCCGACCCCCAGCGGAGAGCATATCGATCAAATTGCCCAGGTTATTGACATGCTTAAGACGAATCCGGATTCACGCCGCATTATCGTCTCGGCGTGGAACGTCGCTGACCTACCTCGTATGGCGCTCCAACCGTGCCATGCCTTTTTCCAATTCTACGTTGCTAATGGGACCCTCTCATGCCAGCTCTACCAGCGCTCAGCAGATCTATTCCTTGGCGTTCCATTCAATATTGCGTCCTATTCGCTGTTGACGCACATGGTTGCCCAGCAGTGCGATTTAGCTGTGGGGGATTTCGTGTGGACCGGCGGCGACTGCCATATCTACACCAACCACATTGAGCAGGTGCGCGAACAGCTCAGCCGTGAACCCTACCCCTTCCCCACCTTAGAGTTACGTAAGGCAGCGTCCATTTTTGACTATGAGATGGACGATATTCGCGCTTCGCAGGGATACCAACACCATCCAGCGATCTCTGCTCCGGTGGCGGTGTAGCTGTGCTCGCCATGATTTGGGCTCAGGCCCGCCACCGCGCCCTGGGGCGTGATGGCACTTTGGCCTGGCATCTGCCCGAAGATATGGCGTTCTTTCGGCATCTCACTACCGGACATCCCGTCATTATGGGGCGAAAAACGTGGGATTCCTTGGGAAAATATCAGCCGTTACCGAATCGTCTAAATATCGTAGTTAGCCGCAGTTCACAGCAGATTTGCGCGCCAGCGCAGCATGCCAGATCACTGCCGGAAGCGATTGCACTCGCCAAAGCAGCCGACAGCCAACGGGCGTGGATCATTGGCGGAGCTCAGCTCTACCATGCCGCATTACCGCTGGCAGATGCCCTGGTAGTAACCGATATTGATATTGACGTTCCGGATGCTGACGTATTTGCCCCGCCAATCCCGGATACCTGGTCGTGTATTGCCGCCAGCCCAACAGCAGGTTGGCATACGTCAAAAACTGGTTTGCCTTACCGTTTTCGCCTCTATCGCCGCCCGACCTCTCAGGTTGAACTGCCCGATTTTACACAGATTAGCGAGCGCGTCAGCCGACCAATCACACAGGCGGATCGGGAGCCCTCATGATGCTTCGAATCGCTTTTACACGCGCTAGCGCTGTTGATTTTGCAGGCTATCTGCGCCGCTTCCAGAAAGAGCTGCCCGCATTAACGGTTAAGAAGGCATGGCATAGATGGTAGGGCAGATCGCGCGCGCAATATATGCCGCGTTAGGTTGCTTCTTTTTCGCTCTAGGTTTTCTGGGGATTTTCATCCCAGTTCTGCCAACGGTGCCCTTTTGGCTGCTCACTGCGGCCTGTTTTATGCGTGGATCACGCCGTTTGTATCGGTGGCTGATGACGCATCCGAGATATGGCCCCTACATTTATCAGTATCGTCACGCACGCGCCATGTCGACTCGTTCGAAAATTAACGCTCTGATCGTCATGTGGGGCGGCATGGCATTATCAGCCTGGCTCGTTCCCGTCCTTCCGGCGCGTATCAGCCTGTTACTTATTGCTATCGGCGTCTCTATCCATCTATTGCGTATGGAGACGTTAACCAGTGAAAAATTAGTTGCTGCGCGCCAGACCTACCACGCTTTTCTCGCTAGCGAATTTGCCGACGAGTACGCCTCACACGATAGTTACTCAAGTACGTGATTCTCTCTTCTTTTTTTTCCCCCTCCCTTCTCCTCTCGTCATTTAATAAAACACCCCTAGCACCTTGCATAGATCTGGGAGAACGCATAGCCCGAGGAGCTCTGTAATTCTGGTAGGCCATCCAATGCGTGTTCTCTGCACGGCCCTTTCCTTGGCGTATCGCCTAGCACGCATTTTAGATAGAGAGAGCATACCCGCTGGTAATTAGGTAGTTTTTCTTTTTGTCCCTCCCTCTGCGAGCGGATCGCACTCCACGAAGCACGCACGTACCAATGCCGTATTAGCGCTCTTTTTTGTGTACGGCCGAAGTGAGGGGAGCTGAGTGAATCCCTACCGTAATCGCGTCATTCGTCATTAAGACTGTGACTCCTTTATGGGCCGTATTTTCCTCCTCAATCGCCTCGCTTTTAATCGCATAATAGAGTTAGTTGATTTTCACCTTTAATGCCAAAGTTTTTGGAAGAGGAAAATTCTTCGTAGTACAGCAACTGGCAACGCCGGCTGTCGCGTCAATCTCAGGAGCGATAGTTGATTGACGCTCCGTTTAGCATCTACGATGCTAAGTGCCACAACCAAAG
This sequence comes from Trueperella sp. LYQ143, assembly GCF_046599595.1. NCBI lineage: Bacteria > Bacillati > Actinomycetota > Actinomycetes > Actinomycetales > Actinomycetaceae > Trueperella > Trueperella sp. LYQ143. Next base: position 31,654 of record NZ_JBKIWR010000017.1, on the reverse strand, counting down.
GAGCGCCATGTCAAACGAAGCGGCAACGTTGCTTTCTGCATTCACAGAATTCCGTATTTCTGCCGATAAATGCCCTGGTCTTAGGCGCCCGTCACCCGAGGATATTGCCCATCTGAAAGCTGAATTCTCGCGGCGCGGCGGCAAAGTTGTTGAGGCACACAACCGTCGTTATCTAGGCAACAAAGCAGCAATTACCACCTTTATTCGAGAAACCCTCACCAGCCAGTTCCCCGATATTACCTCGGTTTGCGATATTTTCGCCGGCACAGGATCCGTAGCGCAAGCTTTTGCCGATAAACGCTTAATTACTAACGATCTGTTGTATTCAAACTACGTGGCACACATGGCCTGGTTTGGTAACGGTGATTTCCGCCCAGAACTCATCTGGCGGTTTACCGAGGTTATCAATAACCACTCCTCCACCGAGGATAACTACATGCGCTGCAACTTCGCCAATACGTATTTCTCCGCCGACGACTGTTCAAAAATCGGTGTCGCCCGCGAACTAATTGAGCTGCTGCGCACCGAAGGATATCTCCTTGGCAAAGAATACGAGATCCTCATTACCACAATCATTTACGGTATGGATCGTTACGCCAATACAGTAGGCCATTATGACGCGTATCGGAAAGGCGCACCTTTTCGCGCCGGACTACGCTTCCCCCTAGTCATGCCCGATACCCGCATACATCCCGATAATCTGGTTTTCAACACCGACGCAAACGAACTCGTGCGCACCATCAACGTAGACCTGCTCTACCTTGACCCGCCATATAACTCACGCCAATATTCTGACGCCTATCATCTGCTGGAAAATGTTGCCCGCTGGCAGAAGCCACACGTCCACGGAGTCGCGAAAAAGATGGATAGAAGCGAACTGAAAAGCGCATACAACTCAGTTCGGGCAGCCCACGCGCTTCGCGATCTCGTGAACCACGCACAATGCAAGTACATTGCATTTTCGTACAACAATATGTCCTCTAAAGGCAATGCCCGATCCAATGCCCGCATTTGCGACAGTGAGATCCTAGATATTCTTGCGCAAAAAGGCACCGTGCAAACATTTGAGATTGAACATAAACCCTTTAACGCAGGCAAAAGCCAGATCGAAGGAAACACCGAACGGTTATTCGTGTGCCGCGTCAATGACGTATCCGAACGCAATCACGCTATCGTTATCAGCCCGATTAACTATATCGGCGGCAAAGGCAAACTGCTGCCACAGCTAAAGCCACTCCTGTTCCCCGCCTCATATTTCGTCGATGTTTTTGCCGGCGGCTGTAACGTCGGTATTAATTCAGAAGCAAAAAAGGTGCTGTTTAACGACCTCAGCCCACAACTCATTCATCTCATGACGTTCCTGGCAAAGAACTCCCCCGAAGAAATCATTAAACAGATTGACCACATCTCACAGCAGTTCGGCCTATCAAAAACACATGAATCCAGTTACGCAACATTCGGCGCAGAAAGCACAAAAGGGCTAGCCGCCTATAATAAACCTGGATTCTTAGCCCTGAGGCAGGTCTATAACGCGACCCCTGAGGGCAGCGATACCAAGAGCCTGCTGCTCTACGCACTCGTCATTTTTGGCTTCAACAATCAGCTCAGATTCAACCGAAAAGGCGAATTCAATCTTCCGGTAGGAAAACGCGATTTCAACTCCAAAATGCGGCGTAAGCTACGCGAATTCTCAATGCGGATTCGCGAGTTGGACGCAGAGTTCACCGTGGGCGACTTCCGTGACCTACGTATCGACGATTTTCCTGACGACACCCTCTTCTACTGCGATCCGCCCTATCTGATTACTCAAGCGACCTATAACGAAAATGGCGGGTGGACGGTAACGGACGAGGAAGATCTCCTCGCTTTCTTAGACGCGATCGACCGTTCTGGTAGAAAATTCGCTCTATCAAACGCGGTAGAAGCAAAAGGACGCATTAACAGCACCCTCAACAGTTGGATTACCTCGCGCCCATACCGAGTACATGAGCTGAATATGAGCTACTCAAATTCCAACTATCAACGCAAGAACGCCGCAACTGCCACCCGAGAAATCCTCGTCGTCAACTATGAAAAATGACTACGCCCTGTTTTTCCCCCCCCCCTACGTCAAGCGCAGAGAAAACGTAGCGTATCATCGGTATCAACTGGAATTTTCACGAGCAGGTAGCCTGTCATGATCTACGAGAACATCCCTTACCGCAGCTTCTGTTGGGTCTTAGGCACGACGAGTTTCCGAACTGCGCAACTTAACTTAAAGACGGAACAGCAACTCCGACTCCTGCGCGATTTCACGAACGCACAACTGGCCTGTGGGCGTCAATGGATGTGGAACCGAGAAACTCAGTCGGCGTTCTATGACTTCATGAAGGATCAGAACTTCCTATCCGGCGAGGCGCCAAATAAGGATAAAGACGCCCGCCAGAAAACATCCGGTCTGACGGTTCTCGGGTTAGTCACACACGATAGAGAACTTACGGCGGCAGGCATAGATTTGCTCGACATTTTTGATCGAGGCGACTTTTCGAGCGATAACATCCTGGCAATCCCCAAGGATAGCTTTTTCTATCTGCGCCAGCTTCTGAAAACCACAGTTCAGGTGGACGGGATTGAAGTGCGACCATTTCTCGCGCTCGCTTATTTGCTGAACCGATTTGAGTTTCTCACCTGGGATGAATTCGCTTATCTATTGCCATTAGTGTCAAGCCCGCAATCTTTACAGCTAGTCGAAGACGGCATTGCCGCAATGCGTCGTGGCGAATCTGTGGACACCGACGAGGTTATTTTCCGAACGCTTATGGCGAAAAGTAATTACCAAGAGGCCTGGAATCTTCTGCAAGATGAAGAAATCAGCGAAGAACTGATTACCACCATCGGAATGAATCGAAAGAGCCGAACATACGATAAGCCGTATTATCAGCTCTTCACGTCATTAGAACAGGTATTTCTCAGTGAACATACCCCTGAGGCAGAGGTGGCACGCCTGTTAACTGCCGCTAAAAGAATTACCGGAAATGCAGGCACGATGTGGCGTAAGCTCCTGTTCCGGAAAGGGCTATCCGAACGCTCTGTTAAATCACAGGGGCTAACAGCAATCAAAGATACCTGCCCGTTCCTTCAGGTCAACACTCGCGATGATCTCAAGAGGTATTTCTTCAAATATCTGCATCTTTTCAAGGCGAAGGCCACGCTTGAGGATTACTTCGATTTGAACCGACGGTACATCAAACTCAGTGACACCGTTATCTTCGATGATCGAATGGTCACTTTCGATACGATCCCCGCTGCGTATTTCGCGCTGGCAGGCGAAGCATTACACGACGATATTTTCGCCGCACACAGCCGTCTACACGAAAACACCTCACTGAGCGATATTTCGCCACGATTCGCATTCACCGATTCACAAATCCTCGATCATCTGTCGCAAAAACTTGGTCGGACGCTCTCCTGCCTCAGCGACGTCCATGCCGTCATGAAAGACGAGAAGAACACCCGACTCCACGAGCTTCTCTGCACGCGCTTTACTGACGAGATTCTCTGCGAATTATTGGATTGTTTTGAACGCCGAGATGACTCTCGAATTGCCGAATTAGTGACGGATGAGGCCACTATTTCTACGATTTTTGAATACGTTCTTGCTCTCGTGTGGTTCCGGCTTTCCGGGAATAAAGGGGATGTTCTATCTTTTATGAAACTCCAGCTAGAGGCAGATCTTCTTCCGCGTTCCCATGCCATTGGCGGAGACGCAGACATCATCTACGATTACGAAGAATCCCCCAGCTATCCTGCCCACTGCCTCGTCATTGAAGCCACCTTAGCCGATAGTACAAATCAGCGGCGAATGGAGATGGAACCCGTATCGCGACACCTTGGAAACCAGATCGCAAAATCAGGAAACGCCACGGACTACTGTATTTTCATTGCGCCCTATCTCGATCTGAATACCGTCAACGATTTCCGGTCCCGAAAAAATAACGTCTACTTCGCGCCCAACAACATACTCGTTGAAAATATGAAAATTATTCCGATCTCAACCGCCCAGGTAAAACATCTGCTCCACTGCGGGCGCCGATACGAGCAACTGTACGCAAAATTTGATGCCGCTTTCCATAGCGAGATTATGCGCGCCGATCTGTGGCTGCAGGAGATTTCACAGCAGTTACAGCAGGTTTAGTGCCACATGTAGTAACACAATCATGCGTCTGGGCAGAAAATATCTCACTCCTGCCCAGACGCATGAGGTTACACCTAGTACGTCACGATTGCGGCGGCATCAGGCGCAGCGCACTCGCAACGAAAACACGCAGCCCGCGCGGCAAGCACTGCTCATCCACGTCCGTCACTACCGTATGCATTCCTCGAGTTATCGGCGACATCAACTGCATATACGTTGCCTGACCACCGTTTTCTTGGACTCGCTGGCACATGAAGGCGTAGTCATCGGAGGCATTCATTGGGAATCGATGCGGCAATCCGGCGATAACGCCAACTTCTTCAGCGCTGGAGGCAACATGCTCCATTAACGCATCATCGGATTCCAGCGATGGCGATTCACCGGCAACCTCAATATCGACAGTGACTCCATGCATCGCTGCCGCTGATTCCAAAATGCGAATCGTGTAATCAGCTAGGTACGTGTTAATCTCTGTGGTTGCACCGCGAACCTCTAGTTCCATCTCACCATAATCGGCAATAATATTCGCCCCAGATCCAGCCTGAATTCGACCGACGTTAATCCGGCTCGTCCCCTTGGAGTGACGCGGCATTGCCGAGATATTCAAGGCGGCAGTCGCAATAGCTAATACGCAGTTACGCCCGTTTTCCGGATTACCGGCCGCATGTGCTGCCTTGCCGTGGAAATATGCGAGGAACTTCGTCGTCGCAAATGTCCCGCCAGAACCAGCATGAATATGCGCACCCTCTTGACCGCCTGGCTCGACATGGGCGCTGAGCAGATACTGCACATCGTCAAGATGACCAGCACTCACCATAGATTTAGCGCCTCGTACCCCCTCTTCAGCAGGTTGGAACACTAAACGCAAAGTCCCTGACCAGGAATCCCGCAGCTCCATCATGATCCGAGCAACACCCATTCCGATAGTGGTATGCACGTCGTGGCAACATGCGTGCATAACCTGCGGATGAGTAGAAGCGAAGCCTTCTTGATTCGGGCGGTGCTCAGGAGAATCAGTTTCCTGCATGGGTAGAGCGTCAATATCAAAACGCATTCCCACAACCGGCCCCTCGCCGTTACGTAAGGTGGCCACAACTCCGGTGTACCCCCCACGCATCTGTTCCATAAGTTCCGGATCAGCACCTTCTGCGAGCGCCCGCTCAAACGAGGCCTGCAGAATCTCATCGGAAGGCACCCCCATACGGGTTGCCGGGTCGCATACGGCCTGACCAACCAGCACCTCATATCCGAGATCGCGCAACCAGGTGGCGACGATTGAGGTGGTACGGAATTCCTCCCAGCCAAGTTCTGGATGGGCGTGAATATCTCGACGAATTGCTTGAAGCTCCGGCTCAAGCCGCACAACGATGGTGTTGACCATCTCACTGACACTCTGGCTCATGATCGTTTCCTTTCCTCGCACGTGAACGTCATTATTTCTATTTAACTACGTATCTAACGCGGTTCTCCGGCCGTTATCGCAATTACAAGACGATCCACGACACAACAACCGAACTGACAATGCCTGACAGAACCACTGGCAAGGTGCGCTTCAAGAGCTGCTGAGGTTCTACCCCAGCAATACCGGCGGAAATCAGGGTTGAGGCTGCAACCGGCGAGCCGGAGCGAGCAAGGGAGGCAGCGCACTGCAAAGGCACGGAAATCATCGGCCCTGCCGCCCCCGTGGAGGCCGCGATACCCGGAACAACCGGCATTAGCGCGAAGAATGCTGCCAGGCCTGAGCCCGTCATCAACCCGAGCAAGACGGCAACCCCTACGAATGCCAAACCAATGAGCATCGCAGCACCATGCAATCCCGACACCTTATTGAGCAGCATCTTCAAAACACCCATCTGCTGAATACCTTCAATGAGGAAACCGGCCGCGATAATAATCGAAACCACGCCAGTAACCGCGTCCCCCATGCCTTTGAAATAACTGGCAGTGTTACCGATAGTGTCGAATAGGGTGCGCTGACGGATGAGTTCGATAACAACCACAACGAACAGGCAGGCTAAGGTAATTTCCACTAGCCCAATCTCAAAGGAGATGACGCCAACATGCTTCAAGATGTAGAGCACGAGGACGGATAACAGCGGCAGGACGGGGAACAGTGCGTAGAATCCTGGGACGTGCTTGGCGGCTTCAACACTCTCCTGTGATAAACCACGCTTGCCGATTTCACGACCGCGCTCCATATCACGTCGGTCTTGATACCGCTGCCAGAAAGTATGTACCAAAGCCATAATAAGGATGGCCGGAATAGAAACTTTCGCATTATTACCAAAGACGTAATCCCCGATGCTCATCTTCAACTGATGAGCCGCTTCAATAGAATCCGCAGCGAGCGGGCTAGGCATAATCGTTGCCGATGTACCAATGATCGCTCCAGCGGTTAACGGGCTCATTCCAGCACCAACGAGAGCCGGATACAGCGTCGCCCCAAGAAGTACTGCCAATGTTGCCCCTGAAGGCACTGCCAGGGACATCAGGTTAACGACGATGAAGGTCAAGGGCACGAGCAGAAGCTGAGCTGAGCCGCGTAGGGCTAATAGTGGGCGAGATAGCACGCGCACAGTCTTGGTATTCGCCCCCAGGGTATCCATATATGCGGTGTATCCGAAGAGCACCATGATAATCAGACCTGATCCGGTCAGGTTCTTCATGATGATGGCTTTCATGACGGATAGCTGATCGACTAAGGCAACCCCCGTCAGCGCTTTCTCGTCGTGAAGCATCGTGTTATCCCCAACATGCCCGAGCAGGACGGAGATAAGTAATAGCAACATGCCGCCAGCAAGAAGTGCGGCGGCAGCTTTGACTTTTTTGGCAATGAGAAATCCGACGAATCCTAGCGCAGCCAGGATAATAATGATCTCAAGCATGATGGAAAACCCCCAGTGCTGATAACGCAGCGTCCTTGCTGCGATCTTTTTTCTGTTTAGAGGCTACGGCAGCTCGCCGTCGAGAGATAATCATCCCTGGTTATAGGGCATTAGCAAAATTTTTCTTCACGTCATGATGAATTTTTTAAAATGCACTATAGAGAAAAACTATTACATGTCATATTCGTCTTGTTTCTAGGCTAAAAATACGCAACCGGCCAGCGTCGGTCGGAATGTAGAACGGCAAACACATAACCTAAAACATCATCAATCGAACAAGATCAGATGAACCGAGAAGGGGAATCTCATGGCTTTGTCTTTACCTGATAGTGCTCTGACGCGGGCAAACTACTCCACCACCCAGATGCATGAGGTGTGGAGCGAAAAAGCAACCATTCAATCCTGGTATGACGTGGAAGTCGCTCTGGCCCAGGCGCAAGCTGAGTTGGGCGCGATTCCAGTATCGGCTGTGGCAGCCATTGAAGAAGCCGCCACGGTTGACGACGAGCGCGTCGCAGAGATGACGAGCCGCAGTGCTGGCCACCCTCTCATCATTGCTTTAGATAATCTACGGGCACACATGTCAGATGCGGGCAAACCGTGGGTCCATTTCGGGGCGACCACGCAAGATATTCTCGATACGGGACGCGTCCTTCAGATTCGCCGCGCGCTTGATCTCATTGATACAGCACTTGCCGATCTCGATGCACAAATATGCAGGTTCACTCTTGATCACGCGCACACCGTCACTGCACAGCGCACTAACGGCCAATTGGCAGTGCCGGGCACGTTAGGGTTGCGCGGAGCACGCTGGCTTAGCGAATTGCGCCGCGATCGGGAACGTATCAACGAAGAACGCAAGCGAATTCTCTGCGCTCAGTTCTCTGGGGCGGCAGGCACATACGCGTCATTCGGTGCGGCTGAGGAAAGCTATGCCCGCAAACTTGCCGAACGTCTCGATTTACGTTTCGATCTGGTTACCTGGCATTCCTCGCGCGATTCGTATACTGCGATGATGGCAATGTTGGCGGTTCTGGCTCGTTCGCTATCAAAAGTCTCAGATGATCTCTTTGAAATGCAACGCACTGAATTGCGGGAAGCCGCCGAGGTGCTCGATATGCACACCTCTGGATCGACAACAATGCCGCAAAAGCGTAATCCTTTCGCGACTTTACAGGTCACTTCGAATGCTCGGCTGGCCGTTGGTTCTGCCATTTCGCTCCTTGCCCAACCTGCAGATTTGCTTGAGCGCGATCCGCGTCAGTTTGAAATCGAGCGCGACGTGCTACCGCGAGTATTTACTTTCGTTCACAAGGCCATCACAGATCTCACTGCGCTCATACCGCGTATCCGGATTGACGCCGAACGTTTAGCCCGCAATGCTCGCGCGGAAGGTCCACTCATCGTGACGGAGGGGCTGATGATGCGGCTTGCTCCGGCAATCGGACACGAGGTAGCTCATGATCTTCTGCAGGAATTTGCGAAAGAATGGCTAGCTAATGGGATAACGCTCAGCGATTTCGTTGCCCGGTATCCTGATATTGCTGAGCAGTTAGCCGGTGAAGATCTGGATGCCTTAGCCGAACCTGATTGGTACGTCGGAATCAGTGCACGCATCGCCCAAGAAACGGCAGAAAATACCGAGAGCTCACAGAAGTAGATTCCATTTTCTAAACCGATAAAAGCTTTCGGAGATTTTCGGGATAAGCTGGGGTTATGGATATTCGGCAACTCACCTACTTCGTAGAAGTTGTACGGCTCGGGAGCATTACAGCGGCGTCAGATACTCTCAACGTTTCTCAACCAGCTATCTCTGTTTCCCTGCGGAAACTCGAAACGGAGATCGGGGCACCACTGCTGTCCCGATCTCCGGCAGGGGTTCAAGCCACAGTTGCTGGGCGGGAGCTGCTCCCCCGCGCTGAGGCGATATTGGCCCGCATTGACGAAGCAGTAACCGCAGCGCGCGCAGCGAGCTGTGAGGGACCACGTCGCTTGCGCATCGCTATCCCGCCGATCGTAGGCATGTATGCCATTATCGACCTGTTGGAGAATTTCATCCCAGAACATCCCGAGATTGATCTGGTTATTACTGAAGGTGCAACGGCACAAGTCTTGGAGGAAGTTGAAAAGGGGCAGGTGGATATTGCTGTCGCTATCACTCCGACTATTCCCTCTGGCTGTACATTGTGGACGCAGGTCGCCGTCCCTATCGTTGCCTACGTTTCCCCACAGTCTCCAATAGCTCAAGCTAGCCGAGTGAATCTCGCTGATTTTGATGGGTATCCGTTCGTTCTTATGGGCGCCGGGGCGCAGATTTCTAATATTATTCTTGATGAGATCCGCTCCCACGGGGTGCATCCACAAATCGTTCATTGGACAGTTCAGCTCACAACGCTATTTGCGCTGGCTGGGCGCGATGCGGCGGTGGCATTTTCTACGGAGAACGTCTCACAATTGACCTCTGAGGCAGTGCCGGTTCGCACTGAACCTGAGCTTTCTGAAGTGGTATCTATTTTCGTTTCCTCACACCTGCCTATTGAGGGCGTGGTTCGCCATCTTCTCGACCGTATCACTGCCAAAATTGAGGGCATTTAGGAATCAGGGAGTTAGGGCGCAAGGCTAGTTTGCGGCAGACGGAGGATAACGCAAATTTTATTGCGCCTGGTTTTCCTTGAGCCAAGTCTAGCGAAGCGGGGATAGCCGCTTGAATACAGCAATAATGCGACACCAAACGCCACTAATATCAAGACATCAAGACGCGTGAGGACGCCGGCTAAAATTTTACTAAGACCGCCAGATTGGGGAAACGACGGATACCCCGTCGGATTTAGCTAACCAGAACATGCCTTTTCCCTCTTTCCTTTTTCTCTTTTTTTCCCCCCCCGAAGCCCTAGTGAACTGAGGGAATTGACGTCAGGCTGAAAAGCGTAACACCGCTCAGTTGAGCGATTTAATAGCGCGAGAAAAGCGAGGCAACGACGCTAAACCTGGCAAAGCACTACCCACAAATTTAAGCCTCTACTGCCCTACACACTCACCTACAGTTCCTTTATTTTCGTAGTCACGAGGTCGCGCGGAATACACCAACCATAGCTCAAACACGGAGAGTACTTGAGCCCGCCCTATGTGCAGGTTCGCAGCTCAGCAATGTGTTGCCTCCTCAACGCTTGCACAAGCTAACTAGCCAAGAGCGGCAATCCGATCAACGAGCTCGCTCCAAGCACGGCTTTGTTCCGCGAGAGCTTGACGCCCTAGCTCCGTCAGCCGATAGACCTTCCGCCCTGGCCCACCTTCTCCACCTTCCCACGTCGCGCAACACAAACCGTCGGACTCTAAGCGATTAAGAGCCGGGTAAAGCTTCGCACCGGCGACTTTATAAAAACCGGCATTGGCAAGACGTTGAGCCAGGCCATATCCATGCCCCGGGCTTTTGGCCATCTCCTTCATCAGCAGAAATGGCAGCAAGCTGCGTTGCCATTCCGCACCAGCGCCAAGGCTAATCTTCGACACTGATCTCACCCGTTTCTCCTCGCGCCTCGGCCTTAAGCCCAGATAAACCTTTCTGGCGTACCGCACGCCACACCCGCAGTTGCCGGAAAAATGCCACAGCGAAAATCACTGCCAATAGCCCTGCCACGACGAGCTGTATCACAGCCCATGAGGTCAATTCACCAAGGATAACCTCACGCAAGCACAGCGCCCACGATGCGACAAAGACGATGAGCCCGAAGCCATATCCTAGCACCGAGTACGTCATGTTCCGCATGACCGTATGCCGACTATTTTCCGCTAATTCTGCCGCGAACTGACGGACGTCACCGAATTCTTCCTCAGTGCTACACACCCGCCCGGATTCCTGGCTGGCACAATCAAGATGTTGGCGCAATTCGCGAATCTGAGAATCTAAGGTTCGCTCGTCCATGAGATAGTCACGCCGTAACGCGATTTCCAACTCGGCAAACCACTCGTTATTCAATGCGGCAACGTCATGGTGTATCCGCAGATCCAAGAGCCGCGACTCAATACGTCGTTTTTCTCGTTTGGCCGATCGGTTAAGCACAACAGAAATCAGAACACCTAATGCGACGACGCCCCCTAAGAACAAGAGCGAATTCATCCGCCCCCATACCGCAAGCATACGAGCGTCTCCCATGGTTTTTCTGAAACCGAAAAGCAAACCAACACATGGCACTGTTGCGCAGACCACCCCCAGGAGGGCTATCCACAGGGAACGGTGCGTGTACAGCCAGGTACAGACCACAACGGAAATGAATATCAGGTACCCCAAAATAATGCCGGAGATAAGAGAAAGATTGAGGCTAATAGTCATCGACCCGTTACCCTCACACATGCTCATCAGGGCGAGGACGATGGGGATCGTGTAACACACTGGCGAGAGGGTAGCGGCGATCTGCCTGAGCGTATCCCGAGTTCCCGTAAGGTAGACGTGACTCGGATCATCACCGGACTCATCAGACTTTGCACCATCGTGCGATGTTTGGCTGCCGGTAACCTCGTGGGTTGCCGGAACATCATTTGTTGCGAGGTTAGCTGCTGGAAGATCGGCTGTTGAAGATCTGGTTGCCGGAAGATCGCTTATCGAGCCGCTGGCTGTTGGAACACCTGTTGGCGAAACGTCAACCGCCGGAAGATCAGTTATTGGACGGTCGGTTGTTGAAGTATCGGTCGCTGAACCGTCCGTCACTAAGACATCGGCTGATGAACTATCCGCTGCTAAGACATCGGCTGATGAAACGCCGGTCGCCGAAACGCCAGTTGTTAAAACATCATCGCAGCTTTGGGCACCTGATACGCAATCAGACGCAGAACGTTCTTTCAGGCTTTCATGCCAGTTTGCTTCGTAGTCCTTGGCCATTTATAGCACCTCCTCGCAACTAGCAACTAGCAACTAGCAACCAGCAACTAGCAACTAGCAACTAGCAACTAGCAACTAGCAACTAGCAACTAGCAACTAGGTTCATTTTCAGACTAGTATATAATCATATCTAGGTCAATAATTTGAAGGTAATAATAAGGCGAAAACTCAGAGCTAGCCAAGGAGATAGCGCTCACGGAGTCCCCCACCCAGGCGAGGGCTAAATGAAGCACAACAAAACTAATACCGACGCAAATGGCGCTGGCAATCATCTACAGCTACGAGGAACACTCTTTAGCACAGCTATCACCAGCCCCTCACATCACCCATCAAATAACTATGATTGCCAGTGCTTGCCAAGTTGCTAGCCACCAACCACTAATCACCATTAAGTGTTGACAACCATCAACCGCCACAGCCCTGACCGCCAATAGCTGCGCACCCCGTAGCAACTCCACCTCTAATCACCCAATAACCACGCCCAATGGCAAGCCCTCCCCGATGCCAGCTACCAGCTATCAAATCTCGCCGTATTGATATGGCTACCTACTATCGAGCTACCACCAATCCCCCCCCCAGCATTGCACGCCACCTAACCCTCACATTCAACGTCTTAACCAGATAAAAATGAGCTTCACCCAGACAATCGTGAGAAAGGGCACCCTACTCCACCTTGTATTAGCGCGATCTTCTCCCTAGACTGGAACAGCCGACGCGGGGTGGAGCAGCTCGGTAGCTCGCCGGGCTCATAACCCGGAGGTCGTAGGTTCAAATCCTGCCCCCGCCACTAAGTGAAATTCAGCCTTGGGATCTAGCGATTCCGAGGCTGTTTCTACATCTAGGCGATAGGCATTTTCGCTTGGAAATAACTCAGAAACTGACACCTGAAGAAACTGCGCAACGTGATAAATATTCGTTGCCGTCCACGCTGTTTTGCCTTTCATTTTTCGTGAGACTGAGGCTTGCGTCATCCCTAGATATTCGGACAATTCGACCTGGGAATGCCCGCGTCGGCGTAGCCAAAGGTGTACCCGCTCACCTATATAGCTATCGACAGATAGTTTTTCAATGTATTCTTGATCCAGGGACATGATCCGATTCTAACATGTATAACTCGTTTCTACGATGAATATACTTAGAGGATCAAACCTTGATGACTAATATAATTTCTTATAGGAAACGACAAGAGAGGAGGGTTGATGGCTGGTAACTTTGTAACAGTGGCTCAGGTGGCCGACATGGTAGATACCACTCCTCATACCGTTCGGGTCTGGATTTGTTCAGGCCGCCTCGAAGCGATACGGCTTCCGAGTGGAACGTATCGGATTCCTCGCTCGGCAGTAGAAGAGATGATGCTTCCGGTGAAGGCTAAAGATTTAGTTAACAGAAAATGATTTGCAAAGGAACTCGTAATGCTTCGTCTTTCCTCTAAACCTCATATTGCTGGCGCACTCGGCATAGTCGGGGTATGTGTAGTCATGCTTGGCATGCTGCTGTTATGGCGTTTCAGCGGTGGCGACGCTGCGCGCGACGAGTACGAGGCTGCGTGGGATGAGTATGCTGCTGCTTCTGAAGCCTTAGCCCCCTCGGTTGATAAGGGTGAGAGTCTGGTAGAAGGCTGCGATATTAATGTTGGCGATAAGGCTTTGTGTCAGACAATCTCTGAGCTGGTTGCTGAGGGGAAAACTGCGCTTGACCAGTCGAAGATTGATGTGGAGAGCGCGGACAAGGGAGCATTTGCCTCGGCTCAAGCAACGCTGACTGATACGACGGCGAAGGTTCGTGAGTTATCTACTTCGTTTCCCCCAGTTCTCTCACGTGCTGACGAGTTGATTAAAACGAATGCGGAGAACTATAAGGATAGGCAACTATCTCTCGTGTATAAGGATGCTGCTGGTATTGTCGGTGAGGTCGATGGCGTACTTGGTGAGGTTGCCGGTCAAGAGCATTTCGCTCAGCTTGCTAGCCAGTTGAAAACAGCGCGTGATGCGCTAGCTACAAGCGTGGAGCGTGCCGATCACGCAATGAAAGATAGTGGCGTTACCGTTCTTGAGCTATCGAACTTTTTTGGTGATCTGACTCGTGACATGTCTGCTGTTGATGACGCGCGTAGAGCGTTAACGGCTAGCCGTCTTGGCGCAATTAACGAAGCTCAAGCTGCCGCTGCTGCGGCGGCAGCTCAGGAGCAGGCTTTGGCGGCTGCGCGTACTGAAACCAATACAGCATCCGGGCGTGGCTACTCGGCTTCGGGTTCATCTAGTCTTGGTGGCGGGAATCTCAACACCACCCCGCCACCGTCCAACTACTCATCTAGCAATGACAATGCTGCCTCCCGCGAGGAGGCAATCAACAAGAGCTACTACAGCAATCCCGGCGATAATCTCGGCGGCGGCTGGGTAGACACGTCAACTGGCGGTCTCTTATGCGGCGGTATGGACACCGAAGGAAACGGGTGGGTCTATGAATGTCCGTAATTAATAGAAGATGACCGGATACCTGTTGCAGCAGATATCCGGTCTGAATCTCCCAATTTGTCGAAACATATCCAAACTATCGAAAACTGAAAGGATTCACGTCTATTATGCATGTTTATAGGCGTTCGCGGTACAAGCGCCGCGCTTTTGGCGGAATTTTCGCCGTTGCTATTGCAGGTCTCATGACATTCTCAGGTATGGGAAGTATGCAGGCTGAAGCTGATTGGAACGATTCGGTTGGTCGGGGTATCTCACTTCCCGGTTTTACTCCGTATGGCGATTTCCGTCTAGGCCCACACTATGTTGAGACTCCATCTATTAACGGAACTCCGGTTGAGGAATATCCACTGTTCTGTGTCAATGCGAAGATGGCTGATCCAGGGCGCAACGAGATGGTATCCATTGCCACTTTGACTGATTCCTATAAGTGGGGTCCCGATGAGTTTGATCTCGAAACCCCTCAGATGGCGTATTTACTGAATAAGTATCAACGCAATACGAAAGATGATGTAAATCTTGCAGCTCTTTCGTACTTGATTCATTTGAATTTTGAGCAGCCGAAGAATGGTTTCGATGCACAAAAGCATGTCAATGAGCTTGTTGAAGCCACTCGCCGTCAAGCTCCTCAAGCTGAAGAGCGTGCTCGTCAATATGTTCAGGAGGCTCGTAATTCTGCAGCCGTCGGCTACGAGTCGGGCGCAGTTGAGGGCGACGGTAAGCGCGTCGGAAACATTCATAACATTGGTATTCACCCCGATAATAACAATATCTGGCTTGCAGGCTATCCCATCACTGTTACATTGAATGGTCCAGCGGTTTTTGACGCTACTGGTACAAATACATGGACTGGTACGACAAGTAATCAGCCCGTTTCTTTGTCATGGAGTTCAACGGGAAATGGTGTTGTTTCAGCGAGTTGGATTGCTCAGACTCCTCACCGTCGTACTTTGACGCGGTTTGGTGCGAATGGTCAGGTGCAGGACATGCTTTCGTATGGTAATCGTCCAGCGTCTGATCCTGTCGAGGTGACTGTTCCTGGTCCGTCGTGGCGGGTGATGTTTGATTTCCAGCCGCAGGGTGTTTCGCATGTTGAGCCGATTAGTGATGATGGTTCGTTTACGGATTCGTTTACTGCTTCTGCTAATCCGACCTATGGTGATGGGCAGTGGCTAGTGCTCGACGGCAAGCCTGTGCCGGTGACGTATAAGGTGACGGCGTATTATGCGGGGCTTACTCCTCCAGTTCAAGGGACTGTTCCTGATGGTGCTGAGGTGATTGGTAGCCAGACGGTTACGGCTAAGGGCCCGGGCGAACTGAAGGCGTCGTTTACTGCGGCGAAGCCTGGGTTTGCCACGGTGGTGTGGCAGGTGGTGAAAGCCGATCAGCCCGAACAGTACCGTGAGTTGATTCATGGTGACTGGTCGGATGGGTACGGGGTTGCCGATGAGACGGTTTCGTATCGTCATAAGGTCGAGATTGATTCGTCTGCGGCGGTTCGTGATACGAAGTCGGGTTCGTATCTGGTTGATGATGTGTGGGTGAAGGGTTTCCCTGCCGATCATGGCTCGTTTGCGGGTGACGGTCGGTTTAAGGCTGATGTTGCCTCGATGGTTCAGCGGCTAGTGTTCTTTCCTGAGTCTTTAGAAGTTAGTGATGAGAATGTGGGCAAGGCTGAGCTGATTGGCGAGGTTACAGTTCCGGCGAAGAATGGTTTTTATCCGTCGTTAGGGTCTAATGATTTCCGGGTCAAGACGGACGATCAAGGCAAGCTAGTTGCGGGCACGTATGTGTTTATCACGGTTTTTGATGGTGATAGCCGGGTTGCCCCGCTTACTACGTCGGCTACTGATACGACGGAACAGTTCCGTGTTAAGCCTGAGCCTGATATTCATACGACGTTGATGTATGAGGGTTCGCGTGATCCGGTGCCAGGTTATGGGACTCGCACGCTGACCGATGTGGTTGCTTATACCCAGCTTGAGCCAGGTAAAGAGTACACGGTGACGGGTACGTTGATGGATAAAGCAACCAGCAAGCCGTTGACAGATGCCACGGGTAAGCCGATTACTTCTTCGGCTACATTTACGCCCGAAACAGCTAACGGCACAGTTAAAGTCGAGTTCACTGTGGACGCTGCGCTATTTGCAGGTAAGGAAACGGTGGCGTTTGAGACTCTTTCGCGTGAGGGTCGCGATATTGTGATCCATGCTGATATTGAGGATAAGGATCAGACGATTCCGTTTGAGCCGTCTCCTGAGTTGAAAACAACGGCGAGCGATAAGGCTGATGGGGATAAGACGGTTAAGCCTGAGCCTGACCAGGTGATTCATGATCGGGTGTGTGATGCGCGTAAGTCACTCAAGCCTGGTACTCGTTACGAGATTGTGACGGCGTTGATGCTTTCTGATGGTTCTCCTGTTGTGGATGAGTCAGGCAATCCGGTGACGGTCACTACCGTATTTGTTCCCTCATCTGCTGATGAGTGTGCTGAGGTGGATATTTCCTTTAACGCCTCGAAGTTGGCGGGCAAGAAAGTTGTCGTTTTCGAGGACGTCCTTCACGATGGGGTGACTGTTGGTGTTCATCATGATCTGAGTGATGAGGATCAGACGGTTGAGGTTGGACCGAAGCCGCCTACTCCCCCTGTCCCTCCGACGCCAGGATTACCGCATACTGGCGCATCTGCAGGCGTGCTAGCTGGTAGCGCTGCCGCTTTCATTGCGGGTGGCGTGTGGCTTTTGCGCCGCAAGTTAGTCTCCTAAGCATTGCTAGTTACTGGGTAGATAGCCTGCCTGTACTGTGCGGGCTATCTACCCTCGGGCAGGTGCTTTGTTCGCATCTTAGATAGATAGTCCCCAGATACATCGGTGTCGTTGTTACGAGTTGGTGTGCTGGTAGGTCATGAAATTTACTCCGTCATGATGAGGATGTGTTGTTATGTCATCGGCAGATTATTTTGTTGTCCGCCGGGGCGCGGTCGTTTTACCGAACGAGATTGTTCATAACGATAAGCTTTCCTACACGGCTCTTGGTGTTTTAGCTGTGTGTTTGGCATTGAAGCCCGGAACGAAGTTAGGATATCGAAACCTTGCTGATACTCACGGGCTTGGTGAGCGTGGTGTGCGTAGCGCTCTTTTAGAGCTGGAGTCCCTTAATCTTCGTTTTCGTTTTCTGGTACGGGATCGAGAGGGCAAACTGCGCGAGTTGACGATTATTTCTGATTATCCGTTGAGTCCTAGCGAGGCGTTTAACGAGGTTCAGTTACGGATTGCTAATCGTGCCTATATTCCTGTCACAGTGTTGCGGTGCACGTCTCATCCGGAATTTGACGTTAACTCCATCCAGGTTGGCGATCTTAATCAGCGCGATGAGCAGTTAGAGCAATCGCGTCCGGATTCGATGCGCATGTTGAAAATGAGTAGTAGTCGAAGTACACGGTCAACTGCTCAACGTAAACCACATGCGAGTACGCAGAGTAGCTCGCTGGGTGAAAGCGAGAATGAATCCTCACGTTCATCTGAGAGCGTTGAGCACATTTCGCCAGCGGAAAACAGTAAAACTGCTGGTCACACCGTGCGGCGTTCTACCGTGGCACGGTCAGACGCCGCACAAATATCTAAAGATATTTCCAAACCAAAATTACTTCGTAATTTCGGTCTACCCAACCATCCACCAGGCGCGGGTGAAAAACTGGCACGTGATTCTGCTGATGGCGTTCCTGGTGTGGATGGTTCGGTGTTGTTTTCGGAAAAGATTTGGGCTTTGCTCACGGCGAGTGGGCGGGCGCGGATTGAGCGCATTGCTAGCGAGGCTGTGGGGCGTGGCTGGACGGTCGAGATGATCCAAAAGCGTCTTTCGGCTAATCCGCTTCCGGCGTTGGATCAGGTGCAGAATTTGGATGGCTTGGTGATTTACCGGCTGGAACAGATCGCTCGTGATGTTCCGCCGCGTACTTTGCGTACTGTTAGTCCGGCTGAACGGCGCTCAGAGATCCACGCTCAGTTGAAGAACGAGATTAACCGGATTCTTGATCGTGTTAACGCGAATTTGACCAGTCCACTACCGCATCGCAACATGCTGCTGGTTTCTGCGGAAGGCAAGATTGAGCAGCTTCCCGTTGCTGAACGTAGCGCTTTACGTCAACGTGTAGCGCGTGCCAGGGAACGCATTTCACATGAAGCGGCGGGCGAGTTTGCAAAGCTGCTCAACACGGTGATTCAGCCTGCCGCCTCAGCAACGATTGCGGGAATGCACAAGCGGATTCAACAGGCTGAGGAGTTACGCCCGATGATTGATCCTGTTGAGCAAAACACGCTCAAAGTGCTATCTGAGCGTGCTGAGAATGCGGTTACGACACGGAAATCTCAAGTGGAACGCGCCGCGTTTGAGATTTTACGTGTGCGTGGGTGCAAGGAAGATCTACCGGAGAATTTGCATCCTGATGTCGCGCAAAGATGTATGACTGTTCGGGCGCGTTATCGGCTTGAGCCTGATAAAGAGTTATCTGATTTTTTCACTTTTCCCGCTGAATCCTTGCAGGTGCGTTCAGCAGATGAAAGTGATGTTAAGCGTGGGTCTGTCGCGTTTTCTTCCTCTGACAATCACACCTGTGCGCGGCAGGCCCTATCTTCTCCACGACCTGTTATTGATAAGAGCCGTTCACTTTAGCGGCAGAAGAAAGGAAATAATGGTGAGATATCGTCTTTTAGTTGGTCTAGGCGCTGTCGTATTAGGCGTGTTTCCCGTCTCGCTGGCGTATGCGGATGAAGGTATTACACATCTGGATTCAGGCGATGTTGGTATAACTGAGCCTGATCCGACACCAGTTCCAACACCTGATCCTGAGCCTGTTGTTCCAGTTCCCGATCCGGTTGACCCTCCACCAGTACCGCCAGATCCAAGTGAGCCGGATCCATTGCCTGTCCCCATGCCTGATCCGGAACCAGATCCGGTGACGCCAATACCATCTCCATCTCCTACCCCGGATCCAGAGCCGGTACCTGAGCCACAGCCGCAGCCACAGCCTGATCCTGCGCCGATGCCAGATCCCACACCTGTTAACCCATCACCTACCCCGATAACACCGTCTCACTTAACCGCGCCTGTCGAGGAAGGTCACAGTCATGTTCTTCCGCGAGACGAAGGAGTAGATGGATACGCGAGCGAGTATTCATCTTCTCGACTGGCTTATACGGGTAACACGGCTTCACATGGGCTGGTGTATGGGGCGTCGATGAGTTTATGTGTGGGTCTAGCTGTTGTTGTGATGGCTTCTCGGGCGAAAGGGCGGAATCATGCCTTCTGATATTGTTCCATTCACAGCACAAGACTTTCTTAAAGTTATATCTGAACTTGTCGCAGCCGCTGGCGGATTATATGCATTATGGGGACTTATTAACCTTATTCTTTCCTGGAATGACAACAATGGCGGTCAAACGCGAACGCATGGATTCCAGTTTCTCGGTGGATTAGCGGTTATGAGCCTAGCGGGATATTTTCTCGCATTCAAGATTGGCGGATAATGTAGTGGCTCTTGAGGTAAAAGTCTTTCGTGAGATCACGGCTTACCAGCCGAAAATTCTGGCGGGCATGTCGGTACGTCAGCTTGTGGTCAGTGCTGTGTTTCTGCCGATTCTTTTTGGTAGTTATGCCGTTCTGTACCTGCGTGGGCTTGAGGATCTGGGCGTGATCGCGATATCTGTCTTGGCGCTACCTGGGGTTTGTTTAGGCTGGGTGCGCCCTATGGGCATCCCCTTTGAGCGCTATGTGGGTTATTGGTGGCGTTATCAGGGCGGGCGTCACAATCAACCGTGGATTTATTGTGATAGGGAATTTGATAGTGATGTTTCGGAGCAAAAACACACACCAAAAAGAAAAAGGATCGCCAAACTCGAAGTCTCAGGCTGCTAACAGTAAGTCACGGGGCGGTCGGCGTCAGCGTAGTGCTCAGAATGCTATTTACTACGAGGCATTAACCGAGTCGGGTTTGGCGTATTTAAGTGCTAAACGGTATTCGGCAACATTATTGCTTTCTGATATTGATTATGCACTTACTCCAGCGGCTACCCAAGAGGGGCTTGTGGAGAAATATGCGGCGTTTCTCAATGGTCATCTTGCTGGTCAGCATTTACAGATCACGGTGTTAAATCGGGTTTTGGATAAGGCAGATCTTCTTGATGAGGTTGCGTTATCTCCCCGTGGTGACGGGTGGGATTATGCCCGTTCTGAGTATAATCGGTTGATTTCTTCTCGTCTTGAGACGGGTCGGAATAATACGTTGACACAGCGTTATTTAACGATCACTATTGAGGCTGATTCCTTTGATGAGGCTCAGGTGATGCTGAATCGGATCATCAGTGAAGATGCCTCGACGTTGCGTGAGGTTGGCGGGTGTAAGGCTCGTCTTTTAACTGGTGCTGAACGTATCAAGGTTTTACAGCAGTTATTACGGCCAGGTGTTCGTCCGGATTTTGATTATGGTTATCTTGCTGGGCAAAAGCTGACCACGAAAGATTTTGTGTGTCCGTGGGCGATAGATGATACGCGCGATAAGGATTACGTCGAGTTATGGTCTGGCGGCCAGCGCCGCCTATGGCAAACATTAGTACTACGCCAGCTTCCACCGTGGATTTCTGATCGTCTGATTAATGAGCTGTCCACTATCCCCTCAGATCTTACCCTCTCGATCCATCTTGATCCCATAGATCAAGCTGAGGGGCTGAAGATGGTGAAGCGTCAGATTGCGGGGATGGATATCCAGCGGGTGAGTGAGCAGCGCAAACTGGCTAAGCAGGGATTGAGCGAGGATTTGATGCCTCATGAGCTGCGTGCCTCTCATGAGGAAGCAGTTCAGTTGCGTCACCAGTTAGAAACATCGAATGAGAAGCTATTTCAGACCACGATTGTTATCGGTATTGCGGCTGAGAATAGTTCAGAGCTTAAGGAATTGTCATCACGGGTATTGCGGCTAGCGGCGAAGCATTCATGCCGTCTAGAAATACTTCGCTACATGCAAATGGACGGGTTGAACGCAATTTTGCCTTTGGGTGTGTGCCGTTTACCGATTAAGCGCACGATTACTACTGCGGTTGGTGCAGTACTGATTCCGTTTACCTCTCAAGAGATTTTCGATTCGGGTGGGAATTTCTATGGGGTTAACGCTTTATCGAAGAATCTGATTGTTGCTGATCGAACACAGACGATGAATTCTAATGGGTTTATTCTTGGGACGTCGGGTTCGGGCAAGAGCCAGTTCGCGAAGTTTGAGATTGAGCAGATATTTTTGCGGCGTGCTCATGATGAGATTCTTATTATTGATCCTGAGCGAGAGTATGCGGCTTTGTGCCAGGAATTATCTGGGACTCGTGTGGTGATTTCTCCTGGTTCGCCGCACTGTATTAATCCCTTAGCTTTGGATAAGGATATGAGCGCTGAATCTAATCCGCTGCGTGACAAGTGCGCTTATGTGCTTTCGCTTATTGAGGTGCTTATTGGCGGGGCAAGTGGTCTATCGGCTCAGAAACGGTCACTTATTGATCGGTGCGCTCAAGGGCTGTATTCGACCTATTGGAATACCGATGAGGCAACGCCTCC
Organism: Trueperella sp. LYQ143; assembly: GCF_046599595.1. NCBI lineage: Bacteria > Bacillati > Actinomycetota > Actinomycetes > Actinomycetales > Actinomycetaceae > Trueperella > Trueperella sp. LYQ143. The sequence continues at coordinate 9,652 of NZ_JBKIWR010000017.1, read as the reverse complement.
AACTTTGTTATCCCTTCATGATGAGCTTGCGACTCAGGACTTTGACGAGGCAAGAGAGCTGGCAACTGGTCTTGAACTATATGCGAAGGGATCGGCTAGCGCGTTTGCTCGGCAAACGAATGTGGATTTATCGAATCGGCTAACCGTGTTCGATACGGCGGATTTGGGTAGTGAATTACAGACGTTTGGCATGATGGTTGTGCTGGAGACGATCTGGCAGAAGATTGTGCGTAATAAGGCTCGCGGCGTGCGTACATGGGTCTACATTGACGAGTTCCATCTTTTGTTTTCTCACGCTTATTCTTCGTCATATTGTCAAGCGTTATTTAAGCGAGTGCGCAAGTATGGAGCCTCGGCTACGGGGATTACTCAAAACATTGAAGAATTATTGGCTTCAGAAAGTGCCCGGCTGATGTTATCGAACTCAGATGGGCTATTCCTGCTTAATCAGCAATCCACCGATGCGGATACGCTCACAGATCTTCTTGAGCTTTCCGCCCAGCAGCGTTCGTATTTTGTTAACGCTTCACCAGGATGCGGTTTGCTGCGAGTGGGTGAGTCCACTGTGCCGTTTGATAACACGATGGATCCTCATTCTCGCTTGTTCAAACTGTTTTCTACACGTTTTGCTGATAGGAATGATACGGTCGAGGTAGGTAGTGATGGTCATTGACCCTTCCTTAGAGCCGGAAAATTTGCGGGTGATTGCGCAGGATAATGAGCTTTCTGCTGATCTTCTTGCCGCGCTAAAAGATCACCCGTCGTGTTGGCCTGGGCTGAGAGCCTGGGTTGAATATGTGCAGGTAACAGGGGAACACCCACCACTTCCTCCAATTGTCTATATCCAGCCCGCCGATGAGCCAACCGCTGGCAGTACTATTTCTCGTGGTTTTCCATTAAAACGTCTCGCGGTTATCGCTATAGCGGCGGCGCTGGTTGTGGTTCTGATTCTTTTGTGGCAGGTTGTCGGTCAGCGTAATTCTTCACCGCAAGCTATAGCAGAACACGAACCCTCCCCCACCACCCCTCCTGTGTCTACTGATACGGTATTTGCTTCTGGTAAAGGGTTTATGTGCTTGGCAAAAGACGCTTCGATTACCTGTTTGGGGGCTAATAATCTTGGTCAACTCGGTACGGGTAAAGCAGGGACGGAAAATATCCACCATTTCGAGTTGTCTGCGCCCGTCGAGCATCTGGTTGCAGGTTCAGATTTTGCCTGTGCCTCAACAGCTTCTTCGATTACCTGTTGGGGTGATAATCGTTGGCGGCAAGCTGGTGATAAATCCGATCAAATCCTTTCCCCTACTGTGATTGAGCTTTTCGCGGGTAAGCCGGTTGATGATCTTGTTGCTGGTGCTATTCACGCCTGTGCGCTTTCTGAGGGCAAGGTGTGGTGTTGGGGGTCGGATTATTACGGTCAGCTTGGCAGTGGTACTCAAGGTTCTCTCGCTTCTGGTCCTACTGCGCTGTCTCTTGATTCTGCTAGTTTTCTTCTCTCGTCAGATTATTCGACGTGTGCTGGCGTAAAAGATGCTCTGGTGTGTTGGGGATCAAATGAATCGCATCGGCTTTCTGCACAGGATGTTCCTATTTTGGTTCCGACGGTGATTAAAGATGAGTAGGTTTCAGCGTCATCGGGCTATCTGGGGGAAGATGGGGATAGGTGATTGGGTTTTTCTTCTTCTCGGGTTACGACATTTTGTGGTTCCTTCCGTGAACAAAACATCCTCCAGGTCGGGTGAGAATCAAGAGACGGATGGGGAATCACGTATCCGTGTCTATGTCTATGTCACGCAGATGCTGTGGATTGCGAGATGTGTTTGTATTTTTCTTTTGTTTTGGGCTGGTAGGGCATGTCTCGATTTCGTCGTACTTCACAGGTAAAACTTGTTAAGCCGTATATCCGGTCTACTCGCAAGATGACTCGAGATGTGCAGTCTTTCCATCGTGCCGCGCAAGAAGATAATCTTCAGCAAGCAAAGATCGTTTTCGATAAAACATCTCGTAAGGCTGCGAAGGTTTCATCGAAAACTGCTATGCGTCAGGCGGGTCGCGTTGGTCGTTTTGCTGTCTATCGGAGTAAACGTGCCATATCAAAAGGCTCGTCTGGTAAAACGTATTCGCTAGTTCGTCGTTTTCGTTTTCGTCATTTATCTGCGGCGAAGTCATCACGCACTGTCGGTGCGGCAAGTGGCAAACAGGCATATTTTGCCCGTCGAGTAACAACCGCTGCCGTGCGGGCAGTTTCAACAGTAGTAATGAAAGCGATTGGTGCTGTTGTCGGCATGGTATCCGGCGGTGTGGGTATTGCGTTAGTGGCGATAGTTATTTTGGCGGTATTGATTGCGATATTGTGTAGTTTTTTACCCAGTTGGCTAGTTAATTTCGTCTTGAATGATGAAGCGGGAAATCATGTGATGATTGCTGGGGATGACTACCCGTGGCGTGATAAAGTTCGAAATCCTGACGGATCACCTTCTGCAGTGTATAACACGCCTAATCCTGCGACGAACTATTATTACGGCAACTGTACAGATTTTGTGTTTTGGCGTGTGAACCGCGATATGGGCGGCACGCCTGCTCATTGGGTTTATACGTATGCGACTCTTACTCCGTATGGCGGGCACGGGTTCGAGTGGGGTGATGAGCGTAATCTTTCTAGGTGGGAAACGATCACGGATGCAGGTTACGTCGAGCAAGGCGATGTGATCTCTTTTGCTTCAGGCACACTCGGTCATGATTCCCCGTATGGTCATGTGGCCTATATTGCCTCGGTTGATGATGACGACGTAGTACATACGGAAAATTATGGTAACGCAGCCTATTATGTAGAGTCTTTCGATGTAGATACGCTTAATCGTGAGATTGAGACTGGCAAGGTAGTTATTAGACGTAATCCTGATTTGGCTGTCCGTAATGCCGGTACGGTAGGTAACGGGACAAGCGTTTTCGGGGCTGCCTCGCAATATATGGGAATGCCTTATGGGCGCGGGCAGGGCGACGGGTCGATTGACTGTTGCTGGCTTGCCTATCGTGCGTATCTTCATGGGCGAAGTATTACGTTACCGATGGCTGCTCCTGGTAATCCTCCGGCTAGAGCGAAATGTGAATACGCCATGTATTCTCTTTCTTCTTCGTATGGCGGGCATCTGATTCCACTAGAGCAGGCTCAGGTGGGCGATATTGTGTTTTTCCAGTCGTATAGTGTTCCCCGATCGCTCGATGAGCTAACCCATGTAGCGATTTATGCCGGCGAAAATACTGTGATCGATGCGATTCCTGGCGGGGGCGTAGGGTTGCGTCATTTATCGTTTTATTCCAATTCTGACAAAGTTGAACCGTATGTGGTGAGGGTGGATTAATATGACGACAATTATTATCGCGATGCTCACCGCGATTGTTGGAGGAGCTTTTGCTTCTGGTGCTGAGGCGTTGTATTCGTCGATTGACCAGTACAACGCGAACGCCTATGCGTTTGTGACGAACGTGAATTCGATAGCCGTTAAACCGATTGCTGCCACCCTCCTATCAGCTATTTTGCTTCTAGAGTTACTCCGGATCGTCTCTCGATATGAAGAATCACAAGCAGCGACCCCCGCCGTTGTAGCATTCACCTTCAAAGCCGTAGTGGTGATCTCGATAGTCCAGAAATCTGATCTGATTCTCGCCGCAATTAACGATATAGGTCACACGCTTATTAGCGGAGTTCAAGAACAGTCCCCTGCAGCTAATATCCAAGAGTTGACACCTACGGTCATTGAGGCTGTTGAGGATATGAGCTTGACGGATCAGGTGGCTGTCATGTTTATCTTATTCTTACCGTATATGATGTCGCTGCTCGGACATTTTGCATTGAAGATTATTGTGTTCTTGTATTTTGCTGAGATCTATATTCTGAGCGCCGCCGCAACACTTCCTCTCGTTTTCTTTGGTCATGTCGAGACAAAACATATTGCTATCGGGTTTTTGAAACGATATGCGTCAGCGGTAATGCACGGGGTAACAATTGTGCTTGTCTTGGCGGTGTATTCTTTCTTCCAGTTTGATTCACTTAATCTGTCAGCCTCGACGGGAGATACGCTACTTCACGATATTGTGAGCAATATTGGGGTTATTTTGTTTGGTCCTGCGTTCTTCTTATTCATCTTGTTCGCTTCTTCGCGCCTGTCGAAGGCCTTTCTCGGGGAAGGCTAATTGCTGGCATTTTCTTATCCATTACCGGCAGAAGGCCGCGGAGGAAATAGATACACAGATGTGTCGGAAGGCGTCCAACCTCGTCGGATGCCATTAGGTCGCGTGCGCTTGACCGGATTGAGTGTGTAACTGACCCGTTGCGCCCTTTACTGTGCGAGTGATCTTCCGTAATGATGGTCTGTTTACCCAACCGGCCAGAAATATATTTCGTTGTTGATTCTTCTGTTCCACCCAAGAACAAGGTCGAGTCACAGTTACCGACAATGGTTTCCCAGTCATCTTTATATAGGGATTTACCCTGAGCAAAGTTTTGCACGATGACTGATACTGAAATGCCTCGTGAACGCATGACCGCGATTTTCCGTTCAAAAGCAGGAATGCGCCCCACGTTAGGGAATTCATCCATAAAGCACTGCACTGGAACATCGAGATGGCGTTGTGGGCTGTTATCGGCTTTCAGGATTAAGGTTTGGAATAGTTGTTCGTAGAATATGGCAGCCATGAAATTGAAAGCCGCATGAGTGTCAGGGATGATGAGATAGAGGATTGTTTTCTTATCCCCTATCGTGTCCAGCCCGATAGTGTCAGCGGAGAGCACTCGTCGTATTTGTGTCATGTGTAGTGGTGCGAGGCGTACACCGAGAGAGATAATGACGGATTTCTTGGTTTCTCCCGCTCCTTGGGTGTAAGTGTTGTACTGGCTCAGGGCAAAGCGTAGCCCGTCGATGAGGCGTTTAGATTCCTCACTGTAACTCGTTGGGTCAGCATCGTATTCAGCTACGGTTTCGTAGATGGCGTCAAAAACGTGGTCAACATAGCTTTTCGAGGCTTCGTCGGTTTCCGATGCTTTCATTTGGGCAAGTAAATCCACTACCTCGACAAGGGTGGGGTATTCGGAGGTGTAATACGCGTATAAGGTCAAGGCAGTGAGTAGTGCTCGTTCTGCTTTCTCCCAAAAATCTGATCCGCTATAGGTGGTAGGGCGTTTTCCTGAGGTGTTGGTTATCAGGTTTTCGACAAGCACCATACAATCGACTTCGGGCTGTTCCGGGTTGAAATAAGCCAAAGGATTGTATGAATCCGACTTGGCGAAGTCGATCAGATTTAAGGTGCGCACGTCATATCCCTGCAGTCGCATAAAATCGTAGGTTTCGGCAGAGATTTCACCTTTGGGATCAGTAACTACGAATGAGGTATTGGCTTGGGCGAGATTAGGAATGACGTAGTAGCGAGTTTTGCCTGAACCGGCTGAACCGATTATCAGCGCATTGAGGTTGCGTTGCGTGCGATGCGTATCGAGTGAGAGCGCCGTATGGCTCGCAAACCATAGATTCTGCGTGTTATCTTTCCGGTTCATGAATCGGCGTAACGCACGTGGGTCTGCCCATTTTGATGAGCCATGTTCTTCCCCGTCACGCCGCCTGGCACGCTTATAGATCTGATTAATCATCATGACGAGAGCAATCAGAGATATTCCTAAGCCGATGAGTAGATCGTATTGGCCTGTGGAGATATGCAAGGGGTGATTCATGATGTCAATGAATACTCGATTGATAATATCGCTGAGCCGTATTCCCATGCGAAGATCTGTTCTGATTTGGTAGGAAATCTTATTTCCTGCCCATCCTGCAATGACTGCGGTACAGATAATGAGTATGATCCTTACACGGTTACGGGTATTCATAGCCGTCGCCCTTCCTGTGCGGTACGTAGTTTGTTTCTAATACGGTCTTGTAGATTCGCAAGCACTTTCTCGACGCCTATTAGTTCCCCATATTCTGGGGTGGCAGCACTTGGAGGTGTAATAGCGCTGGATGATAGTGGTATCTCGTCAATGACTTCTGCTTGTTGACAGGCATCGTCTATTGGCTGCTCGACGGGCACGCTCATAGAGTCCCGCTCGACGGGGAACTCCTCATGCTCGACGGGCAGATAACGGCTCTTATTGATAGACTCGCCTACTTGCCAGGCGGTCAAACATATACGCAGGCGATATAGTGCGCGCTGTGGTGGACGAAGTTGGCTAACGAAATATAGTCCCTCACGGCTGTAAATGATTGATTCCGCTCTGCCCATGCCTAGGAAGCATTCAGGTTTGACCTGTTGAATCTTTGCGTGTTCGATGTAGCCGATGCTGGAAAGAACGCGAGGTAATTCAGGGATAGCATGATCTGCGATCAGACGTATCGTATTCACCGTTGGGTCAGCTCTTTCCATAGATCGAAGTCATCGAACCCAACAAGGCTGGCAGTAACATACGAGTTATCTTCCGTCCCGTCATCTTGCAGTACACCGAACACCAGGCACCGATTACCTTGGCGGATTCGTCCTGAATCTATGAGGTGCTGTGCTCGCAGACCGCTGACCATGATGGGGACGTTAAGTTGATCTTCCTGCGTCTTTCCCACATGCAGGTAAAACATGATTGTCGGTTCAGCGTGTGATGTGACGAGATATTCTCGACTGATAATGCCTTCTAGAGCAATGGACGTTTGACAGGTCATCGTTTCTGCCCACGGTGAGGAATAATCTTTTTACTCGGATTGCTCACGCTTTGTGTTCGTTTCTCTATCTTTTGCTTGAGTTCTTGCTTAATTTGTTGTGGGGAAATCTTTGCGTTCTTCTCCTGGTCTAGTAGCTGGGTAAGGTTAGCTGATGTGGCGTTGCCTACCTGCTGCGAGGTGAGCGTGGTTGATTCAGGGGTTAATCCCGTTAGAGTGGCAGGGGTAGCTTCGAGGTTCAGTCCACTTCCAAAGATCGGGTCGATCTCAGAGGCCTTGGAAAACTCAAGAACTGTTTTGCTCTCAGGTATTACGTAATCGCCCTGGCTCTCAAGCTCTTTGACGGTAGCTTTTAATTGTTTGTCGGTAAGCTTTTCGACGTGTTCAATGCTGCGGTCATCCGTGCCGATCTCTTCTTGTAGCGGCTGTTCGCGGGATATCTGCTCAGTAACATTCACTAACTGTTGAAGCGCATATTTGACGGTTTCCATATCTTTTCCTGAATGGACAAGATATTTTTGACCGTCTGGGGCGACTTTCACCGCGTAATCCACGCCCAGTTTCTTCAACATTTTGACGACTTTATTTACGGTAGAGTCATCAATTTGATGCCATCTAGCGTCACCTTGAGTAACGATACGCTTGGCAGTTAGTTGTCCTTTCTTACGTAAGATTTGAGTGTGCGGCAGTCTCGATACTGTCCATAATCCAAGCCGGGCACTGTTTTTCAATGTATGCGCACTCGCGTTCGTAAGCCCCACAGCAACTCTGATTGCCGTGTTTCCTACAAAGACGCTGACGCTATGACCTAACTGTTCACCGCCGATGATGCTCATTGGTTTTCTTCCTTTCGTTAAATCCTTCGATAAGTTCTTTGACTTGCTGATACATATCAAGTTGTTTGAGAAGCTCATCTCGTCGTTGCTTCAATGCTTTATTGGTAGTGCTATCACCGGCCGATGTTGCCTTTTGTCTCTTGAAAACTGCAAACAACTCCGACTCGTTGCGCCGACAATCATCCTCTAGCTTCTCGATCATGCGCGACTTTTCTCCTTGACTCGATTTCAAATACGTGTAATAGATCAAGAGAGCACGGATTTCTTGCGACGCTTTCTCCATACGTCGATCCCTGCCAATGTTGCGTTTCCGCTCACGGCTAGTCATGCCATGTTCTTCCACGTGCGGATTCCAAAAGTAGTGACGCCGTGGTTGATACATTGTCATATCGTTCTTTTCTCGACGGGTTTGAGCATCATATTGCGGTAGCCATCGGGCAAGATACGCCGCTGTAACCTGCTGCGTTTTCCCATTTTTCTCAGTCACAATCAAGGGAAATGTTGCAGGTAACGACACGATATTCTGACCATCACGCTGTGATATCTGTGCGGTTTTCACCTGAACATACTGCCCAGATCCCCCTATCCAGATACGAGCCATGTCACCGTTGATATCAAGACGAGATGAATCAATCACATAGCTAAGAGCTGCGACATGTCCAAGACGCGCTTCAAGAGCTTGACGTGTATATGCCTCTCCGATGGTTTTTCCTCGCCGCGCTTTGACTTGCCCTGCCGATATGTCACGAAACGTAATGTGTTTACCACGCATATTGACCTCAACTCCCAGCGAGTTCAATTGCGCGATAAAGCCATCCCACGTCGTGTTTTCAGATACACATTGCTCAATTTTGGCAATGAGAATCTGAATGAAAGATCGACCTTCTGCACGCTGATAGCGCTCACCAATATCAATATTTTTATCTCGTTGTTCTCCTTCTCCTTTCTCGTGTGTGACCGAAAGGCCACGTGGCTCGGTAAGCTGGTTGGATAACGAACGTAAATATCTCGGCAGATTCTTCGAGAATCTAATCCGCTTCAAGGTCTGACGATGAACCGGATTGATTAACAGGTGATTATGGATATGTTCGCGGTCAACATGTGTGGCTACCACATAGTCATAGTCATCACCGACAATTTTTGCCGCCCACGCGCACCCAATTGTGTGCGCTTCCTTAGCGCTAATCTCGCCAGGTTTGAATGACTGGATAAAGTGATGAGCCTTAATCAGAGTTTTCTGACCCCCACTTGCGCGATATTTTTCTGCTCGTGCGACGGTTTTCTCGAACGCATCGACGATAGATTCTGCCGACTGAGGCACGCCACAATTAGACGAGACGAACACTTTTTCGTTCGTCTTGTCCCCATTACAGACGTATTTAACCGCTCCGAGTAGGTTCACTCGGATCGGTTTCGAGACCTTGACCGTAGCCACTGCGTTCTTCCATATCCTCACGAATCAACTGATAGATCTCTTCCATGAGTTCAAGACAGCGATGCACAATGCTTAATGTGACTACTTGATCTGTATTAACTTGACGGGCAATCTGGTTAAGATTATTACCAATACGCCCTAAAGCTGAGATAAGCGCACGGTTATTAGCCTCTTTATGAGACACAATAATATTCACACTAAGAAGCGCATCGCGGGCGAACTGCGAGAAGTTCCGCGATCCAATTGTGCGCATTCGGCGCACTATCCCAGCCCATTCCACAGCAGAAAAGTACATTTGTTTGCGTACTATCCGCTCTCGATTAGCAGACATCAACATCCCTAACCGGAGAAAAGCCACCTCCATTCTAGCCCATTACCACAACAAATCACTACTTATTTTTCCGCCTCATTCATCAAAATGATGAGCGGTTAGAAGCAAAAATTGGTGCAGATAATGCACCAATAACCGCAGTTTACAGTGCGGTTTTCCAGGGTTTTAGGTCTCCTAACAAGATTCAGTGTGTGCTCACACGTAGCACTATTTGTGCTCACACGGCCCTCGTGTGAGCACAAGTGCGGATCTTGCTAGACACTTGTACACACGCGCATATCACAGGACTCATTTTTCTTCTGCTTTAGGCTCGTGCGCATAACTGCGCCTTGGGGCTTGGGGGGGGGGGGGGGGG
>NZ_JBKIWR010000016.1:0-59301 GCF_046599595.1 Trueperella sp. LYQ143 | reverse complement strand
TATCCACCTTCACCTCAGACAAGCCCTTCATCGGATCCGACACCGCAACATCATGCAACGTCACATTCCCCGTATTCGTCACCGTAAAGGAATACGTAATCGTATCCCCCACCTGGAGCTGATACCCGTCGCCCTTATCTGAGGACTTTACAAAGTCATATTCGGGCTTCGGGTCGCCAGCAAGCTTTACCGAACTCTTACGGGAGATAATGTCACCGTTCGGAGCTTTCGCCACCGATGTGGCTGTGTTCTTCACAAATCCACGGTCAACATCCTCTTGCGTCACCTTGTATTTCGCTGTTGCCGTCGCAACATCACCTGGAGCCAAGATGGCCTTATCCACCTTCACCTCAGACAAGCCAGGCAATGGATCCGACACCGCAACATCATGCAACGTCACATTCCCCGTATTCGTCACCGTAAAGGTGTACGTGACCGTATCGCCAGCAGCTAACAGATAATCCTTTAACTTATCCGAGGACTTTACAAAGGTGTAATCCAAGGTCTGTTCACCGAGAAGAAGAACTGAATCTTCCTGCTTAATCGGGTCACCGACTGGCGGAGTAGCTGTTGCCGTCGCAGTGTTTTCGATCTTACCCGCGTCGATATCTTTCTGGGTGATCTGATACGTTGCTTTTGCCGTCAGCTTTTCTGATGGCTGGATAGTATCTTTCTCCAGCTTCACCGGATTGGCAGCAAACATCGGGTCATCAATTGCTACGTCGTGCAAGGTCACATTGCCGGTATTAACAATCGTGAAGGTATAGGTGACCGTATCACCGATCTTCAACTTGTAATCAGCAGGCTTATCGCTTTCCTTCGTGAAGCTGTATTCCGGACGCTGCTCTGCCGGAATACGCAAGACAGAATCTTTGCGGATCTTATCCCCGCCAGGAGTCGTCGCAGTTGAGGTTGCCATATTGCGGAGTTTTCCGGAATCAATATCGCTTTGCTTAACAACATACGTCGCCTTGCCGGTAGCGACCTCCCCAGGAAGCAATACCGTCTTATCCACTTGTATTGGCGATAGATCTGGCAACGGATCGGTGATCGTTACATCGTGCAACGTCACGTTACCTGTGTTCGTCACGGTAAATGAATACGTGATGACGTCATTAACTTTGAGACGATAGTCAGCAGGTTTATCCGAGGACTTCACAAACGTGTAGTTTGGCTTGCTCTCAGCAATGAGCGTAACACTGCTTTGCTTCTTGGTTACATTCCCATCGGGAGAAGTTGCCGTCGAGGTTGCAGTGTTCTCCACCTCTCCGCGGTTAACATCATCCTGAGTGATCTGGTAGGTTGCCGTTGCCGTTGCCACCTCACCGGGAGCCAGGACCGGCTTATCCACCTTCACCTCAGACAAGCCAGGCAATGGATCCGACACCGCAACATCATGCAAGGTGACATTGCCGGTATTCGTCACCGTAAAGGAATACGTGACCGTATCGCCAGCCTTCATCCGGTAATCATCTGGCTTATCGCTGGTCTTAGCAAAGGTATAAGACGGACTCTGCTTGAAGGTCAGCGTATTGTTGGCCTTGTTTGACGGAACATCCCCATCATCTGGGCTTTTACCAGCAGCAGAAGCGGTATTCAACAGCGTGCCCGCATCGATATCGCTCTGCTTCAGCAGATATGTTCCAGTGGCAGTAGCGCTTTGCCCTGGCTCAAGATCCTTGCGGGACAGCTCGCTGAGCGTGAGATCTGGAAGCTGATCGGTCAAGGTAATTCCTTTGACCGTCACATTTCCAGTGTTCGTCACTGTAAAGGTATAGGTAACTGGCGTCCCTACTCGTGCAACATAATCCTTGACATCATCTTTATCGGAAACCTTTTCCAAGGATAAAGCTGGCGTCCGTTTAATCGTTATGTTATTTGGCGCTTCATTAGAATTAATATCGCCATTCTTCGGATCTTTTCCAGTGGCGATTGCCTTATTCGTAATCTTACCGGCATCGACATCTGCCTGAGTGACCTGATATGTGCCGCTAGCAGTCAGTGTATTTCCTGGAGCGAGCGAGGTCGCCGAGGGTTTGCCGACGTTAACGCCTTCCATCAGATCTTTAATTGCGATGTCTTTGACCGTGACGTTACCCGTGTTCTTCAAGGTAAAGGTGTAGTTCACGGTATCGCCAGCTCGCAGAGTTGACTCTTTACCGTCATGGTCAGAGGTCTTCGTCAAAACGATTTCCGGCTGCTGTTCGGCTGGCAAAGAAACTGACGCGGTGCGCGTAAGGGTACTTCCCTTAGGTTCTTTAGCGTTAGCCGTTACTGTATTTTCCAATACCCCGCGCTCAACATCATCTTGCGTAATGGTGTACTGAGCGGTAGCAGTCATCACATCATTAGGCTGCCCGGCTGGTGCTAGTACTTTCTGATCCGGATTCGTAAAGGTAATCGGACCCAAATTCGGCAGTGGATCGTTCAGAGTAATATCACTTAGCGATACATTGCCAATATTCTTCAAAGTAAAGGTGTAGGTGACGACTTCCCCGGCAGTCAGCTTGTAGTTCTTCGGCTTATCCGCCGTCTTCGTCAGGGTGTAATCCGGTTTTTGTGGCTCGGTCTTTAACTCGTTCTTATCATGCGAGCTACCACCGGAAGTCTTTTCTCCATCCGAACCGGAGTATTCCACCAGCACGGTATTCACGATTGCTTGACCTGCGCCCTTAGCAGTGAGCTGAGTGCGATATTTGTACATGACTTCCTGGTTGTAAACCAGAGTGCCGCCATTTTCAGGGGTTGCTCCATTGCCGATATGGAATACCAATTGATGTTTATCCGCTACGTACTCGGAATCATCATCTGCAGGCTGATCCGTTCGTGGTTCTCGAACGTCACCGTTCATGTGGACGATACTTCCGGGGATATATTCAACCGTGCCGGGCAGGTTATCTGTTGCAACATTTAAGGTCGCCGTATCATAACCTACGTTCTTAATATCGACGGTGTACTCGAGAATATCGCCTTCCGTCGCGATCTTCGCTCCGGGACGGGTGATGTTCTCCACTGTTTTTTGTACTCGCACATCCGGCGAATAAAGCTCAACTTCGGTTGTAATGATAGTTGGGTAGTAGATATCGCCGGTAGATGACATGTACACACCGAAGGTATCCTGCCCATTGTGCAGTTTCCCGTCAATGTTAATGACCTTGGCGTCAACACCGTGGTTGTTGTTGTAATTCGGGATGCGATCAGTAATCAGCTTTCCTTCATACGTAACGGCTGAATTACCAAAATCATCAGCGGGCGTCAGCTCGTCATATACCCGCGCATTCGTTGGGGAGGCTTCCTTTCCAACTGTTGCGAAATCTCCTTTACCCGGCTGATCGCCTTCCCAGCTCACCGTACCCAATTTGGCGTGAACCGTACCGGCCACCGGAGTGACTAACCCCGTAAGGTTAATCGCGACCCTATTATCTTTATCCGTATAGCGTTGCCCGAAAAAGACGTTCAAATCATTGCGCGGTTGATCTGAATCAGCATAAACCACGACCAGCGACCAACCGCCGTATGCGTCGTATCCGGTGGAAAGCGGAAGATCGCCAGCCCAATACATGCCAGCACCGGCTTCTTTGACGTAATTCGTCACATCGGCGTAGGCGGTGTAATCCTTCTTAAAGTTCGTCAACCGTGAGCTCTTTACTGGAGCAACGTTGATGTAGCTACTCATCTTCGGAGTCTTAAACTTGATAACGGGGCCAGCCACTACTTCGTTCTCCGGGGCAGCTTTTGGCGGCTCCTGAGGAGTCTTGCCCGTCTGGCTCCCGTTTGTACGCGTTGGATCACCAGGAGCGCTGGAACCACCCCAAATTAGGAATGCTTTTTCAACACTCGCATTTTCTGCGATTGTGATACCAGCGGCTGAGGAATTGCGAGTAGTGGGATCGTTATCAGCATCCACTTCCCCCATATACAGATCGTTGTTCATACTGGAGCCATTAGCGCCTATACCCGCTTTGCCGTAAGCGGCAATAAGAGCGTCGGAGTAGTAACGCCTATCTGGCATACGCAGAGTATTACCTGTGATCTTGATATTCCCCTTCATCTTCGCGGAATAAATCCGCTCAAAGGGGGTTTGCCCATTCGGCAGAGGATCGGCTGCAAAAGCGCGACCTAAGCCGCCGAACGCACCCATGCCTACCAGAACTAATGCTAAAGCAAGTAAGAAAGCTGCAGCCTTCTTACCGGAGTAAATCCAACGCATTCTTGCTCCTACTACTCACCACAAGATTGGGGAAATATTACCGTCTCTTTAACAGCTACCACGAGGCATAGCTATACGACGGCAACGCAGCAGAAGATCAATGCATAAAAATTGCTCACCTAGCAAAAATCTCTGCTTCGTCTAACCTCCCCTTTTCCTAGGAGCCAGTATCGCATGTTAACGACTCTAATAAAAGTTGGATCAACATTTTCACCCAGGATTACACCACACTCACCCGCGGCAAAACCTTACTACTAAATTGCTAAAACCTTACTAATTTAATAGCAAAATTTTACTAACTTAACTTCTTTGCAGAGAAAAACATTACACAATCTCATACAGGAACCATTCACTATTACCCCCCCCCCCGACACCATACAGCCAGAAAAGCAAGCAATAGCGCCACTTATCGCCTAAACATATAAAGGTAACGAGATTTTTCGTATGACCAATAAAGAGCTATAGGATGTTTATCGCTATTCTTCGATAATTCGTTAATCTGTGAGAAGATTGAAGAATTCTTCCTCCGTAATGATCCGAATAGGAATTCCCGCGTCTCGCATGCGAATTGCCGCCAGTAGCTTGCGAGAACCAGCCGATTCATCAGCCCAAACACGCGGATTTGGTACACCAACGACAAGCATAGTGGTTTTCTTTGTGAGAGATCTCTCTGGAGTGGCACCTATAGCCGCCACAAGCTCCTGCAAAGCAGAGCGCGCCGCTCTGGTAAGCGTCCCAGTAAAAAGCACCCGCTCCCCTTCAAGAGCCGCGGTATGCCCATAGTGCTGGATTAGCTCAGCAGCACTAGCCCTATCAGCAGTATGCACCCTTGTAGTAGCATTACGGGAGCTTGAGCCATCATTTAGCCGAGTCGGATTGAGATTCTCGTATCCGTATTCTGACTGCATGCGCGCAAAAATCCGACCACAAGCCTGCGCATCTGAAAGTGCCTCGTGATGGGTAAATGATTCACCTGGGAAGTAATACGCAAAGAGCCGTTGCAAAGTGCGCTGCTCTAACCGATCACCAAGCAATCTGCGGGCCAACTGTACAGTACAAAACAGCTCATTTTCCCATCGCGGCAATTCGTATGCCCGCGCCAAACCCAATAAAACATGCCCATCAAAAGCCATATTGTGCGCCACTATCGGACGTTCACCAATGAAAGCGCAAACCTCGCCGTACACCTCATTCCACTGAGGGGCCTGTGCCACATCACTAGGGCGGATATTATGGATTCGCACGTGAACCGGATTGAAATAGTCAACATCCGGATGTGGACGTAGAAGCCGATAGTAACGATCCGCTATCTGCCCCTCACTATCAAAACGGACCATTCCAACCGAGCACGCAGATCGCCGCTGCTCATTTGCCGTCTCAAAATCAATGGCAACAAATTCACGCATACCTCAATACCACCCTGAATTACCTGCACGCCGGTCCGTTTGCTGTACCTCGTCAGCGCGAACAGTACCGATCACGCCCCGCCTAACAAATAGTAACTCTTCTTCGGTATAACAGTGCCGCACCGCCCGTGCTACTGCAGTGAACAGCAAGAAAACGAATTCTTCCCTACTGAAAGTTCGTTGCCCTATTTCCTAATCAATCCGCCAGAACCGCATGGGCGATAAGCATGTCAATCCGACGCACATCCACCTTTTTACCGACATTAACCTTGATATGCCCAGCTTTCGTCCATAACTCAATCTCAGCATTGAGATCAATCTTTCCCGCATTTTCAGTAGACCACATACATATCGACGAATACGGCAGCGAATACACTTCTACTTTCTTTCCAGTTATTCCCTGAGCATCTCGAACAATGAGGCGCTTATTTGTGAATACGGCAGAATCACGCAGTGTTTTATACGCCGAATGTGCCTGCTCCCCAGGTAAGAGAAGCGGGACAATATCAGCAGGGACCGGCACTTCTTCAAAGAAAGTCCATTGTGTAATCGCGGAAAGCTCCATCTATCTACCCCTATCGTTTATCAACACGTCCTCGTGTACTAACAAAATACGACCTATACGGCACAGCCTCTTTCAGGATATATGAAATCCGTAGAAGTTTTACCTATTTATACGGAAACACGCTCTTTATATAAGGAGCTATCTTTAACTATCAGGCAATATATGCACGACGCCAAGAACGTCATTTTTACTCAATCAGCATGGCATCTTCACACAGAAAATTCTGGCACTTTCTCGTAGTGCCATACATCAATGGCATTAAATTCCCTATGAGCGCGCAAAACTAGCTTTATAGCCCCAACACAGTGATAGGCAAGCACATTCACGTCTTTCACACCGACGAAACGACACATCATCACTTCAGGATTAACAATGGCGAAGATGAAAGCACACTGACGCTTCACCTCATAAAGCACGGGCCATCGCCACCATTTCTTAAAACACCATGCCCCGCCACAAACCGAAACGACAAAAATGCCCAAAATAAAAACACCGTTTGCTGTAGACGATCTCTACTCATTCACTGAATATCACCGCAGGGATATAACCACAAAGGCGTAAATGCGGAACATGCCTGGTTAAAAACCAGGCAATCATGGAGCGAGTGACGGGAATCGAACCCGCACCATCAGCTTGGAAGGCTGAGGTTCTACCATTGAACTACACTCGCACAACGCCACTATCTGTAACGTAGCGAATCTGAGTCTAACAAGAATATTGCCCAGACCAAAAGCTCCCGGCGTGATTTATCACTCATCATAGAGTTCAAAATTCGTTCCCAGCCCCACTCTCCCCTAAGATAGGCGAGACGGGGTATAGCGCAGTTTGGTAGCGCGTCCGCTTTGGGAGCGGAAGGTCGCAGGTTCAAATCCTGTTACCCCGACGGTAAGCCGCTGTTTTCCATGAAACTACCGAAGGAAAACAGCGGCTTTGTTGTACCCCTGCCCGCACACCCTGGTATTTCCTGATATACCCAGGAAAGCATGCAGGAGAGTTGGTAATTCACGGCTGACTTTCAGTAGATCAGGGGAACTCGTCAGATCAAGGGATCTCGCCAGATCAGGGGCTTTTATTAAGCGGGCACCCTTCATCAGATCAGGAGTTCTCGTTAGCTGGGGGGCGATCTTCATTAGAACGCTTCCCCTTAGATAGATACCGCGTCTTACCCCTGATAAAAGCCAAACCTTACGCCAATATATCCGCTACCTTGCGGTCAGGTACAGGAGAATCCATCTACCGATAACGAGCATAGCCGTGATTTCGAATGAGCCACGTATTGCCCACGGCACAGCTAATTCCGGCCCTCCCCTTTTCCTTTCTAGCCTGCAGAGCGAAACTTATCTGAAAGCGGGCACTGATGAGAATACCCACTGGTCACAAGCACTGGGAACACGATAACTGACTTATGCTCGGTTATCGTCGGTTTTTAATATTGGCGTCAATATTGCACCCAGACTCCGTATTTTCTGAGATTCATACGCACACCACAAGAACGCGTAAACTGGCACGAATCAATCCTCGGGAACACGCCAGCACAGCGCACCCACGCCCACAGCGCTAACTACGCGGGCACTACCGCCCGACTCTCAATCTCCCTATATCTTTACGCCCCAATACACGCCCCCAATGGCACACTCGCACCCAGGTACCGCGGGGGGGGGAGGAGGGGCGGCATCCCACAATTACTCGTGCGTTTTGAAGGAATCCATCAGACTCGTTGCGGCTACTGCATTTTGGCTATCGCGACCCCACGTTGTAACTTCGTAGACCTTTCCGTGAACCGTCACTACATATACGTATGCCTGATATGTATCAGTGGTGACGCGGAACGTCGGGTATTTATGTTCACCGGCAGAGCGATAATCGAGATAGGTCACACTACCCGCCGACAACCCAAGATTAGCCTGCAAATGTTCACCATAAGCAGCCGGATCGCCTAATAATCGTTCAGCCCCAATGTAATTTATAGATAATTCTTGTGAATGATCCGGATTCGCAACCGTTATCGGCATCTGATCTGCTGGGGAAGAAATCGGTGCCCACTGCGCCGGCACTTTCACCTCGAAAGCGTTATCCCCCGCAAGATACACAGTGCCATCTGCCTCAGGATGCGAGGCAATATGGCGCGCAGGATCCGCTGGAGCTGTTTGACTCGGGTTTGCCGGAGCGTCATCACTCCCCTGATTATCGGAAGCGCTGTGCTCCTGCGACTGCGCCGGCGTATCCGGAGACGCTGAATCTGTACATCCGGCGAGCAAAAATGCCGCCACAGTTACCCAAATAATTTTTCGATTACGCATAGCACTTCTCAGCCTACTCCGAAGAATGACGCAGCAGGTACTACATTGAACTGACTGTCTGCCACGAATAGCTCGACATTCCTCACCCATCGATTATATTGCTTGAATTCAGCGCCACCTATAGACCACAGGTATGCATGAAGGCCTCAGCATTACTAACTGAGACCTTCAATATCAACGTAGCGTTGAGCGCTTAACCGAGATCAATAAGACCCTTCTGCGCAGCCCTTGCCAGGCGACGCGGAACGCGCTTCTCACGCCCACCAACGCGAACGGGCTGAAGCTGGGTCAGCTCAGCCTTCCACTGGGAGCGGCGAGAGCGGGTGTTACTGCGAGACATCTTGCGCTTGGGAACTGGCATATCCAACCGCTCCTTTCAATTCTCCAGACCTTAGGTCTCTCTTATGCGCGGTATTCCGCGCAGCCAAAGATCCACTTTACTAGGTCTGGATTAAATCGCCATAATGATACGTCTAAGTGTGCTAGGAAACACGCACATATATGCCTGACGGAGAATATGCATGCCGACGAGCTATCACTTGACGCCGATGACCTATCATTCAACGCTGATTATCTTATAGCTATACCGTCTGCCTAACCTTATCCGCACAGCTTGCCTGATGCATATCTACAGACAATCTACACACCTACTATAACCCGCCTACCTACAGATATAGCGCTACCCCGACTTATATAAAACTTGCCTCTGCCGCGATCCTCAGCCAAACCAATCCGCCTTCTATCTGGAGCGCATAGCCAAAGAATCAATCCCTATCACCACTCATGACGAAAGCTCCTTTCAGCACTCCCGTCAATACCTCATGCCCAATTACTCAAAGCACCCCGACGCCCCCTTCTACGCACATCTCTCATCCCACGTGACCACACATAGCACGAGCGGAGGCCATAACATCAGGCATACCGCTATTTATGCCACCGCGCCGTGCGCTACGCACCCCAGAAACTGACATTTCCGCCCGCAAACTGACATAATTGACCCCATGACGCATCTGCGCCTCGCCACCTACCAAGAATTACGCGCCGAAATAGAAATAAAACGATCGCGCTTTATTACCTGTATCCGCCGAGTGGATAACGAGAGCGCCGCACGCGACCTGGTAGCGCACGCCCGCGCAGAGTTTCCCGATGCTCGCCACCATTGCAGCGCCTTTATTGTGAGCATGCCAGATGCCAACCCGATCCTACATTCCTCTGACGACGGGGAACCCTCTGGAACAGCGGGGCGCCCCATGCTCGACGTTCTCCTCGGCGCTCATCTCACTGATATTGCCGCTGTTGTCATCCGATATTTTGGCGGGACTCTCCTGGGAACAGGCGGATTAGTTCGCGCATACTCCGAATCCGTCAAAACAGCCTTGGAGCAGGCTCATTTCGTCGAGCTTATCGCCCACCACCACCTGAGTATTAGCGTCCCCCATGCGACTGCCGGAAAATTAGAATCCGATTTGCGCGCTCGGGGATATACCGTGATGGACGTGGTCTACCAACCCACCGGCGCACTTATGCATATTGCCGCCCGTGACGATACTGCATTCACCCGAGATCTTGCCGAATTGACCGCAGGAGCTATTACTGCCGATCATCTCGGTATCGTTCAGCGCGAACAACCTATCGCATGCCGAACAGTACAATTACAATAAGTCCCGATAATAGAAAATTGCATTACATGCGTGCGTCTATGTCTACTGGCTAGACGCCCCACACGGAAAGGATCGGGAGATGCGAATTCTCAATAGTGCGACTGAACTGGTTGGCAACACCCCACTGGTACGCCTTAACCGAATCATGCCCAAGGGATCATCCGTCCTTGCCAAACTGGAATACTTCAACCCAGCACACTCCGTCAAAGATCGTGTCGGCCTAGCCATTATTACCACTGCTGAGCGATCAGGAACCCTCCAGCCCGGCGGCACCATCGTTGAAGCCACCTCAGGCAACACCGGAATCGCTCTCGCTTGGATCGGTGCAAGCCGCGGCTATCGCGTCATTCTAACGATGCCTGCCTCCATGTCATACGAACGTCGCGCTCTCCTGCGTGGCTTCGGTGCGCAACTCGTCCTCACCGATCCCAGTACCGGCATGAAAGGGGCAGTTGACCGCGCTCAAGAAATCGTCGCAAGCACACCTGGCGCTATTCTGGCATCGCAATTCACCAACCCTGCCAACCCGTCAATCCACGAAACCACAACCGGCCCAGAAATCTGGCGAGATACCGACGGGCAGGTAGACGTACTCATAGCTGGCATCGGAACTGGTGGAACAATCACCGGAACTGGCCGCTATCTGCGGCAAAAGAATCCCGATTTACACATCGTCGGCGTAGAGCCAGAAGCCTCTGCCCTGCTCTCCACCGGAAAAGCAGGACCGCACCCCATCCAGGGCATCGGCGCAAACTTTATACCCGATGTGCTTGATACTGAAATTTTTGACGAGATCGTCGCTATCGGCGGCGATGATGCCATTGACTTCGCTCGTCAGGCTGCACATCGCGAAGGTCTGCTCGTAGGAATCTCCAGTGGTGCCGCTTTAGCTGCCAGCTATCGCGTTGCCAGCCGCCCAGAATATGCCGGAGCGAATATCGTAACGATCATTCCCGACTTCGGCGAACGTTACGTATCAACTGCCTTGTTTAGCACCGACGATGATAGCGAGTATTCCAGCCAGTAGCGGCAGCCATAGCTGACACCAGTTAAACTGACGGTACTAATGCACCCAGTTAATAACAGAAAGCCTACTTGCTGTTATTTTCTCCCGTGCTATTGCCATTATTACCGCAACTAGGTCAGCTATAGCCTGCTAATACGTCGCTGTTCACTGGATCATTGGCCAGCTAATCTTTATGCTATCCAGACGAGCCACGACATCGGCGCAGTTCCGCGAGCGCGCATGGCAGCATGAGCGAACAGCACGCACCTTGCCCAATTCAGCTAAAGCCTAAACACCCGTCTAACGGTCAGACGATTGCCTTACCTTTGGACAGAAGAACAGGATATTCCATGACTCAACCCCGCCTCCTTGCTGCTATGCGTGAGGATCTGCATGCAGCACTCAACCATGACCCAGCCGCTCGGTCTGCTATGGAAGTTTTCCTCACCTACCCTGGCGTCCATGCCGTATGGGCGTATCGAGTTGCTCACCGCATGTGGCAACGCCATGATCGGCTACGCTTACCTGCCCGTATGCTGACCCAGTTCATGCGGGCTATCACCGGAATTGAGATTCATCCGGCAGCCGAACTGGGGCGCCGCCTCTTCATTGATCACGGGATGGGCGTCGTTATTGGCGAAACCGCAGAAGTTGGGGATGACGTCGTTATCTTTCACGGGACGACGCTCGGCGGCACCACCATGCAAAGCGGGAAACGCCATCCCACCGTGGGCAATCGAGTCACCATTGGATCGGGTGCGAAAGTTCTCGGCGCAATCACTATCGGAGATGACGTCAGTATTGGCGCAAATGCCGTTGTCGTCAAAGATGTTCCTGCTAACAGTACTGCCGTCGGTATCCCGGCGCATGCTCGAACAAAAAATATCGCCGAACCAGGTATTG
Organism: Trueperella sp. LYQ143; assembly: GCF_046599595.1. Taxonomy (NCBI): domain Bacteria; kingdom Bacillati; phylum Actinomycetota; class Actinomycetes; order Actinomycetales; family Actinomycetaceae; genus Trueperella; species Trueperella sp. LYQ143. The sequence goes on along the minus strand of NZ_JBKIWR010000016.1, from coordinate 47,250 downwards.
ATCCGGCGATATATCTCCCATGAGCACTGCAGCAAGATAAGCACATCCGAGCAATCCTCATGCCGTCTCGTATTGCCAACCGACGATCATCAGCACACCCAGCGGCATAGAACCAGCACACACGGAAAATCGGCTGAGTTATGCACGCGCGCGGCATACCCGAATCGCCTCAGGATGCTACAGCGGAATGCGCTACACCCAAGGTGCAACGCAGGAAACGTAAAACATGATGGCGGAAAGCCTAAAAGGCAAGCAACCCCGCTTTCCCTCACCCAGACGTGGCAGCCCAGATACGACGCGATATGCCTCCGCCGTTTCTTCCGCTTACTGGAAGTCCCGCTTGCCTTGCTCGTAGTCGCGCATCATCTCAATCCGAGATTGATGGCGAGATTCCGGGTCAAAACCCGTGGCAATAGCAACCTCAACGAAGCGAGTAGCCTCTTCTATTGTGTGTTGGCGCGCTCCAATAGAAATAACATTCGCATTGTTATGCGAACGAGCAAGCTCCGCAGTTGATTCATTCCATACCAGCGCGGCACGCACACCAGCGACCTTATTCGCCGCCATCTGCTCACCATTACCAGAGCCACCAATCACGATGCCCAACGATCCCTCATCGGCAACTGTTGCTTCGCCAGCGGCGAAACAAACCGGCGGATACGCATCCAGGGCGTCGTATTCGGTGTATCCATGGTCAATTACCTCGTGACCTGCACTGCGCAGATGCTCAATAAGATGCTGACGAAGTTCAAAGCCGGCATGATCGGCTGCAATATGTATACGCATAATGCCACTATACTCCTAAACATACCCAGGGAACTCACCGTAGGATCCGTTCCCCTAATGATTGAAGGATGCTTCTATGACTCAACCATCATTCGCTGGATTGGTCGCCGGTTTAGACCACTCCATCCGCCCGCAAGATGATCTGTTCCGTCATGTTAACAACACCTGGATGGACGCAAACGACATACCAGCAGACAAACCCCGAACCGGCACGTTTGATATGTTGCGTGACCAAGCCGAACTCGATGCCCGCGCGCTCGTTGAAGCCGAAGTTGCTCGTGCCCACGCCTTAACTGAGCCAGATGCCGATCCAGAAGAAAAACGTGCATTTGAAGGAACAGACGCTCACAAGATTGCCCTGTTCTACGAATCATTCATGGATGAAGACCGCATTGAAGGTATCGGGGCAAGTGCACTCGATGACGATTTCGCCATCATCGACGAAGCTACCGACCGAGCTGCCCTCGACCTTGCCGTTGGACGCCTCATGGCCACCAATGTATCGGCTCCTTTCGCCTGGACGGTCGAATCTAACCCTGATACCCCCACCCAGTACATTACATGGCTGGCACAAGATGGGCTTGGCTTGCCTGACGAGGCCTACTACCGATCCGAAGAATATGCTGAGTACCTAGAGAAATACGAGAACTTCATTCCGCTTCTCTACTCGCTGGCAACCGGAGAAAATGACGCAGTATCCAAAGACGCCGCCCGCGATATTCTGAACTTTGAAAAAGCTATCGCCGCACATCACATGACAGTCGTTGAGGCCCGCGATGCAGATAAGACGCACAACATCATCGCATGGGACGCCTTCATCGACAGCGCACCCGGATTCGATTGGGCAACCGTATTGGATGCGCTCGGCCTCAACGCCGAAATTGCCCCAGAATTCATGGTGATGAATCCCGACGCACTGCGCGGATTTGCAGCCGAATGGGCTAAAGCAGAGCTATCCGTATTAAAGACGTATCTGCGTTGGCAAGTCATTCTCTCGCGGGCACGCTACCTCAACAAAGATATTGTGCAAGCACACTTCAATTTCTATGGCAAGACTCTCAGCGGCGTGGAAGAAATGCGTGACCGTTGGAAGCGTGGTTTAGATTTCGTTGACGGAGCAATCGGATTTGCCGTCGGTAAGCTCTTCGTTGACACGCATTTCCCGCCTCGCAGCAAAGAAATAATGGGGCAACTCGTCGCCGATCTCCTGGAAGCCTACCGGCAATCCATCAGCGCACTCGATTGGATGACCGACGAGACCCGCGAAAAGGCCCTCGCAAAGCTATCAACCTTCCGCACCAAGATCGGATACCCCGACTCCTGGCGAGATTACTCTGCGTTGGAAGCCAGCGACTCCCTCATGAGTAACGTTCGCAACATAGCCCGTTTCGAGATCAACCGCCAATTCGCTAAGCTCGGCGGCCCTATTGATCGAGACGAATGGCTCATGACGCCGCATACCGTCAACGCCTATTACCACCCTCTCGTCAACGAGATCGTTTTCCCGGCTGCAATCCTGCGCCCACCATTCTTCGATCCAGACGCAGATGCCGCCCTAAACTATGGGGCAATCGGAGCCGTTATTGGGCATGAAATCGGGCACGGATTCGATGACCAAGGATCAAAGTATGACGGAGATGGTCGGTTAAATAATTGGTGGACCGACGCCGACCGCAGCGAATTTGAAAAACGGACGGGAAATCTGGTCAGCCAATACAACGCATACATCCCCGCTCAACTTGGCCCGGATAGCCCACACCACGTCAACGGCGAACTGACTCTCGGGGAAAACATTGGCGATCTCGGCGGCCTCTCCATCGCATTAAAAGCCTACGACATTGCCATGAAACGCGATGGTCATGCCAGTGCTGCACAAGCCGACGTCATTGACGGATACACCGGCATTCAGCGCGTATTCCTCTCCTGGGCACAGGCATGGCAAAGCAAAGTACGCGACGAATACGCCATCCAGATGCTCGCCATTGATCCGCACTCCCCTGCCGAATTCCGCTGCAATGGGGTCGTGAAGAATATCGATGCCTTCGCAGAAGCATTCGACGTACACGAAGGTGACGCCCTCTACCTCGCTCCGGAACAGCGCGTCCGGATCTGGTAGATAAAAATCGAGCAAAACAGCGATAGCTGCTAAGGAATATATGGACTGATCGGCGGTATTGCACCAAAAGCAATACCGCCGATCAGCATAGACCAGCTCTTATCCGGCTGACCCTCCACCTAAGATTTACGGCTGCGGGCTCTGACCTTCCGGCACGGCGAAAATCGGAGGTACCGTGCGAGTCCGTTTCAGCTCATAAAAACCGTCAATCATCGTGGCATTAACGACCGCATCCCACAGGCGTAAAGCCTGCTGCCCCGTCGGCGCCGGAGACAACACCGGCCCAAATATTCCTCGATCACCAAAGCCAATGATCGGCACCCCAACATCCGTACCAACCAGCGCCCGCCCGGCCTGCGTCTGCTGCCGCAAAACCTCGTCATAGCCTCCATCCAGCGCCCGCTGCCCCACCTGAGCATCGCCGGTCACCTCAGCTATCGCAGCCACAACCTGCGCCACCTGCGCCGGCTGCTCCGAGCCATGAATCATCTGCCCAATACGGGTATAACACTGCCCCAAAAGATCCGGATATTGCTCATACACACCAGCACACAGGCGCGACCACACCGATCCATGCGCCAGATGATCCCGATACTCCTGAGAAATATCCGCCCCCTCATTAGCAAACAACAAGGAATACGGATGCCAGGTGATCGACAGCGACCGGCACTGTGCCACCGAAACCAGCCAACGCGAGGTAATCCACGTCCACGGACACGACGGATCAAACCAAAAATCAACATCTCGAATATCATCAATGCTCATAGCCACATCGTATCCTTTCCCTCCTCTCAGTTATCGGCTCACCCCCACTCGCGCGTAGACTAGGAGCCGATATTGTCCAGGAAAGAAAGATGTTATGCCTGCAGAAAATCTCACGCGCAGCGAAGCTGCCGAACGCGCTGACCTGCTCCAAACCGAAAAGTATTACGTCGCTCTTGATCTGACGGGCGATACCACGTTCCGTTCACAGACGACCGTCACATTCACCGCCACAGCCGGCGCTGATACCTTTATTGATCTCATTGCACAATCCGTCGAACAGATCACCCTCAACGGCGTCGAACTGCCCGTCTCCGCTTTCGCCGATAGCCGCATCGCGCTGTCCAATCTGGCCGAACACAATGAGCTATACATCGACGCCACCTGCGAATACTCCCACACCGGAGAAGGCCTACATCGCGCAATTGATCCAGCCGATAACGAAGTCTACCTTTACTCCCAATTTGAAGTGGCCGACGCCCGTCGGGTATTCGCCGTCTTTGAACAACCAGACCTGAAAGCCGAATTCACCTTCGACATCACCGCACCGGCACGCTGGAAAGTCTTTTCCGTCTCACCGACGCCAGAACCCACCCGCGATGGCGAATACGCCCGCTGGGTATTCACCCCCACTGAGCGAATCTCCCCCTACCTGACCTGCATCATCGCTGGTCCATACCTTGGAGACACCGGAAACTACACCTCAGTTGATGGGCGAGACATCCCAATGGGCGTCTACTGCCGTGCCTCTGTCTACGAGCACCTAGACGCACAAGAAATCATCGACATCACCATCGCCGGCATGGTCTTTTACGAAAAAGAATTCGACGTCCCCTACCCGTTCCGTAAATACGACCAAATCTTCGTGCCAGAATTCAACGCTGGCGCCATGGAACATCCAGGATGCGTAACCATTTTGGACGATTACGTATTCGTCTCTCGCCCCACCGAAGCTATCGTGGAACGACGAGCCATCACCGTCCTACACGAACTAGCTCACATGTGGTTCGGCGATCTCGTCACCATGAAATGGTGGGATGACCTGTGGCTCAACGAGTCCTTTGCCGAATTCATGAGCCATGTGGCCACCGCCAATGCAACCCGTTGGACCAACGCCTGGGTAACTTTCAACGCCTCCGAAAAAGTTGGCGCTCAGCAACAAGATCAGTTGCCCTCCACCCATCCCATCGCAGCCGATATTCGCGATCTAGAAGACGTCCTAGTGAACTTCGACCAGATCACTTACGGTAAAGGCGCCTCCGTATTCCAGCAGCTCGTTGCCTATGTGGGCTACCACGCTTTCATGAGTGGCGTATCGAAATATCTGAAGAAGATGGCCTGGTCCAATGCCACCTTGCGCGATCTGCTCGTCGAACTTGAAGCCGCCTCCGGGCGTGACCTGCGCACCTGGTCTGCCCTGTGGCTCGAAGAAGCTGGAATCAACACCTTAACTCCGCGAATCGAAACTGACGGCACACGCATCACACGTTTCGCCATCGAACAAAGCTGCGACGAACACGCCTCGCTGCGCCCACACCGCATAGCTGTTGGCGGCTACTCGCTACGCGAAGGCAAACTCGTCCGAGTGCTGCACAGCGAACTCGATATTGACGGCGAACTCAGCGATGTTCCGGATTTCGCAGGAGCAGAACGCCCCGACGTGATCCTCATTAACGATGGCGACTTGGCCTATGCGAAAGTGCGCCTCGACGAGGAATCTGCCGCGGTTGCTCGCGATCATATCAACGACTTCTCCGATAGGCTCACGCGCACTCTCGTTCTCGATTCCATGTGGGATATGTGCCGTGACGGCGAACTACCAGCCCGCGATTTCATCGCTCTAGCCCTTAACGCACTTCGCACCGAAGATCACGGCACCGTACTGCGTTATCTGCTTGCTGAGCTCACTCTCGCCGCCCGCTTATACACCGCACCTGAATACCGCCAGGAGGCAGAACAGCTCGTTGGCACCTCGCTCTTTGAACTGCTAGCCGACTGTGAGCCAGAATCTGATCGTCAGCTCCAAATCGGCATGTCTGCCGTCAGCTTTGCCACCGCGCAAAGCGATCTGGACCGTATCCACAACTGGCTCTCCGGCCACGACGTACCTCCAGGGTTGATGATCGACGCCGAATTCCGCTGGGTAATCCTGCGCCGCTTGGCAGCCGTCGGGCGGATCACCGAAGAAGATATTGCCACCGAAAAGAACGAGCGCGATAACACTTCCTCGGGAGCTGCCAGTGCTGCCCGAGCCCGCGCCGCACTTTCCGATCCGGCCAGCAAGGAAACCGTCTGGCGCGATATTCTCGCTGGGGAAATGCCGAACTCTATCCACCGTTCTCTGTGCCTCGGCTTTACCGACGGCGACGCAGAACTGTTAGTTGCCTTCGTTGATCGGTACTTCGGCGCACTCGTTGAGCAGTGGGAGGATCGCACCGTCGAATTTGCCTCAAGCTTTATTCGGCACACCTTCCCCACACAGCTCACCGGCATGGACGTCTGCGTCGATATTGTCGAACGTACCCAAAACTGGTTGGAAGAACATTCGGATGCTGCGCCTGCGTTACGGCGGCTCGTCTCTGAGAATCTTTCTCGGGCGCAACGCGCACAGCACGCCCAACGTTGCGATGCCCAGGCAGCCCGCCACGACCAGTAATATCTCGCAAGACCAACACCACAATCGGAATATACGAAAGCTCTGATACGTCACAGCATACGAATAATCCGGTACACGTGTGGGGCAACCGCCTGGTTGCCCCACACTCTTTATATCTACTTACTCTTTATATCTACCGTCCACGTCATCTTTTTCATACAGTTTTTACGCAATGCTAATATCGGCAAACTCGCCACCAGCGCCAATATTAGGCCGCAATGCCAATCATGGAGGCTAGTTTTCCCGCCCCAGCTCGGCACACGAGCCAGCAATATCGGCCAGCAAAAACCAAACCGCAATAAACTCACCGGCTAGGGGGCACGCCCTGCGCAGAGCCAAGACCTAAACGAAAACCGGCATAGTGGCTTGCCAGTAAAAACCGCAACCGCGTGCGCAGAAAACTCCCCACGCGGCACGCAACTACCTCACACCCTCACAGGCGAACGCTTTAACAACGACGAGGACGCTTCTTACAACTGGCGCTGCCCGGGCAGGAGGCACATCAACGCCGCAGCTATCTCCTCAGTTGCCGGCCCAAGGATTACCTGCACTGCACCGCGCTGCACGACAACTCCGATCGCGCCACATTCCCGCACTGCCCGTTCATCAACATGGCGACTATCCACAACAGCCACCCGTAACCGAGTAATCGCCGTCTCGACGCTAGTGATATTGACTCGACCGCCTAAAGCGGCCAGCAAATTCTCCGCGTCCATCCCGGCTCCCCTACTCAGTTACCTCGTATATCCTCTCAGTCTATCTCCTGCATCCGGATTTGCGGGGTTGTCTCGTCAATCCGCCTACCAGATCCCAATGAGCGCAGTTCTCTCTCCTCAATCGCGAGAGCGCTGCAGTTCCTCCGTAAAGGCGGCAACCAGGGATTGCAGTCGAGGATTCGTGCCCAAATCTTCGACCAAAACCACCTGTTCCGTCCCATCAGCTAGCGGGATTCGCCAGTTCGGATACTCCTGGTCAGTGCCCGGCTGATTTTGCGCCCGGCGCTCACCTACCGCATTCACCAATCCGACCTGCAGCAGCGGTGCTGGCGTCTGAGCGATATAGCAGTGCAACGCCTCAATAATCTCGCGCTCTGTTGGCTCTTCGCCAACTAGCCCATGTTCCCGAAGCCGCTGAAGAACCCGCTCTTTTTCCTCACGAGCTTCCTGGCGCATCTGCTCAACCGGATGTACCAGCAAGCCCAAACTATCGCGCAAGTCCACATGCTCACCGGCAAGATAACCGGCCGCTGGTGGCAAATCATGAGTATCGACCGAAACGAGGGCATCCGAACGGAAATCGTGCGGGTGGATCGGCCAGCCATTCTCGTCCTTTTCAAACCAGAACACAGACGTGCCAAAAATTCCCCGCTCACGCAGATAATCGCGCACCCAAGGCTCAACCGTCCCCAGATCTTCCCCGACGACGATCACTCCAGCCCGATAGGCTTCCAATAGGACGATTCCTACCATCGCCTCATGGTTGAAACGCACATACGTTCCATCCTTGGGGGTAGATCCCTCAGGAATCCACCACAGGCGGAACAACCCCATAATATGATCGACCCGTAACATACCAGCATGACGCATGACCGTGCGGCACATATCCCGCAGCGGAGCGTACTCCATCGCTTCCATCGTGTCCGGACGCCACGGCGGCTGGCTCCAGTTCTGCCCTTGCTGGTTATACATGTCCGGCGGTGCACCCACACCAATCCCCTTTGCAAAGGCTTCCGGATTCATCCATACATCGGCGCCTTCGGGATGGATACCCACCGCCAGATCATGCGCAATACCAATTCGCATACCACAAACCAGGGACTGGCGCTGCGCTGTGCGCAACTGTTCATCCATCACCCATTGCAGCCACGCCCAGAAATCAACGCGATCTTGTAACTCTCGCCGCTCACGCTTGACGTATGGCGAATGAATATCCTGCAACTGGGCCGGGAACTCAGAGCCATATTTCTCTTGCAGAGCACACCATAACGCGAAATCTTCTAAACCTTGCCCCTCGTTTTGGCGGAACACCATGAACTCACGTTGACGTGCCTCAGAGCGCCCCGCAGCATAGATGACGTCCAGGGCTTCCCGTTTCGCCGTCCACACCGCATCGCGATCAATGAGGGAGTTCTCTGTGGAGAGCTTCTTGACATTTTCTGCCGCCCACGTCACCAAAGCCCGCTGCGGGCCGGTCATATAGGCCACCTCACGAATATCTTCGGGGCGAATATAAATCGGGTTAAAGAAACGACGAGTAACCGGCAGATACGGCGAAGGCGACATCGGCGCGATAGGCTCTGCAGCATGGAGCGGGTTAACCAGCAAATAGTCTGCGCCTAGCGACCCAAAGAGCGATCCCATCTCTGCAAGATCTGCCGTATCGCCAATCCCCCAGGAATCACGGGAACGCACCGAGTACAACTGAGCCATCATCCCCCAGGCTCGACCTTGAAGTTTCTTTCCTACCTCAAGGCGTGCCGGGGTCACGATCAATGAGCCCCGCGCCTCATGAATCTCCGAATCATCCGCATGCCATACTCGCGCTCGCAAGGTGTGGTATCCCAATGCTGTTCCCTCAGGAACAACGAACGAGGCTTGACCGACGGTATGCCCATCAATAGTGCGCGGTTCGGTAAAATCGTCGATCTGGCGAGCTGCCAAAATTCCGCCGTCTTCCAAAATGATGTCAACTTCCACGTTCCATCCGTGTGGAACGTGAACACCGAACGGAGTCTGACGATCATTGCGCACGACGAGGCAGCGCGGCACAACCCGACGCCAGTCACGATCAGCCAAAGTCGCGAGCTCCCGCTTGATGGCTTCATCTGTCGTCGCGTCAATATCCATTGCCTGGAACACCGCAACAAGGGTTTGTGCAGATACTTCGTTGTAGTTCCCGTCAAAATCCCAGAAACTGGTGGCTACCCCATACGCATCGGCTAATGCGGCTAGCAGATCGCGATTGAGCTCCTCGTGCGTCATTGCAACTCCTTGGTTGTATGTAACTAACACAGATTTTGCCAGAGTGTGCGGCGTTTCTAAAAACCTATTAGCGGGTTTGCAAACTTCTTTGCACGCGAGATAATTAAACGAGCTTTTTGTCTGCTCACCAGGAGACGATCATGTCATATCTTGCTATTCCAAAAACTACTGATGAACCCTTGGCTTCCGTGCTGGCAACCTTGCGCATGCAAGAAGTCGAAGCTGGGCGTTACGTGGGGAAAAACTTGCCGCAATTATCTGGTCGAGTCTACGGTGGGCAAGTTTTCGCTCAGGCCGTGGTCGCTGCTTGGGCAACTATGGATGAGGGCTATGCGGATCGGCATATTCACTCCATCACTGCAGCATTTTTACGTCCTGGAAAAATTGATGAACCGACGGTGTTCGAAGTCGAAGATGTGCTTGATGGGCGCTCATTTTCCACTCGGCGCGTTTTGGCGTATCAAGACGGTAATACCATCTTCTCGGCACGCGCGTCTTTCCAAAAACACCAGGCTGGCGTTGAGCACCAATCAGTGCAACCCGCTGCCCCCGATCCGCATACACTGGAATCCTCGGCTCGGTTCTTCGCCCAGTTTGATCATCCGGCTGCACGGGCAATGAGTTCGACTAATGCGGTTGATCTGCGACACGTCGGCGGTCCTATCTGGCTCAAGCCGGTAGAACCGACGAGTGAGCCGACGTTGATCTGGTTTAAGCTGCGCAATCCTATGCCCGCAGATTCCTCCCAGTTACTTCACCGCGCTATCCTGGCTTACAGTACCGATCAGTTCATGTTAGAGCCGATTCTGCGGCGGCATGGAATGTACTGGATGAGCAAAGAGATCTCGCTAGCTACTCTCGATCATTCAATTTGGTGGCATCGCGATGTCGATATGTCACGCTGGATCCTCGCTGAGTTATCTTCCCCGAGTGCGCAAGGTGGTCGAGGCCTGTGTGTGGCACGTTTCTTTCAAGAGGGTGCCCATATTGCCACGATGTCCCAGGAGGGAATGGTTCGTATGCGCCCCACTAGCTAGCGGATCTGTTTAAGATATGCGAGAAGTGTTCATCTAAACGAGATACCTATCGCGCCTTGGTATTTCTAGCAAGCTCATAGGCGGCCAGGTTATCCGCATAGGCTATGGCGCACTGAACGGTGTTTCAAAAGCTAGCTGATAAAACAGCAAGCCAGAAGAAGCGCCCGTAGCTACACCACCGCATTATTCGGGGAGGGCAACGAAAATATCTCGTTGCCCTCCCCGACCTCTATGAATTACGTCGTCAATTACCTATAACGACACACCCCTTGCTCAGGTTATCAGTGACGCGTGAACTTGCGATGCGTCGTCGCATTTGGCCGAGCAGCTTCCTCGCCTAAGCGTTGGATCTTGTTCTTTTCGTAGGACTCGAAATTCCCCTCGAACCAGTACCAGGCTGCAGGATTTTCCTCATTGCCTTCCCACGCCAAAATGTGAGTGGCTACGCGATCCAAGAACCACCGATCGTGGGTAATAACAACCGCACAGCCGGGGAACTGCAAGAGGGCGTTTTCTAGAGAGCCCAGCGTTTCCACATCCAGATCATTCGTCGGCTCATCTAGCAAGATCACATTTCCGCCCTGCTTAAGAGTCAAAGCGAGGTTTAACCGATTTCGTTCGCCACCGGAGAGAACGCCTGCAGGTTTCTGCTGGTCAGCCCCCTTAAAGCCGAATGCTGACACGTATGCACGGGAAGGCATCTCGACCTTACCAACTTGAATATAATCCAGCCCGTCCGAAACGACTTCCCATAAGGTCTTATCCGGATCAATTCCTGCTCGGTTCTGATCTACGTAGGAGAGCTTGACCGTCTCGCCGATACGCAGGCTTCCTTCATCAAGTTCCTCAAGGCCGACGATGGTCTTAAACAGCGTCGTCTTTCCAACGCCATTAGGACCAATAATCCCGACGATACCGTTACGTGGCAAGGTAAAGGATAAGTCATTGATAAGGACCCGTTCACCGAAGCCCTTACGCAGATCTTTTGCCTCAATAACCAAGTTACCTAAGCGTGGCCCTGGCGGGATCTGGATTTCTTCAAAGTCGAGCTTGCGCGTGCGCTCAGCCTCTGCCGCCATCTCCTCGTAACGAGCCAGACGGGCCTTTGACTTAGCTTGACGCCCCTTTGCCGAGGACCGCACCCACTCCAGTTCATCCTTGAGGCGTTTTTGCAACTTGGCATCTTTTTGCCCCTGGACTTTCATCCGCTCGGCCTTCTTCTCCAAATAGGTCGAGTAGTTTCCTTCGTAAGGATAGAGCTTCCCGCGATCAACTTCCGCAATCCATTGCGCCATATTGTCCAAGAAATAGCGGTCGTGCGTAATGGCAATAACTGCCCCAGGATACTTAACGAGGTACTGCTCCAGCCAAAGCACTGATTCGGCATCTAGATGGTTCGTCGGTTCGTCAAGCAGTAGCAGATCCGGAGCCGATAACAGCAATTTACACAGAGCAACTCGGCGGCGCTCACCCCCAGATAGCACATCAACAATGGCATCTGGTGGCGGGCAACGCAATGCTTCCATCGCCTGGCCAAGTTGCGCGTCAATATCCCACGCATCGGCTGCATCAATTTCCGTCTGCAGCTTGCCCATCTCATCCATGAGCGCATCAAAATCAGCATCTGGATCAGCCATTTCCATACCGATCTCGTTATACCGATTGACTTTTGCGAGAATATCAGCCACGCCCTCTTGGACGTTTTCTAATACCGTTTTTCCTTCGGTTAATGGCGGTTCCTGAAGCAAAATCCCCACCGTATAGCCTGGCGACAGCCGCGCCTCACCGTTTGAGGGCTGATCCATACCAGCCATGATCTTCAGGATTGTCGATTTACCAGCACCGTTAGGACCAACCATGCCGATCTTTGCGCCAGGATAAAACGCCATCGTCACATCATCAAGAATGACCTTATCGCCCACCTTTTTGCGAGCGTGGATCATTTGGTAAATAAACTCAGCCACGATACTCCATTACTGCGATTTGCTCCGGCATACGCGCCTGCGAGCATTGTCTTTGCTCTGCCTATGCTATCGGTTGTCAGGTCACTTTGGCGCCTACAGGTAAAGAGGAATCGCCCACGTCGAAACATGTACAGCTCTCTTGACTACCTTTGCGACGCCGCCCATCAGCTCACTGCTCCACCCCAGCCATAAGCACAAACTGGGCTACATACCCGCGATACCCGCTCCACGGCTACTCGGCATACCATCATCTCTTCATTCTGCCTGCCTCTCCAACGAATCCGAGATAGCGGCTTGCGGTTCCCCGTACTCGCTGTTTTCTGCTTGTATATCCGTCTGATTTTCCCTAAACTCCCCAGCTTCACCAAAGACAGGCGTTAAGGAGCGCATCCCATGTTTGGCGAACTGTACCGTGCCAGTGGCTAGCTCTACCCCTATGGAATCTGCCAACACGAGCAGCTCATTACGCTCTATCCCTGCACTATCGGTATATGGCCGGACATTAAGTTGGCCACGAATCAGAACCGGCATTCCAGTATGTAAAGACGTTGCCGCATGACGTGCCAACGCTCCATAGCAGCGCACTGAATACCAGGCAGTATGCCCGTCTTGGTATGAATCACGGGCACGGGAATAACGCCGAGGGGTTACTCCGACTCGAAATACCGTCGTAGTACCAGAGCCGCCTGAGGGATGCTCCGAGTGTGAGTTGTTGTTATACAACCGCGGTGTCGCTCCCACCCAACCACGGATCGTAATGGTCGTTTCATTCATTTTCATTCTCCTTCATAGATGGACCAGGAGATATGAGTGTGCCTGAACGGCAATACGATAGGAGGCCTGCCGCAACGATCTGTGGAAACTACATACGCACACTAAAACTGTGGATACTTCTTAAGCGGATGTTGATTGCCATTACCTCCCGCTTTCGATTCCGTTTTGCTTCGAGTTGCCACCTCTGCTTTTCCGCCTTGCTTTCCGTACCCCGTCTTACCTGAATACCCAACCGACTTCTCACGGCTTCTCACTAGATTTCCAGCTAACTAATATGCTTGTCCAGGCCAAGAACGTAGCCACTAGAAAGAGCTGAGGCTCACCCTTTTCCTACTAGCCCATCCCACATATCTATTGCTGAAATCTCAAAACCCGTAAGAAGAGCTACCACCCCATAACGTAACGAATTACGAAAACTCGTCACTATCGCCGGTGTTCACAACAACGCACCTGGCAGCCATTAGCCACCCGCCAACATCGGCATACACGCATTACTCAGCGAGCAAAAACCTCATCATCTAATGCCTGGCGCGTCTGACGATGCAGAGCTAAGATCTGCGCTGGACCATCAACCATATACCGCCGAGTCACATCATCAAGCGCCACCTGCACTTGACGCTCATAAGCACGGGCCGCACGTTCAGCCGCACAACGCAGACGGCGACGTGCCCAATACCCCACCCCTAAGCCAATAATTACACCTGCAGCACATATACCGCCCCGCCCGATAGCCGCAATACCTGGCACACATACAGCGATCACTATCCCTAAAAGGGCGATACACCCCGCAGCAAAAATCAACCCAAAGGGAGCACGACGGGAAATACGAGGAAGATCAATAGATCGCAACGTCGTCCCAATCGCCCGACGAAACTTCTCCGCGCTACTGACCGATTCCACTGCCGCGGCTTTCCACAAAGATGGCAACCCTCGCCCAACTTGCGCCACCCACGCATCGCGGATAGCCGTCACCATCGTCATTGCCGGCTGATCTGGCACAACAAAGGCATGCGAACTCAACGTTCGCCCAGAATCGGCAATCGCTTCCACCACTGCCGGAACACCGGAGGACTGAACAATCGTCTGCGACATCTGGGCAATAACGTCATCGGATAACTCCATCTCGCTTTGCCCCACATTCGCCCGCAGGCGGGCGGCAATAGCATCTAACTCTGCCGCAGCCGTGCGAACACAAGCCGATGGCTGCTCAGCCGCACGCATAATACATTCACGCACCTGACCGACACCCTCACCATACAAAGCGGAGGCAGCCAAGACTCTCACACTACTCAGCCCATCACGATCCAAAATCGCGCGCACATCCGCCAACAATTCCCCACGCTGCTCACAAGGCACAGTATCAATATGGTTCATTACTACAACCATCGAATCCTGCCGTAGCCGCAACGCTGACAAATAATCACGATGCAGGATTTGATCGGCATATTTTTGGGGATCAACAATCCACACCAACAGATCTACCATCGGGATCAATCGGGAAACTTGCACCGAGTGCCCAACCTCTACCGAATCGTGGTCCGGCACATCCAAAACCACTAGCCCCGACGGATACTGTGAGCCCGCGGTAAGAATTGACGAATGTTCAATCCGTCGCTCCTTATTGACCTCCAAATAATCCAACAAAGATTGCGCATCCGTATCGAATGTACAGGCCGACGCATATTGGGTCGTCGGGCGAATCTCACCGGCATCCGCAAAATCGAGTTCCGTGATGGCGTTAAACATGGTCGATTTACCCGATCCAGTTCCCCCCATCAAAGCAACGACGGTCAATCCAGCCCCTAAACGCATGCGTTCCTGTGTACGGGCAAGATCATCCTGCGCTCGCCCAGCCACGTATGGATCAAAAAAGGCTCCTCCCGCACTAACCGCACGCTGGAGCGCCTTTAACCGCCCAGTAACCTGCTCATCGTCTCGCAGCACCTGTAGCACCTCTACCACGTCATTCTTCTTTCGCATCCCTACTGGTATAAGAACTCGCTCGCACGCGCCCTCAATACCGCAGCAGGTGGCATAGCTATCTCATCAATAACCGCGATATAAACTCCGACGAGTTCGCGCAACGCCTGACGAACTCGATGCGATAAATCATCGCGAGCTTGGCGAACCTCCGCCGCATATCCCAACGACTGCGCAATCGTTTGCGCACCAGCAATTCCCCCAGCAGCCACCCCAATCAAAGCTGCCGTCCCCGAGGCAGCTAACCACGGATTTGGCGATACCTGGCGTCGAGCGAGATCCGCCTTCCAACGATCCACTGCCCGCTCCACAATCGTATCCATATCGACGCCTACCGCCGCTTGCTGGCACAGTTCCTCAGTCTGAACAACATCTTGCCGCCACGCTTCAGTGACATTCATATCAGCAGCCGTCAGTCCTTGAGTGAGCGCTACGCGAACTGACGTCAGCACCGATTCAAATACGGTTATCATTGCGCGATCTCGAATAGCACTACGAGTAGCAAAAAAGCGCGGTTTGCGTCTGGCTACTAATTTTGCCAATGGTCCTCCCGCAGAAGCTAAGGAAAGCCAGGAGGTCGTCGGCGCACCATTAGCAAAACGCCCATGTTCGATATTGGTCAGCAATTTATCAATGGGCGCTGCTGCTGCCTCACGCGCCTTATCTCGCAAATCTATTCTGGCGTGTTCCTGCAGATCAACAACATCTGCCAACATCAACAAATCCGAGCGAAGCTGCGGCAAGGTCGCTGCGGTCGTGCGATCAACCAAAGCGTTACCCGCCTGAGTTCGCGCAATCAACTCCACCCATTGACGAATATCAGCGATTTCTTCAACCGGCAGTAATCCCGAATGAGGCCCCATATCTCGCACCATAAATAGCGGACTATCAGCCATCTGCATTGACGCCATTCGCCTCATCAGATCAGCTCGCACCGGAGCCAATGCACGATCTGGCACACGATCTAGCACAACAGCACACGTTATGCCGCGTTGATGCGCCATCGTCAAGGTGTTCCACGCAAGCGCGTCCCCATACCGCGAAGCCGTCGTCACAAACACCCACAGATCTGCCGAATCAATTAATCGCGCCGATAGCTCCCGATTCGAATCATCAACCGAATCCAGATCTGGCGCATCGACGATAACCACGCCACGAATCGCCCGCTGATGGCATACGCAGGTCCCTAAATTCAGTAACGCATGATCCTGCAAGGCCGCCTCGTCATCAGGATGGATAACAATAATAGGCGTTCGCGTCGTTGGCCGGAGAATCGACGCTTGCGAAATCTCTTCTCCAATGAGTGAATTAACCAACGTCGATTTTCCAGCACCTGAGGATCCCCCAAACACCATTACCGTTGGGGTGCTCACCTGCCGTACATGCGGCAAAATCCTGTTCTCTAGCTGAGTGATGAGCTGCCGACGTGTTTGTTCCCATTCATGAGCGCCAGGCATCTGCAAAGGCAGGCTCGTCGAACGCAAGGCCGCTACCGTGCGCTCAATTCGATTCGCCATATCATAACGAGAAATTGCCGGGATACTCACGTCTATTATTCTTCCTCAAATACGCGCAAAATTCGATGAGCACGTGATAAACCGATACGCTCCACATCCGCGCCGCTCACAGGCTGACCAGTTGATTACATAACAAAAGATCTTGGCGCATAATTACCGTAGCGAAGCTAACACCAGGTAGTATGTGAGCCGCATTGCCCTCATAGCTCAGCGGATAGAGCAGTGGCCTTCTAAGCCATGTGTCGCAGGTTCGAGTCCTGCTGGGGGCGCTCTTGGTATGGTTAATAGGTGAGTACTTTTTCTGCGCAAACGACCCCTATCGTTTGGATTGACTGTGAAATGACCGGCCTAGATATTGAGCACGACGATCTCGTCGAAATAGCCGTGGTTGTCACAGATAGCGAGCTGCATCCATATAACGCCGGCTTAAACCTTGTCATTAAACCATCTGCCCAGGCTGTCGCCAATATGGATTCTTTCGTCCGAACAATGCACACTCGAACAGGGTTAATTGACAAGTGGGATGACGGATTGACCATCCCTGACGCCCAGAAAAAAGTGCTGGCCTACGTGAAGAGGTTCGTCCCGGAAGCGCGTAAAGCTCAAATCGGCGGCAACTCAATCGGGATGGATAAGATGTTCCTATCGCGGGATATGCCGGAACTTATTGAGCACCTCCACTATCGCGTCATTGACGTCTCCACCATTAAAGAGCTAGCAAAACGCTGGTATCCGCGCGTATATTTTGCGGCGCCCGCTAAAACAGGCAATCATACGGCCCTCGGAGATATCTACGATTCTATTGACGAGCTGCGTTACTACCGGAAAGCATTATTTCCTGACGGTGACGGGCCCAGCAGCGAAGAAGCAAACAGCTACGCTAAGGAGATTTGCGAGAACCTCACTCGCACCCAAGCGGAAGAGCACGCCATGCAGCGCGCTCGCGGCGATGAATAACCTCCACAGTTCCCGATAACTAGCTACCGCTAACTACCGTAAAGCGCGCTCAATAATACAGTTTCCCCGTGCGTATTGAGCCGCATACCTTAAACACTGCCCCTGCTCTGGCAATGTTGTTGACGACATTAAAGGGTCAAGACGGCAGTCAGTTGCTGTTATATCGGCGCAATATCGATGAAGCACTCCGGCGTCACCGGAACAACCCGACCATGACGAGCACATTCGTACCACCACATGGCACGCCGCATCCTCGCCCGCGCTTCTCGTGGAGCATGGGCGACGTCACTGTTTGACGCAATCGAAATCGTGACTGCCGCTGCCCGCAAATATAGATCACGCCCATCTACACGCTTTTCCAGATAAGCACACCAGGAACGCAGCACCCGCTCTGCCTGCGGATAGTACGAACAGCGCAGCCCTCCGGGGTTGAGTAGCTCTACCTCGTCACGATATGGCTCCTGCGGATCTGCCACCACCCAGCGATTCTCCGTCAGAAACGGCAAAACCGAGACGTGGGCCAATAAACATGCCCAATCGTCATTTCGTTGCCCGGGTCCAATATGATCGAGATCAATCATGGCCAAACGCCCGTCGTCTTGCACAAAAACATTCGCCTCAAAAAAATCACCATGCGTGGGAACACTTGGTGCGCAAACAGTATCAACATGGCGAGAGACGCTGTCAGCAATCACATCAATCGCCGTTGCCCACTCCGGCATATACGCCCGAGCATTACGGGCATACTGTGTTATCCGTTTTGACCATGACGGGTAAACATCAAATTCGGCAATGGTCGCTGGCATCGCTGCTAGGAGACGTTCCAACTCACCAATGCGCTCACAGGCCACATCAGGACGATAGGCAATATCGTGCGATAACGGATAGCCGCTAAGTGAACGCGTCACAATCAAACCATCTGAGGCAGCAAAGGCCAATATAGCAGTATCAATCTCACCCGAGGTCATTGCATCAACACGACGTATGAGAGCTTGCGCGTGACGTTTCTGGACGACTTTTCCATACGCATAGGCCCGATCATGCACATGGTATTTCACCACCGCCCGACGGGTAGGACGATATACCACGACTCGCGAAGTTAAACCCGGCAGCCCTAAGACGTCGGCAATATATTGATCGTCTACCGCACGCGATAGTGCAGGCAACAGGGGATCATGGGGAAAAAGCCAGAGGGTTACGGGGGAAATAAACGGAGATGGCGGATCAGCGATCTGATAGCACGTCTCAGAATTATCCTGGACGTATGTGGAACTAATACGCTCCGTTGACGCCACAATATAGTGCTCTTTCCCCTGTCTATCGCTTATCGTGTATCCCACGGATATGCCCGCCCCCGGGCGCATGTGCGGCTTATCCCAGGAGAATTGCGCGAGCTGAACACCGAAGGCAGCACAGGCCAGCTCAAGAAGATCTCGCATCGCCTGCGAACACATATATTGCACGCAGGCAGCACGGACGCGAGTCTCATCCGCAGACGTATTCGACAAGCCAGAAGACATATCTCCATTCGACCACAATGTCCGTCATCTCGCACGGCGCCAGGCATGTATTTTCTCAATCGCGCCGCCAGCACACATAGCTCCCCCACCCTAATAGGTTCCGGAGCTACATATTATTTTCCAACCTTAAGGTCAAAAGCATGTCTGAAATCGGGGTTTTTCGTTGTCATAATGCCTGAAATTCGCAATTTTCCAAACCTGGTAATTAAGAATGCATGGCTTCTCGCGGCTATGGGTAAAGTTATGCTGCATACTCTGGCGAACTGAGAAATAGTAAGACCACGACCGAGAGGATTCGCTATCGGGGTTACTATTCTGCGCAAAATGAAACATACGTGCAGCAGACAGCCCCACACAGGCGGTGATTACAGTAAAGACCGCCACACAGAAAGCTGCAATCAGCTCCTGTGGGTCCCACACGCAAAACCTACAACAAAAGACGTAGGCAAATGCCAGTAAAAAATGGGGTGGCTGACGGGGATTGAACCCGCGACCCTCTGGACCACAACCAGATGCTCTACCGCTGAGCTACAGCCACCATTGCAACGGAGAAAACTATATCAACACTGCGAACAGAAACAGAAACTCGCTACGGTGAAGCCGCTCACCTACCGAGGAGCATCACCAAAATGCGCGCGTCTGAATAGCGTCTGCAAACCTCTCCAGATGGTCAGAATCCGCCGACAGATACAGCGATCCGTCAATCAAGGAAATCTCCATGACGTAGAATTCTTCCGGTGATTGTGGGCCGCCACGCACAATATCTACCCTATTGAACAGCAGCAACTCATCTCGCCCGTTAACTTCTTTGATATACCCGTGCAAAGCCTGGCGGATTTTCTCTCCCCAACGCCACGATTCTTCTGAGGCATCTGCCGAACGAAGCACTTCCTCGACCACCCCAGAATCCTTCGCATTTCGGAAACGCGGGTGCAGCATTGGTTCTTTCTCCACCTGATACGAGGCCAAGCCGTTGAGATAAATCAATGAGGTTTCGCCAACTTCATCAATTTGTTTCAGGTAACGCTGAACCATCACGGATCGCCCAGCGTTGAGTTCATACTGCGCATGAGCAATCGCTTCACTTCGCGATGACACGTCGGTAGCGGTGTAACGCCCAGTACCACGCCCGCCAGAAGAAATCGCTGGTTTGATAACAAAATCCCCGTTAGCAGGAAAACGCGAATGAATCTGCTGTTTGGATAGATTTTGCTCTGGTTCTAGCCACATCGTCGGAATAATTGGCAATCCATGACGAGCAAGGGCTTGCATGTAGTGCTTATCCATATTCCAGCTCATCGTGTCAGCCGAATTGGCAATCCGCGGGATGGAACGTGCCCACTGCCGGAATTTATCTGGATACTTCGCATAATCGCGCACTGATCGAACAACGACGAGATCTGCCTCGCCCCAATCCACACTGGGATCATTCCATACCGCAACACGGGGTTCAATCCCTCGATCGCGAAGGGCGTCAGGGAGATCTTTTTCGTCCTGGTCGAGCTGCGGAAGCTCGCGAGACGTCGCTAGAAAAACTTTCGGTTGAGCCACAGCCCCAACTCTAGTGGATTTTGTGCGGACCGTGCAGGTGCTTGAATAATCTGAACGGCAGATCACGAAGAATCTTCAGTAGTAAGAAGCAGTGACGCACACTGACGCTTTCAGATGTAACGCACAAGATTTCCTCTTCGCGCTTTGCTACTGCTAGCCCTGTTGCCGGTAGTGATTATCTAGAGTCTGTACCTGTCGCAGGTTTTACGATTAATTCTCGTGCAAGCTACCTGAGGCAAACCTCGGACGCAGATATATTTCCGCTCTACGCCCGAGCTTCACCAGCAGCTCACGCCCCGCCTACCATTGACGCATAGCCAGACAATAGTAGCTTGTGCATGAAGTCACAGCCCTTAGCACGAAAATAACTTGCCTTTGCCACCTGCGCACACTAAAGTAATTTTTCGTTGCGCACCGCTAGCTCAACTGGCAGAGCATCTGACTCTTAATCAGAGGGTTCTGGGTTCGAGTCCCAGGCGGTGTACAGATGAGACGCTCGACGAGTTCGGGCGTCTTTATTCATATCTGAGATAAAGAACTGAGATAACGGAATATCGAACAATTCTGAAAGCGGTCCAAGGTCATCGAGCTTCCATGCCCTACGTCCCGTCCACTTCATAGAAATCGCGCCCTGGGTCACTCCTAGCGCTCTCGCTAGATCACCTTGCGTCAACAACCGCCGAGCCGCTTCGGCGCGCACATTAGCCGCAACCAATTGCGAAACATATAGCGGTCTATCTAATTCAGA
Organism: Trueperella sp. LYQ143; assembly: GCF_046599595.1. Lineage (NCBI taxonomy): Bacteria > Bacillati > Actinomycetota > Actinomycetes > Actinomycetales > Actinomycetaceae > Trueperella > Trueperella sp. LYQ143. The sequence continues at coordinate 25,901 of NZ_JBKIWR010000016.1, read as the reverse complement.
AACTTCAAGACTATGCATGCTCATAACACGAGTTTAGCCAATTATTACAAATCGTTGCAATATTTCATAAACATTATTTGACGATTAGCAAATACGACACACCCATAAATTACAGTTCGTAATAATTCCATCCTCTCCGAGATAGTATTTGCGCATGAATAATTACTCAGACTTTGTTTATCTTGCCGTTAAGCGATATATGCGTAATACAGGTGTTTCTAGCGCTTATCTTGCGAAGCGTTTAGGCATGGAGCGCGGGACGTTCTACGCGCGAATGCATGGGCGTCGTAAATGGACCGTTGAGGATTTACAGCGCCTATCAGCTATCGGGGTTGACGTTCCTAGACTTCCGCAACCACGGAGGGCTAGCTATGTATAAAGTGAATTGGGTACTGGTCATCTTCCTAATCCTGGTGTTCGTTATCTCCGTTGCTATTGGCGCGTGTATCGGGCTGGCGTTTAACAGTACATCGAGCGAGATAGCCACCGTTCTCAGCGTCTTAGTGTTCCTACTTGGCTTTATTGCCGGTAGATTTATCGCCAGTATCGACGGTGATAGCGGTGAGTAGCACGACGCTTAACGCTCGAGCACCCTTGCCCTCGCTATTACGTTCGCTATCGCGTGCTGGATGGGGTGAACTGACTAGCGAGATTCCGGCGGTCCGTCTCGTACTACGCGGGTTATCTGATCTGGTTAACGATTATTCGGGGCGCGCCCTAGTTACCGCTACGCAGGTAGCCGATGTCACCGCGCTATCGGAACGCTGGACCAGACACGCACTAAACAGATTAGAAGAATTAGGGCTGATCCGGTGGGTTCGTGGCGGAATCATTCACGGCAAGCCCACCCCATCCTTTATCGAGGTATCCAAACGCGCCCTTATCGACCTGATCCGCAAAGCACGCGCAACGATTGAAGAGCTCCGCGCTATGCGCAAAGTACGCACAGCGCAACGACTATCCAAGATCTCACCTCACTCGGTTATCTGGGGTAGGTATTCGCGCAGGTCAGACCATGCGGAACTGACTAATAGCCTCCTCTCTCCTACGGAGGACACCTCAAGGAGTGCCCTCCGTAGAAATGAAATCCTCAACATGCAAACCCGCCAACGGCTAACAGATAAACGCGAAACCGAACACCGCCAACGGTTGAACACCGATAAGGACTATCGGGCGCAATGCCAGGTTGCGGCACGCACAGCAATCAGCCGCGTACTTACCAGTCTTAAGGAATCAGCATGATAAACGAAGAACTACTACGGCGTCGAGCCGCTTCAGCACGCTTCTCACCACACCCACAGGGACGCTCCCCACCTAGACATGCCCTAAAACTAAAACAATCGTCATTACCATTAAAATGTATAGTTTGCAAATTATCTATTGACCATATTGCAACGATTCTAATATGATTCTAATCACACATCTTATGGGAGGTATGTGTAAGAATAGAGGGGAGCACTACGATGACTCTGCACGTTATACGAAAGAAACGGCTCACAAGCCTCATCGCATTCGCCTGCCTTACCGCCACTGCTGCCTTAGTATCTACCGCTAACGCGAGTGTTTCTGCTCCCACTCCTACGTCAGAAAGTAGTAACTCACAACCTTTAACAGAACTAGCTCACCGCATTAGTCCGACAGGTGATCCCTCTGAGGTGATCTCGCAGATCGTATGGAACGAAGTTGCTGAAACATTAGATAACACCCCAGGAGTTATGGGATTCTATACTGACATACAGACGGGGACGCTCCATATCAACATTGCACATGATTCCCCAATACGACAAGATTTGCAGCACATTCTTGATTCTCGGATACATTCCATTACCGCCGAGTCACCGGAAACAGAAATCCTTAGTTCCCTAACCGTCGTTTTTGATATTGTCGGGGCAATATCAGACACTAGCGACGCTTAGTGCGAAACATTCACACCACAAATCCAAAGATTCCAAACACTCGTGTTCTTTTTACCAGAACTCACCGTTCTCCGGAACAAACGCCGTTGGAATCCATAAAGGAGGAAATAACAACTTCTCGGTTTACTCCAAGATAGGTTTTGCGTTAGGAAGTCTTAACAGCCAATGAAACGCGTATTGACAATTCTTTGCACCATTACCGTATGCCTCCAGATAGCGGGCTGCTCACATTCCGAAGGGAACGAAACACCCACTACACCTACCTCAGCCTCGCAAACACCAGCCCCATCGCCAACGCAGTCAGAATCTGGAGATCCTAACGCCAGCGCTACATCTGATCCCATAAAAGAGGGCGTTGAAAGCCAAACGATCACTGATACTGCTATCTCAACGTATGCAGGCTCATATCAAGGCGTTGGTGACGGCGCACTATTAGAAGGAACACTCAAGGTTCTCGATGGCTGCCTCATCGTCATTAACAAAGACGGCGGATTAACCATTCCTATTTTTCCTAGCGACGATACTCGCACCGAAAACGGAAAGCTCATCTCGGGAGATAAAATATTTTCTGTAGGGCAAAAAGTTAGCCTTGGCGGAGGCTTCCTCCACATGGACGACGCCGTCAGCAGCTCATGTCAATCCCTGGCAAAGAGCTCCAACGCTAGCAACTTCACCGTCCATTTCAATTAGCCATTTAGATCGATACCGCAAACACGCAAACAGGCGTAATGGGAAGCATGCAGCTTTCCATTACGCCTGCTTTTCTGTCTCACTAAGTGCCTTTCACCCGAACATCATGAGGTAAGGTCTATACAGCGGGAGGAACGTCAGCCAATATTCTGCGCAGATATGCCCTCCGGCATAACCACGTCAGCTACAGCCGAGCGCGAAGGCTTATACACAGTAGGATTTACACACGTCCAGGAGGTAAAACAGTGCACCGAATCTGGGGCTCAACATTTCATCCGCTCCTGGTTTTCCTCGCCATCTTATGCGGCTTTCTTGCATTTCGCGCCAACGCCACGGAACGCCTCATCTTCGCATTATTAGCACTATGTTTACTGGTATCTCTTCTCTGGCAATTATTTACTCACCGACGAACACGCCGCCATGCTACCTCTGCCCGTCATAGCATTACCCAACATGAACAGTCGCATACACCTGATAGCTATCTCGCTTCTCATCACCAGAAACCCGACCAGCCCACACACAACCCACACCTTTCCACCCAGCCGCCACTCATTGAGAGCCCTCCGTCGCCCTCGTCTGAGAAAATCTAGCTCTACATTTCATATCTGCATTACGAGGAATCTATTACTGTGACGACGTCCGATACCCAAGCGCCAAATACTCAACCAGCACATCCCCAGCTATCACACACTCATGCGCTCAACCGCCTGCTTGATGCCCTCGAAGACGAATATGGCCTCACCCCGCCACCAGAAGCCATTTACGACACATTCACGCAGTGGTTCACCGATACCGGCAAACAGATGTACTCACATCAAAGCGAGGCACTGTTGAGCATCGTCAGCGGGGATCACGTTATCGTCGCCACTCCGACCGGATCAGGGAAATCCCTTATCGCTATGCAGGGGCTTTTCACTGCGCTGGCTACCGGCCAAACCGCATACTATACGGCGCCATTAAAGGCCCTTGTCTCGGAGAAGTTTTTTGAGCTCATTGCGCAGTTCGGAGCACACAACGTCGGAATGATTACCGGCGATACCTCCATCAATCCGCAAGCACCCATAATCTGTGCCACTGCGGAAATTCTGGCAAACACTGCGCTCCGCCACGGCACACAGGCAGATATTGGCCTTGTCATCATGGACGAATTCCATTTTTATGCCGAGCCTGAGCGCGGCTGGGCCTGGCAGATTCCCTTGTTAGAGCTCACAGCCACCCAGTTCGTTTTACTGTCTGCCACCCTCGGCGATACCTCATTTTTTGTTACTGATCTGAACAGACGAAGTGGGCGAACAGTAAGTGTTATCGATGACGCTATTCGCCCCGTTCCACTTCATTTCAGCTACTGCACCGAGCCCATCGCAGAGTACATTCATGAGCTCGTCACTACCCACATGGCACCCGTCTACGTCGTTCATTTCTCACAACGTGACGCCGTTGCCCAAGCTCAGAGCCTCCAATCCTTTTCCTTTATCTCCAGCGATCACCGCGAGCGCCTGCGCGCTGCTATCGGTGACTTCCAGTTCTCCACTGGATTCGGCAAGACGCTATCAAAACTGTTGCGCAATGGTATTGGCGTACACCATGCAGGGCTTCTCCCCCGCTATCGGCGTCTCGTTGAACGCCTAGCGCAAGCCGGACTCTTAGTTGTCATCTGCGGCACTGACACTCTCGGGGTCGGCATCAACGTCCCCATCCGAACTGTGCTCATCACATCGCTAGTGAAATTTGACGGCACTCAGATGCGCACACTTGGCGCTCGGGAATTCCACCAAATTGCGGGTCGTGCTGGCCGCGCCGGATTCGACACCATCGGCTATGTCGTCGTCATGGCTCCCGAACATGAGATCGAGAACGCCCGTCGGCTCCGCAAAGCTGGCGACGATCCGCTACGGCAAAAACGAGTACAGCGAGTCAAAGCTCCTGACGGAATAAGCTGGTCTGAGAAAACATTTGACCGATTGCGTGCCGCCGAACCGGAAACTCTCACGTCTCAGTTCCGGCTTTCCCATGCGATGATTCTCAATCTGCTCCAGCGCCCCGATCCAATCCCTGCCATCATCTCGCTATTAACAGATAATCACCATCCAAAGTCTGCTCGTAATCCATTTATCCGGCAAGCAATAGATATTTATTCTTCTCTGCGCACGGGTGAAGTGATCGTCCATCATGATCGAAACTGGCGGCGGACCCACCCTGACGAACCAGCTATCGAATTCACGAAGGACGTCCCCGAGGATTTTGCTCTCAACTCGCCTCTCGCTCCTTTCGCTTTCGCTGCTTTCGATCTGATTGATCCCGAATCTAGCGAGTATGCTCTCGATATTGTTTCCGTCGTTGAAGCGGTACAAGAGAACCCAATGCCGTTACTTATCGCACAGCAAAAGCACGAACGTGGCAAACTGATCCAGCAGCTCAAAGTTGAAGGGGTGGATTATTACGAGCGAATGGCCCGCGCTGATGAAATTAGCTGGCCACAGCCTCTCGCGGAGGTACTGACGCCGGCCCTGGAGATCTATGCGCAAGCAAACCCGTGGGTGCGCGATCACGAGCTATCCCCGAAATCCGTCGTTCGCATGATGATCGAAGAAGCCATGTCTTTCTCCGATCTCATCTCTCGTTTTGATCTGAACCGTTCCGAAGGGGTGGTTTTACGCTACCTCACTGATTGTTACCGAGCCATGCGGCAAATGATCCCGATAAATATGCGCACGCCAGAGCTGAGCGACATCATTACCTGGCTAGGTAACCTGGTACGTGCAATCGATTCATCATTACTTGATGAATGGAATGCCCTCGCCAATGGCACATACATGCAGGCTGACGAGGGTAATACTGACGTGGAAACTGGTGCAGATATTGCTTTCGGTGCCGAGGCCGACGGGCATCTGCTGATAACTCGCAACCAGCACGCCTTCAAGCGCGCCGTGCGCAATGCTATGTTCCGTCGCGTTGAGGCTTTAGAGTACGAGCAATACGAACGCCTTGCCCAGTGGGATGGTGCTTGCGGATGGGACGCGCAGCGATGGGAAGCCGCCATTGACCCGTTCTTTGACGATTATGAGCATATTGGTACAGATACTGATTCGCGCTCTGATCGGTTCTTCTCTGTGCTCACTGACCCCTCTTATGCCGATTTATTGGCCGCTGGGCTTGCCGAGGACCGCGCCTGCGCTCTCGTTGAGAGCCATAAGGCGGGTCGAGCCTGGCTCGTCATTCAAGTATTAAATGATGGCGATGAGCAACACGAGGCGGAGATGACGTGGGCTATCTGGGCTATTGTCGATCTCGATGCCAGTGATGCAGCCGAACAGCCAGTCATTGAGATTATTCGGGTTGGCCCACGGTAGCGAGTAAGCTAGGCAGTAGGTAGCCTGCGAGTTATTCTTACACCGCATTTTCAACGCCGTGTACGCACAGCCCACTTTTATCGTCTTTATGGAAGAAAGTACGTCAATGCTTAGCGCGCAAGACATCACTGAACGGCTTAGCCATGTTCATGCCCAAATCCGTCAGGCTCAGCGTGAGGCCGGGCGAACGGGTGAGCAGGTCGATCTTATGCTTGCCGTCAAGTATCAACCTTTGGCTGCTATTTTGGCCGCTGCCAGCACTGGGGAGCAGCTATTTGGGCACAATATCGTCCAACAGCTATGTACTGTTGCTCCAGCGCTCAAAGAGGCGAATGCGCCAGCAAAGCATTGTGTTATTGGTCCGGTTCAATCCAATAAGTTGCGCGCCGCAATGGATAACGCCCACCGGATTGACACCGTAGATTCTTTACAGCAAGCCGAACGTATTGCCCGCCGCCAAGAAGCTCGGATTAAAGAGGGGCTAGCCGATGGCCCATTTCCGATCCTATTGCAGATCAATTCTGCGAATGCTGTGGGGCAAAGTGGGTGTGCTCCGGATGAGGCCTACGATATAGCCCGACGAATTAGTCATATTGATCTTGTTCGTATTGACGGGGTGATGACTATTGGCGCTCATAGCACAGAACGCGCAGTCATCCGCGCAAGTTTTGACCTAACTCGCCAGCTCAGCGCGGAGATTCGTAGTTTACCTGGGCTTTCCCATGCTGACGTGATCTCTATGGGAATGACGCAGGATCTAGATGTGGCTATTGCTGCTGGATCAACGCTCGTGCGCGTTGGAACAGCAATTTTTGGAGCGCGCCCGACGCCCGCCTAATGCCACCTATACTGGCGTTTTCTTTAGCTCTCTGTGGCGGGGCATTTCGGCTCACCTGCGCTGCCTTTCTTGGTGCTTACGCCGCTTTCTGCCAAAATGCCCAATCATCACAGCAAGGCGGGCACGGGCACGCGCAATCCGAATCGCCTTGCGCGAGGATTGACCCTCAGTAGACCGTCAATCCTCGCGCTCGGAATACATCTCGAATATTCTCGGTATGTTCGGCCGAAGGTGGCGTGACGTCATTAAGCTGATACTCCAGGCCTAGCGTCTCCCACTTATCGCGGGCCATCTGATGGAATGGCAGGACTTCTACACGGGAAACCGTGGACCATTTCGCCACAATATCTGCCACCGCGTTGACGTTCTCTGGCGCGTCCGTCAATCCCGGAACAACAACGAAGCGAATCCAAATCTCTTTTCCAGCATCGCTTAGACGTTGACCGAAACGTAAGGTAGGTGCGAGGTCACGGCCAGTGGTGCGTTGATAGGTTTCTGAGATCCCGCTCTTAACGTCTAATAACACAAGATCGAGGTTATCCATCATCTCATCACTCAATGCATGACCGAGGAAACCTGAGGTATCAATAGCGGTGTGGACGCCAGCCTCATGGCATTTGCGCAACATACGGGCTAGGAATGCCGGCTGCATGAGCGGTTCTCCCCCAGAGAAAGTCACTCCACCATGGGATACCTTAAAAATTGCTCGATAGCGCAGGATTCGCGCGAGCAGATCAGAAGCCATGACGGGATTCCCGTCACGCATTTTCAACGTATCGGGATTGTGGCAGTACAGGCAGCGCAAGGGGCATCCTGAGAGGAACACCGTTAACCGCGTTCCGGGGCCATCCACTGCGGTAACTAATTCCCAGGAGTGTACTGACCCTAACTCGCCCGAACGCACCGCTCGGATGTGTTCCTCATGTGTCATCGAACCAGCACTCGCGATTCCGCTGATACCTGCGCCGGATAGCCGAGGAATCTCCTCTTCTAAGGGAGCAGGACGGTACTCCCCCGTTGAGCCTTCACCTGTTAAATAACTGCGAGCATCGAATGACGCTGCCATCTTTCTCCTTATTTCACTCGCTCAATAGCGTATTAAGTGAGCTAAGTGAGCGCTACCGTCATAGCTGGTGTAGTGAAAATTACGCGGTATTACACGCACCTGGATAGACCAGGAAAACAACGGGCGCCCGAGTCATTCCCGGGCGCCCGAGCTTATCGTCGTGACGAAAAGTTACCCTTACATTCCCTCGTGGAAGGTACGCGAGAGCACATCAAGTTGCTGCTCACGGGTCAGCCGCACGAAGTTCACTGCGTATCCGGAAACACGCACCGTAAGCTGCGGGTACTTATCCGGATTCTCCATCGCGTCTTCCAGCGTCTCACGGTTCAGCACGTTGATGTTCGCGTGGTACAGACCCTGCACACCACCGTTGCACTGACGCTGAGCCTTCATCGAGGCGAGGCGCTCTTCGAATGTCTTTGCCATGGTTTTTCTCCTTGTTTTACCTGATATGCCGAGAACCGAGCAGTGCCTCAGCCTTGCTTGATGAAACCGGCATCCATAATGCCGACGAGATTATCAATCTGTTCGTCCCGAGTGCGACCAAGAGACGAAGGAACAATGGTGTTGGTCAACGAAATGCCGTCAAGGGCGTCGTTGTAGTCAAGTTTTGCCACGGAAAGCATCGATGCCAACATTCCGTGGGTATCCATCCCGTTTTCTGGGTTAGCACCCGGAGCGAACGGAGTTCCCGCACGGTGCCCCGAAGGGAAGGAGCCTGTTGCCTTGCCGTAGACGACGTTCGAGGTAATCGTCAACACTGATTGAGTCGGGATAGCGTCACGATACATCGGGATCGCCTTGATCTTCGCCATCACGGTATGAACAATAGTTGCGGCAATATCGTCTGCGCGATCATCGTCGTTACCGTAGCGCGGGAAATCACCTTCCGTAATGTAATCAACGACAAGACCCGTCTCGTCACGAACCGGAGTGACTTTCGCATACTTAATAGCCGACAACGAATCCGCCACGATTGATAGACCAGCAATACCGCAGCCCATCGTGCGCACAATATCGGAGTCGTGCAGAGCCATTTCCATTGCCTCATAGGCGTACTTATCGTGGCAGTAGTGAATGATATTCAGTGCTTCAACGTAAGTCTCAACAACCCAGGTGAGCATATCTTCATACTTTTCCCACACTTCATCGAAGTCGAGTGGACCGTCGCCTGCAATCGGCTCATGACCAGGCACAACCTGCTTGCCCGTCATTTCGTCACGCCCGCCGTTAATGGCGTACAGCAAGGACTTAGCCGCGTTGACTCGCGCACCAAAGAACTGCATTTGCTTCCCGACGCGCATTGGCGAAACACAGCAAGCAATTGCCGCGTCATCGCCCCAGTGATCCACGATCTGACGATCAGCTTCATACTGAATCGACGAGGTTTCAATCGACACCTTAGCGCAGAAACGCTTGTAGCCTTCCGGCAGATGCTCCGACCAGAAAATCGTGATATTTGGTTCGGGTGCCGGACCGAGATTGATTAAGGTCTGCAGTAGTCGGAAAGACGTCTTCGTTACCAACGGACGACCATCCTGCCCGAAACCGCCATCTGACCACGTCGCCCAGTACGGATCACCTGAGAAGATCTGATCGTAGGCTTCGGTACGCAAGAAGCGCACAATACGCAGCTTGATAACGAGCGCGTCGATAATCTCCTGCGCATCAGTTTCCGTAATCAAACCGGCCTTCAGATCGCGTTCAAAGTACACGTCAAAGAATCCAGACAGACGGCCAATAGACATAGCCGCACCATCTTGAGATTTGACTGATCCTAAGTAGCCGAAGTAGGTCCACTGCACGGCTTCTTTCGCGGTGGCAGCCGGCTTGGAAATATCAAAACCATAGGAGGCCGCCATAACCTTGAGCTTCTGCAGCGCCTTAACCTGCTCGGCGATCTCTTCGCGGTTACGTGCCCATTCAGCACTGAAAGGCTGATCGACAAAGCGATCCTTATCGGCCTGCTTTTCCTCAATCAGACGATCCACACCATAGAGAGCGACGCGACGATAATCACCAATAATTCGACCGCGACCATAGGCATCTGGCAAGCCCGTGATGATATGCGAGGAACGAGCAGCACGGATACGCGGGGTGTAAATATCAAAGACCCCTTCGTTATGGGTCTTGCGGTAGCGAGTGAAGATCTTCTTCACGTCTTCATTTGGCTCTTTACCGGCTTCACGCAACGCGGTTTCCACCATGCGCCAGCCACCGTTAGGCATCATGGCGCGCTTAAGCGGCACGTCCGTCTGCAAACCAACAATGACGTTGTCATCATCGGAGATAAACCCTGGACCAAAGGCATCGACGTCAGCCGGAATCTCGGTATCAACGTCATATACGCGCTGCTTGCGCTCCACTGAAAGATAATTCTTCTCTAGGTGATCCCACACACGTAGCGTCTTTTCAGTGGGCCCAGCTAGGAAGGAATCATCGCCTTCGTAGGGGGTGTAGTTCTTCTGAATAAAATCGCGAACGTCAATCGTTGACGTCCATTGACCTTCGGCAAAATCTTTCCACTCGGGACAAAGATCGACTGCGTTTGTCACGGATGCTCTCCTTACGAGGAATCTCGACTACGCCATCCATTCTAGAAATTAACACAGTCAAATATGAGTTTATTGACTATCCTCACACGCAATTTTGGAGGATAAATCCGATTTAAGGGCCGACATGCTCCTCCTCACGCCTTTGGATAGGACCTCAGCCCCGAATCACCGAGTGGGCACCTCCACAAGCTGATAGAGCCAGCCAAAACGATCCTCCCGACGCCCCAATTGGATCGCCGTCAGCTCCTCGTAAATCTCCTGCGTTCGCGGACCAACCGGCACATCCACATCGAAATCCGTCCCTGTTAACCGGCCAATCGGCGTCACCACGGCGGCCGTCCCACAGGCAAACATCTCCGCTACCTCACCCGACTCGATACCGCGTAACAAACCATGCAATGGTATCGCCTCCTCACGCACAACCACTGATTGCTCTTCGAGGAACTGCAAAATAGCCGACCGAGTTCCACCCGGCAGAATCGTCCCAGTAAGTTCCGGAGTACACACCGAACCGTCAGACATCACCACAAAAACATTCATTCCGCCGAGCTCGTCAAGGTTGGTGTTCGTCGCCGCGTCCAGGAATAACACCTCGTCGAAACCCCGCTGCGACGCCTCAACCTTCGGCAACAGTGAAGCGGCATAATTGCCTCCCGTCTTCACATCGCCCATTCCCCCTGGACCAGCCCGATGGTAATCACGCTCCACCCACACCTGGATCGGCGTTAGACCATTGGCAAAATACGCCCCCGACGGCGAAGCAATCACTAGATACTCATACCGCGTAGAAGCCCGCACTCCCAAAAAGGACTCCGAAGCAAAAATAAACGGACGCAAATACAGCGAACTACCTGGCGCATCAGGCACCCACCGCGCATCAGCGCGCACGAGATCCACAATCGAGGCATGGAACAGCTCACGCGGCAAATCTGGGATCGCTAACCGGCGATTCGACATATTGAGCCGAGCCGAGTTGTACCCTGGGCGGAACGTCCATATCGACCCATCCTCATGCCGATACGCCTTTAAGCCCTCAAACACTTCCTGCCCGTAATGCAACACTGCTCCAGCCGGATCGACGCTCAACGGACCATAGGGCTCAATAACGCAATTATGCCACCCGTTATCTCGGGTCCACGTCGCATGGGCCATATAATCCGTAAAATCCACCCCGAAGCGCAGATTCGCCATAATCCGCTGGTATTCCTCATCCGAGCGCAGATGCGGATGAGGCTGACGGGCAAAGGTACCCGCAAGCTCTGCTGCCGACGGGCATGCTTCACTGGCTAAACGATCCAACTGCGTGGGCTGTCGCGTCATTTTCTTCCCTCTCTGCCGCTACCGAGCACTCGAAAGTAGGTCAACGATAGCATCTCCGATGTCGCTCGTTGATCGCTGTACTACCTGGCCGGACGCCACGCTACGCGCCCGCCACGCCATATCCATATCAACAGCTTGGCGTATCCGAGACGCCAACTGGCCATAGCCTAAGAAATCCACCATCATCGCCACAGACAAGATCGTTGCCGTCGGGTCAGCAATCTGGCGTCCAGCAATATCCGGAGCAGAACCATGTACCGGCTCAAACATCGACGGAAACTCCCGCTCTGGATTGATATTCCCGGAAGCCGCCAAGCCAATACCCCCAGTAATCGCACCGGCTTCGTCAGTCAAAATATCACCAAAGAGGTTATCCGTCACGATCACATCGAACCGCCCGGGATCGGTAACCAGAAAAATCGTTGCCGCATCCACGTGCAAATAATCCGTCGCCACCTCAGGATATTCCTGCGCTACCCGTTCAAAAATACGCCGCCAAAGATGGCCAGCATGGACGAGAACATTATGCTTGTGCACTAAAGTTACTCGCTGACGGCGCCGAGAGGCCTGCTCAAAAGCAAAACGCACCACACGTTCCACCCCGAAAGCCGTATTAACAGATACCTCAGTTGCTATCTCATGCGGAGTATCAACCCGCACGGCCCCACCGTTTCCACAATAGAGCCCCTCGGTCCCCTCCCGAACAACCACAAAGTCAATCTCACCTGGGCGCGCTAACGGGCATGGCGTTCCCGGATAATACTTCGCCGGGCGCATATTGACGTATTGGTCAAACGCAAAACGGAGCTCCAGCAATAACCCACGTTCCAAAACCCCTGAAGGCATCGATGGATCGCCCACTGCACCGAGCAAAATCGCATCCTTGGTAGCTAGTTGTGCTAGCTCCTCATCTGTAAGGACCTCACCTGTGCGATGATAGCGCTCGGCACCGAGATCATAATGTGCAATATCGTATTGTAATTCGCTGCCAGCGCTGACCGCCTCAAGTACTTTCAGCCCTTCAGCCACAACTTCGGGACCAATCCCATCCCCCGGGATCACTGCCAATTGCACACTCATGGCAGCGAGTGTACTGCCTCAAAGCACACATTGTAGGAACTTTTCACACTGTGAACCCCGGCTATTCCTGCCCTGATCCCGTATCTGCGCGCACGGAACGGGCGATAGGCTCATACACCCGATAAAGCCGCGCACCTGGGAATTCCAACCGTGCACTAGGCGCTCCATGCGCACATACCGCAAACACCTACATGATTTAGCTAGCACCGACCGGCGCACCCAATGAGCCGATACGACCAATCCCCCACTGGCAAATACCTACAAAGCGCGCACCGCGCAGGTAACTAACTCAATCCAGGCAACACACCACGGGGTAACGCACGCTGGCACCCGACGAATACGCCTGTTTTCACCACAGTATTAGCCGCAAGGCTTCGCACCCCTAGGCTTAATCGTCGTAAATCATCCCCATATACTCAGGCTCCATCAGGTTTTCTACCGACAAGGCCCGATCCAGCTCACTTTCCGTCATTAATCCACGCTCCAAAACAAGATCGCGCACACTCCGCCCCGTGCGGGCTGCTTCTTTGCCGATCAGATCGCCCTGGTGGTGCCCAATAATATCGTTGAGATACGTGACAATTCCGATGGAATTCATAACGAAATTCCGGCATACCTCTTCGTTGACGGTGATGCCATCCACACATCGCTCCCGCAATACTCGGCAGGCGTTTTCCATCAACATGATGTCCTCAAACAAAGCCTGACCGATCACTGGTTCCATAACATTCAATTGAAGTTGACCAGCTTCCGAAGCCATCGTGACCGTCACGTCATTGCCAATAACTTTAAAACACACCTGGTTGACGACCTCGGGAATAACAGGGTTGACCTTCGCTGGCATAATTGACGATCCCGCCTGCATTTGCGGCAGATTAATTTCATTCAGCCCGGCTCGCGGCCCGGAAGATAACAGACGCAGATCGTTGCAAATCATTGACAACTTCGCAGCAAGACGCTTAAACGCTCCCGAAATAGCCACATACGCGCCCGTATCCATCGTCGCTTCAATCAGATTCGTCGCTGGTTTCACCGGCAGGCCCGTCACCTCAGCCAACCGCCGCACGACGACCTCCTGGAACCCCTGCGGGGTATTGAGCCGCGTTCCGATCGCGGTTGCCCCCAGATTCACTTCCAGTAACAGCTCCATAGTGTGCTGTAAATAGCGCACTTCCTCGTCCAACAAAATCCGGAAAGCCGCAAACTCCTGCCCGACAGTCATCGGAACCGCATCTTGTAACTGCGTGCGGCCCATCTTCAACACTTTTGCATTCTTTTTGGCAATGACGTCGAACGCCCCCGCCAATCGCTCAATCTCTGCGATCAATCCCTCAATCATGCGGTAGAGCGCCACCCGAAAGCCTGTCGGGTACGCATCATTGGTGGACTGTGATTTATTCACGTGATCGTTGGGATGAATAATGTCGTACCGGCCTTTTTCCTCTCCCAGGATCTCTAAGGCCAGATTCGCCACTACTTCATTCGTATTCATATTGACGGACGTACCCGCACCGCCTTGGAAAACGTCTACGGGGAACTGATCCATCCCCACGCCCTCATCTAAGATTTTGTCGCAGGCAGCCACGATCGCCTCAGCAATGCGCCCCGATAATACTCGCTTATCGCGATTCGCTAAGGCTTCTGCCTTCTTGACCTGCACCATGCCCCGAATAAACTCCGGAACATCGCTGATCCGCACCCCAGAAATCGGGAAATTTTCTACTGCGCGCAGAGTATGGACTCCGTAATACGCATCCGCAGGAATTTCACGCGACCCAATGAGATCCTCTTCGACTCGGAAAGAAACCATTATTTCTCCATATGCCACGATCTTGCCCGTACACCTCATACACGCGGCTGGCACCGACGGTTAAGGCGACGTGAGCGAACCTCATCGTTCGCACCCGCTACCAGTATAAAGACAAATGTGCAGCTCCGGGGAGATAAAAGCGACCCTCGCTGATGACGCGAAGGCCGCTTTGGTTTTTGACGTTTTTACTTCGTTATTGCAAGGTGCCTCTGTGGAATATCACTGCTGGCAAGCGCCAAGCATCGCCTCTCCAGCTTCCAACTGTAGCGCCGATGGCTGGTAGCTATTAGCTGTTGCCCCACCCGGCAGTACTCGTGAGTAGCCAGCAAACTACCCACAAGCACTACAAGATCACGAGTTATTACTCTGATAAGCCATTAGCTACTAGCCAATGACGATGGTTGCTGGCTAACATCCACAACCAGCAATCTACCTGTGCACCTCACCATCTGGCAGTTTTCAGCACAGCTAAACCGATCGATTCTCGGCGTTTCCCTTCTGCGCGCATCTAGAGACGTTATATCCGGCCAGCCGCCTCAGCAATATTTCGCTGCGTCCGCTGGCCGGTAACACACAATCTCGGCGCTGCCTTTCCCCATTGGTCTTTGGAAAAGCGGAAAACATCGCTTAGCGCGCTGCAGAACCGTCCGTATAGTCCGAGTCAATCTGCTGCCAGGCAAACATCTTGCGCAACTTTCCACCGACCTTCTCAATCGGATGACCTTCACCGCGAGCGCGTAGCTGTGCAAACTCCACCGCGCCGTTATCTTGATCGGCGATGAACCGCGCAGCGAACGATCCGTCCTGAATATCGGCTAACACCTGCTTCATATTCTCCTTGACCTGCTCATTAATCACTCGCGGGCCAGAGACGTAGTCACCGTATTCTGCCGTATCAGAGATCGACCAACGTTGCTTGGTCAGCCCTCCCTCATTGATAAGATCAACGATGAGCTTCATCTCGTGGAGCACCTCAAAATAGGCAATCTCCGGCTGGTAGCCAGCTTCCGTCAGCACCTCAAAACCATACTGAATAAGCTGCGAAACGCCTCCACACAGTACTGCTTGCTCACCGAAAAGATCCGTCTCCGTCTCTTCAGCGAACGTCGTCTTAATGACTCCAGCTCGGGTACCGCCAATCGCTTTGGCATACGATAAAGCCAAATCCCAAGCCTGCCCAGAAGCGTCCTGCTCTACCGCAACAATATCGGGCACCCCGCGCCCGTCCTCATATTGACGGCGCACAATATGCCCCGGACCTTTAGGAGCAACCATACACACGTCGTGACCCGCATCCGGAGTAATGTAACCAAATCGAATATTAAAGCCGTGCGCAAAGAACAGTGCCGCGTCTGGCTTCAAATGCGGTGCGATCTGCTCCGCATAAATCGTGCGCTGGTGCTGATCGGGAGCCAAAATCATGACGACATCGGCCACCTGGGTAGCCTCTTCAATCGTTGCAACATTCAGCCCCTGCTCGCGTGCTTTCTGTTCGGATTTTGAGCCCGGACGCAAACCCACTACAACATCAACCCCGGAGTCCCGAAGGTTCAGTGCATGGGCATGCCCCTGCGATCCATACCCGATGACGGCAACCTTCTTCGACTGAATAATGCTCAAATCTGCATCGTCGTCGTACACAATCTCTGCCACGTTTTTCTCCTTCAACTACGGCACTTTATCTCTGCACGTCTGCTAGTGATTTTATGTTATTTCCCAAAATCCGACGGGTTTGCTTCAGCTTGCCGGATCATCCGGCGTTCACGAGCCACGGATTCACTCATTGATCCGCTCCCACGCCCGATCGCCACCGCCCCAGATTGCACAATCTCCGTTACGCCATACGGTTCTAAGGCCGCGAGCAAGGCTTTCGTTTTCTGTTGTGAACCAGTTGCCTCAATCGTCAGCGCTCCCGGAACCACATCAACGATATGCGCACGGAAGAGATCCACCACATTGATAACATTTGCCCGCAAGCTGTCATCTACCCGTACTTTGACGAGCATAAGCTCGCGCAAAACTGATTGCTCGTCTTCCAATTCCACAATTTTGATGACGTTAACGAGCTTATTGAGCTGCTTAGTCACTTGTTCAAGCGGAGCGCTATTCGCATCGACGACGAGCGTGATACGCGATAAATCTGGATCCTCCGTCGGCCCAACAGCCAAAGAATGAATGTTGAATGCCCGTCGCGCAAACAAGCCAGACACTCGGGCAAGCACCCCAGGTTTATTCTCCACCAGCACTGATAACGTGCGACGATGTGAGATCATGCCTGTTCCTCCTCTTCTTGCACCGGCCGTAAATCGCGAGCGTAGAGAATATCATCATTAGATACCCCTGCTGGAACCATCGGCCAGACCATCGCATCCGGGGAAACAACGAACTCCACAACCACCGGACGGTCATTAATCTGCATAGCTTGAGTAATCGCCGCATCGACGTCGGCAGCATTGTCAACGACAATCGCAGCACAATCGTATGCTTGTGCGAGTTTGCTGAAATCTGGGATTCGTTTCGTCCCGTGCCCAGTATTCAGATCCGTATGCGAGAAACGCTTATCGAAGAACAGATTTTGCCACTGACGCACCATCCCCAGCGAGGAATTATTCATGATAGCCACTTTGATGGGAATATCGTTCAACCGGCAGGTCGCCAGCTCCTGGTTCGTCATCTGGAATGAGCCATCTCCGTCGATACACCACACTACCGAATCCGGATTACCTACCTGCGCTCCCATTGCAGCCGGAACCCCAAACCCCATCGTGCCAGCTCCACACGAGGTAACAAGCTGCCCAGGGAAAGACCACGGAATGAACTGTTGTGCCCACATCTGATGCTGACCCACACCTGTGGTGAAGATAGCGTCCGGAGCGAGAGCCCCCAAGCGGGAAATGACGTACTGCGGCGAAAGCAAGCCGTCATCCGGCTCTTCATACCCCACCGGATAGGTTGCCCGTAACCTGTTCAAGAACTCCCACCAGGCATCATGATTCGCCTGCCCATACTGGTCGTATGCCTCCGGCAACGCGTGATTCAAGGCGCTAAGACTAGCGCGCACATCACCTAGCAGAGCGACATCAACCGCTCGATTTTTCCCAATTTCTGCCGGATCAATATCTGCATGAATGACCTGCGCTTCAGGAGCGAAATGGGATAGCACTCCCGTCACTCGGTCATCAAAACGAGCGCCCAAGGTAATAAGCAAATCGGCTTTTTGCATAGCCGCAACCGCAGGAACTGTGCCATGCATACCCGGCATACCCAAATGGCGCTTATCCGAATCTGGGAAAGCTCCCCGAGCATTCAAGGTCGTCACAACCGGAATATTGGTCAGATCAACAAGTTCTGCTAGTTCCTTATGAGCACGCGCCCGAACGACCCCGCCACCCACATACAACACAGGCTTGCGTGCTTGGGAAATGATTCTCGCCGCTTCCCGGACCATCCGCTGATTAGGTTTCGCCTGCGGGCTATAACCAGGTAAATCCAACCGAGGCGGCCAGATAAACTCACATTCTTCGGTTTGTGCACTCTTCGTCACGTCCACAAGCACCGGCCCCGGACGCCCCGTAGCCGCTAAATGAAATGCCTCCGCCAGACGCGCCGGAATCTCATTCGCGTCGGTAATTAAGAATGAGTGCTTTACCAGCGGTAGAGTTGCCCCAATAATATCGGCCTCTTGGAAAGCGTCCGTCCCGATCAAGGACGCCCCCACCTGGCCAGTGATTGCCACGATTGGAACCGAATCCAAATTGGCATCCAAGAGTGCAGTAACCAGATTCGATGCCCCCGGTCCTGAGGTTGCCATACATACCCCAACGCGACCAGTCGATACTGCTAAGCCCTCGGCCGCATGCCCAGCCCCCTGCTCGTGCCGAACGAGAATGTGCCGGATCTTCGTCGATTCAAAGATCGCATCGTAAAGCGGCAATGCTGCCCCACCCGGCAGACCAAAGACGTCCCGAACCCCGAGTTCTTCCAATGAACGAATAACTGCACGAGCACCCGTCATGCGTTCTCGACTCACAGCCGCCGCTGGCTCACGTGTAGCAGGCGGTGTAGGCACTTTAGCCATTTCTCCTCCTCGGATGTGTCCCATGCTCTTCGACGTTTCCGTTTTCTCACCGTTCGTTTCTTTTTCATATCATCACTGACATGAAAAAACCCCTCGGTTATCGAGGGGCGCACCGCAGAACAGCGTTACCTGCAGGTGCGCTGGACTACTACGAGAATAATGGAACGACGATTAGCCATGCCACTAGGCTAATGCACACCCGTCAGCACACCAAAAATACTTCCCGATATCTCACATCATGGATGCATTTTCTCCAACCTATATATCCCGCTCGTTTTACCGATCACTGTGCATCCGTAGCATTACTAGAGAAAAATTGTGTTTTTACGCCATTCTCTCGCCCCACCATTCCGCACAACATACGCTCTGATGAGGTGAGCTATGACCTTAGGGCCACAATCTCGCCATATCGACCATCTAAGTTAGTACTCGTGTAGTGCTCAACGATGACGCTGAAGCAGCATCTGCAAAGTCAAATCTAACCAGGAGTTCCTTTTGTCTTTCATCTTCTCTGCTCTCTCCCACAATCAAGTCCTCTTGCTTTTCCTTCTCGTGGGAGTAGGAATGCTCTTCGCCCACATCCGTATTCGCGGAATCTCTCTCGGAGCCGCAGCCGTTCTCTTTTTCGCCATCGCGATTACTGCCTGGGGATTAGCTGCCGGATATGAGCTCCACATCAATCATGATCTCGGTATCCTCGGGCTCGCATTGTTTGCATTCGCTATTGGAATCAACTCTGGGCGAAACTTCTTCCACACCCTGAAATCCTCATTCGGTCCGCTGGTACTCATGCTGGTTATGTTCGCGCTGGCAGCAGTCGCTGCCGCCGTCATTGGGCGTTGGCTCGGCATGGATTGGGCGCTTATCGCGGGAACTTTCGCCGGAGCCATCACCAATACACCGACCCTATCGGCCGCTGGCCAGGCCTCTGGTGATCCAGCAACCGCAACCGTGGGATATGCAATCGCTTATCTGTTCGGAGTAATCGGCATGCTTGGCTGGACGATGCTCGCCTTATCGAAGCGCCGTACAGATAAGGACACCCCCTCTCCGATTATCAATCGCACCGTCCGAGTGGAGCGCCAGGATAGCCCACGTCTCGCCGACATTCTCGAACTCGTAGGCGATGGCGTGCATTTCTCGCGAATTCGCCGAGGAGAAGTCGGGCCAATCTGGATTCCCGAAGAAGAAGAGCAGCTTCTGCATGACGATCTAATTACCGTGGTCGGTACTCGTGAACAAGTCGATCGCGTTATTGCTCACCTCGGGCACGGATCCTCACATTCCCTCATGGCGGATCGTCGCTACCTTGATTTCCGACGCATTACCGTCTCTGATCCCAAGATCGCGGGAAAGACGGTGGAACAGGTCGATCTGGAAGGCAAGTTTGGCGGCTCTATGTCTCGTATCCGACGTGGTGACACGGATATGCTGGCCCAACCCGAAGTTGTACTGCAACTAGGCGACCGCGTTCGCGTCGTCGCACCCATCGGAAAGATGAAAGAGATCTCGCATTATTTTGGCGATTCCTCTAAAGGTATGTATGACATCAACCCAGTAGCTCTGGGCATTGGTATGGCTCTCGGTATCATTATCGGCGAATGGAAAATCCTCACCCCCTCTGGGTTAACATTCTCCATTGGTTCTGCAGCCGGCACCCTTATTGTCGGGTTAATCATGGGTCGTATTGGTCGTATCGGGCGCATCGTCACCGCCTTGCCGTACACCGCCTGCCAGGTTCTCGCAGAATTTGGTCTTCTCGTCTTTTTGGCATACGCCGGAACCACTGCAGGGTCGCAAATATCAACTGCTTTCACTGGCGGGTCATGGGCAAAAATCCTCCTACTCGGAGCGATCATTACCTCGATTGTCGGCGGCGGCTTGTATTTCTCCATGCGGTATATCGTCAAGATGGGTGGTACGCGCCTAGCCGGCCTTATCGGTGGCGCACAGACGCAACCTGCTGTCTTGGCCTTCGCTAACGACCGCACCAATGCGGATCCTCGCGTCGCGTTGGGCTATGCCATGGTCTATCCCGTTGCAATGATCGCCAAGATCTTCTGCGGTCAAATCCTTGGCTCTCTCGGCGGATTCTTCTAATCCTATCTACGGCATAGAAATAGGTGGGCTGGCAATTGTTGCCAGCCCACTTTCTGTTTTCCTCTTTACGCTTTTCAATCTGATCCCGCTTTCTTTCGAACCTGCTAAGAGTATGGACATGAATAGCACGGTGTTTGCCTTTCCTGGTGTATCGCAGCAGCGGAGGACCAAGCTGAGGATGATTTTGCGTTCTTCGACATTCTTTTTGTTTCAAAGCTCGCTGTTTTGCCTTTCAGAAATCTCGACCTACGTATGCCCTACCTGAATTCCTTTCGCCTCTTGCATCTTCCTTTTTGTATCCCCTATTTTCACTCTCTTCTGCCCAGTCATCTCTCGTCTTATCTTGCTTACTTGTGCTGCCTTGGCATGTGTTATCGGTGTTCCCTCAG
Organism: Trueperella sp. LYQ143; assembly: GCF_046599595.1. Classification (NCBI taxonomy): domain Bacteria; kingdom Bacillati; phylum Actinomycetota; class Actinomycetes; order Actinomycetales; family Actinomycetaceae; genus Trueperella; species Trueperella sp. LYQ143. The sequence continues at coordinate 4,709 of NZ_JBKIWR010000016.1, read as the reverse complement.
CTCTTGTGTTCTAGTGTTCTGCATATTCCAAACGCGGAACACACATTGGCGCGATTGCTAGAGACACCCGCACGGCGCATGTTACTGCGGTTCTATAACGGAGAAAAGACGCCACAACTCGCTAACCCGATCTAGCTCCCAGAGGTTTCGCTTTCCCCTCGTTTCCCCCCTCCCTCCAGATATGACATGTGCGGGCTGTTACCGTAGTAACAGCCCGCACATTCTGACGATCAGCAAGTTTTAATAATGCGCTGCGCGCGCCGTCTTATCGAGATCATCAGGCAGCACCGCAGTTTCGGAATCAAATAACCAGCCTGGATCAGTGACGATTCGAGCAACCGCCAGACCAAAACCAATCGACATGACGACGAAAAAGACTTCAGAAATCGGACCTAATGCTGAGAAGAAATCCCCTTCGTTCAAAGCCACAAGCGCCCGATAGAACGGCACACCCGGAATCATGATGACAACTGCAGGAACCGATAGCGACACCCGCGAATGCATGGTTCGGGAGGCCACAAGTGTTGCCAAACATCCAGCCACAAAGGCTGCCATACCTACAGCTAGCTGCCAGGACATGTCATGACCTTGTAAAACTAAACGCCCTGTATTGACGAAAGCTCCAATCGCACCGCCCGCAGCAGCAACTTTCCACGGCGCATTGAATAGCACCGCGAATCCATAGGCAGCCGCAAAGCTGGTCACGATTCGCAACGCGAAAAGCACCCAATAATTCAACGGTTCCGGAGCGGGGCCTTCTACCGGCCATCCCAAGAAGTGCGAAACCATCCATACTGATAAACCAGCCGATCCGATGACCATCAAGCAATAGTTCATACGGGTAAGTGCCGACCAGAAATCCATTCGAACGAAATCAAGGATCGCAGTAGTCAGCGGGAATCCCGGAATAAGATACAGGATCGCCGAAATAACCCCCGCATGATGCGCCCCCGAGATCACGCCAAAGTGTGTCGCTCCTGCAATAATACCGATGTACAACAACGTCGAAGCAGCCGCGCAGGTAATCCACACGGCAAAATGCGTCACCTTGCGCCCCAGCAACAGACGACGAATCCATTGCCCCGCGCCAGCCGCGACAAATACCGTCGCACATTCGACCAATCGCCCAGAGTTCAGGAACGAGAACGCCGCACAAGCAATAGCTGAGGCAAGTACGCTCGCCCAGATCGGATAATGGCGTGTACGCTTATCAATTTCATCCAATGCTGCATTTAACTCTGCAACAGTCATATCGTGATGGAGCCGGATACATAACGCCATGAGCTGATCGAGCTTGTCAACATTCACTCCGATTGAGCGAATTTCCACTACTTCAGTTCGATAGTTATGCCCTTGCCAGGAGGTAGTAATAATCTCCATAAGCGAGACATGCGACTCGTGCCGCGACAACCCCACTGCCCGGGCTGCCCGAGACATCGCAGACTTCACTCGATATGCTCCAGCACCGCAGGAAAGTAAGGTCTTTCCTAGCCTCAGGACAACCTGAGATTTCTCCACAAGATCAAGATGGCTCAACGCATACGCATCGAGACGGTCAACGTCAGCAGGTATCTTCCCATTATTCACGGTCCACTATTGTGCTACGTCTGCCCGCTTAACACGACATCCGATAGCCATTTTCCACCGTGATTTAGCTGACTCTGCCCGATATGCCAGAATATTTTTTGCCGATCTAGGACTAGCGCCCAATCTGTCCTTGTCTATCAGGAAGAGATCTCTATGATTGCGTTCTTACTGCCTTTCTTCCGGCAGAACGCGAACGCCACCTGTTGAGGCAGAGCTAGCCATCGACGCATAGGCACGCAGTGCACGCGATACTTCCCGTTCTCGCGGTTCATCAGGACGCCACGGAAGATTGCCTTTCATTTCTCGACGAGCGTTTAACTCCTCATCACTAATATCAAGGCGCAACTCGCGTCGGGTTACATCAATAATGATCCTATCTCCGTCTCGTACCAGACCAATAGCACCACCAGAAGCTGCCTCCGGTGAAATATGCCCGATAGAGATTCCCGATGTGCCCCCAGAAAAACGCCCATCCGTAATCAACGCACAGACCTTACCCAGGCCAAGGCCTTTCAGGAACGACGTAGGGTAAAGCATTTCTTGCATACCTGGCCCGCCTCGCGGCCCTTCATAGCGGATAACAACGACGTCCCCTGGTTGTACCTTTTTACCTAAAATCATCTCAATTGCTGCTTCCTGCGAATCCACCACTCGAGCAGGACCAACAAAGCGGAAGAGAGATTCGTCAATACCAGCAGTTTTAATTACTGCACCATCCTCCGCTAAATTTCCATACAGGACGCACAAGCCGCCGTCTTTCGTATATGCATGGTCAATATCTCGTATGCACCCCTGCACGGAATCAACATCGTGGGTTTCGTACCAGCACTCTTGTGAGAATGCCTGTGTGGTGCGCTGCCCACCCGGTGCCACCAAATAGAGATCACGCGCGCGCTGATCCGGATGCTCACTGCGAATATCCCAGGTATTCAGCCAGCTCTCTAAATCAGGGGCATGCACAGCATGAACGTGCGGATTGAGCAATCCGCCTCGATAGAGCTCTCCAAGGATTGCCGGAATACCACCAGCACGGTGGAAATCTTCCATGTGATACGTCGTTGAGTTCGGGGCAACCTTCGATAAACAGGGCGTTTGCCGGCTCAACGCATCTATATCTGAAATACTGAAATCCACTTCCCCTTCGTAAGCAGCCGCAAGGATATGCAATACCGTATTCGTTGACCCGCCCATAGCAATATCCATCGTCATCGCATTACGAAACGCAGCAGGCGAGGCTACCGATCGGGGTAATACGGATTCATCGTCATCTTCATAGTAGCGACGGCACAAATCAACAATAAGCCTACCCGCCTCAAGAAATAGATCCCGACGTTTCGCAGCAGTAGCTAACGTCGTCCCGTTTCCGGGTAAGGATAATCCCAGGGCTTCTGTCAAACAGTTCATTGAATTAGCCGTAAACATCCCTGAACACGAACCACACGTCGGGCAGGCATGTTCCTCAATCAACGCTAGATCAGCGTCACTAACGCTATCGTCAGCAGATTCAGCAATTGCGTCCACCAGATTTGTGCGGTGATTGACGACGCCCTCAATAGCTGCACCAGATTCCATCGGCCCGCCGGAGACGAACACCGTCGGAATATTTAGTCGCAAAGACGCCATCAACATCCCAGGAGTAATTTTGTCGCAATTCGAGATACATACCATTGCGTCAGCACAGTGGGCATTGACCATATATTCCACGGAATCTGCGATGATTTCGCGCGAAGGAAGCGAATAAAGCATGCCAGAATGCCCCATCGCGATTCCGTCATCCACCGCAATGGTATTAAATTCTTTGCCGATTCCCCCTGCTGCTTCTATTGCGCGAATAACCAGTTGCCCCATATCGCGTAGATGAACATGCCCAGGGACAAACTGAGTAAAGGAATTCACCACGGCAATGATGGGTTTACCAAAATCTTCCGACGTCATTCCCGTCGCGCGCCACAATGCCCGCGCACCCGCCATATTACGACCGTGGGTTGACGTTGCTGAGCGAAGCTGAGGCACGAGAGGACCTTCTTTCTATATATGCGTTTTCCTCCCTATTCTAATGCGGAATACATATATAGAGTTATCTGTCTTATACAGCGGAGCGTAACCGTGTACCTGCAATGAAAGATGAGCTATTCAGCGTTTAATAAGTCGTTCGTGGGCCGGTGTCCACGAACAATCATTGCGAATAGCTACCCACATAAACATGCGATACGGTAAGTCGATGACGTCATCAGGGCGATACCCCAGATGATCGTACAAATACCACTGCAGATTTTCCTGCGTGCGTTCGCGCTGCACCGTGTCTGCTAAGATCCATGAGGCGCGAGTCGTCGTTAAGAGAAAAACGTCATGGGCGGTAATCTGATCCGTCCACTCGCAGTACTCTAGGGACGGCTCAGAAAACATATATTCCATATGACCGTGATGACCAGGAACACGTAAATCTGGCGCTTCAGTTGCACGACGAATATCCCCGGAACGCATGATGCGACTCAGGCGGTGTACCCAATCGTGGCGAATATCTAAGTAGTTACCAATAATTGCGATACGCGCACCGACACGGCATACCCGCGCAGCTTCAGCACTGGCACGTATTTCATCCAGCCAATGCCAACACTGGCCGTAGGTAATAACGTCGATAGACTCATCTGGAAAAGGGAGCTGCTCAGCGCGACCTGCGAGGCAATGACTCTGCTGTGTGGGCAGGAACAGGGTTTTCAGGTGTTCTCGCATCTGTTCGGACGGTTCAACAGCCCAGACGTTATCGCTGAAAGTACGCAGTTGTTGGGTGAGTTTTCCAGTACCTGCTCCGATATCTGCGATGGTCTGACCCTGAGTTATGTTTAAGCAAGCAAGTTTCTCACGTGGGTAGCTCGGTCGCAGATCTTCGTACGTTTGAGCGTTATTACCTGAAATATCAGCAGTGTAGGGGTTGAACCGTGTAGAGCGAGCCAACGAGCCCTTTCTTTCTTCTTTTAGGTATTGGAAGTTATTATGTGTGTTTTTGGGTGTGTGTTAGGCGCGGAGAGAAGTGTTTTTTCTCTTCGCGCCTATGTGTTGTTATGTGGTTGTGTGACGGCGGTGTCCTACTCTCCCACACCCTCGCGGGTGCAGTACCATCG
>NZ_JBKIWR010000015.1:0-82698 GCF_046599595.1 Trueperella sp. LYQ143 | reverse complement strand
CCGCACCCCGGGCACTTAACACTCGTCATTCATAACAGAGTGCCAAACCCCTAAAACACACCAACTACAACACCCAGTTTCCCCCGCAATAACGCCAAAAAATCCCGACAAAAGCAACACAATTTGTCCGACCAATTAGTTGACTACAACCAACTAAAACCCCCACTTTCGCGCATCAACACAACGAAAAACCCGAAAAATAGCAACACATTTTGTCCTATAACCCGGAAACTATGGGGGAATAGAGTTTTTAGAGGGTAACAAAAAATCCCGTATCTTCCCTGGTCAAACCGGAAAAACACGGGATGTGTAGTGGAGCTAACGGGACTCGAACCCGTAACCCCCTGCTTGCAAAGCAGGTGCGCTACCAATTGCGCCATAGCCCCGAGATCGCAACAACAAGCTGCTCGGAAAAGCCCTCAGGAATGATCGACTGAATCTGTGACCTCATGCCAAACCACGTGACGCTGATGCCGATCCATAATGGCCAGGAATAAACCATAACCACCGGCAAGGGCAAGGAGCGTGATGAAAAGTTTCTTCACCATCTCACCCTCCGATCTTCCGTGGGCGTAGGTGGACTCGAACCACCGACCTCCACATTATCAGTGTGGCGCTCTAACCGACTGAGCTATACGCCCGGATGCATTCTCAATGCTGGTTCAGATTAACGCATCTTGCCAGGAACATTCAAACCACATAATCACCAAGCAATGCACATCACATTTTCACCGGATAAGATGACGTTTTTCGTGAGCTTATTCATCCGTCACTGTGATATATAAACCACCAACCAGCATGGAAACGACGTTGTACAGCAAGGCGAGCACGCCACCTAAAGCGGTGAACAGCACAATCTCAATAACTCCCACCACCACGGCAAAAGAAACCACGCGACCAAATTCCATGAACTGACCCAGCTCAAGAAGATCCTTAGAATTCAGAGTCACCAATAAATCATCGATGCGCGCCCAGACATGCATTGAATCCAAAACAAACCACAAAACGATGGTTGCAATCACGATCATGATGCCGATTCCAACGGATAGTAAGAACGACAGCTTCAATGCTGACCAAGGATCAACTCGCGAAATAGTCATTCGCACACGACGAATACCGACGTCCTGGCGAGCAGGAGCAACTTCCGGCTCTTCGTTTTGCGTGTCCTCAAAAGCAGTGCTGGTATTACTCATCGCGTTCTCCGTTATTTGGTTCGTTCACGACGATGCTACCTTGTTTACATCGTCACATGATGGTTCCTGCGGGTGATCTTATCTGATTTCCCTTGGGTTCCCTATATCTTTTCGTCTCCTATGTGAGTGGGTAGCCACACATGGCAGCTACCCACTCATTGTTTGTCTCATTCTTCTCCAACAGGAGATGTTGCCTGCTCCGCATTTTGCTCAGATGGTTGTTCACTGTTTTCTGATTCAGATTCCACGTCAGCACTCTGCTCAACCTGTTCGGCATCATCTGCTTCATCAGATTCTTCGTCTTTTTCTTCAAAGTGCGGGGCAACTGCAATTACCCGATCATCCGAATCTGGCTTAACGAAGGTCACACCCTGAGTATTACGCCCCGTGAGATTAACCTCGGCAACCGCAGAACGGACGACTTTCCCGTTTTGCATGATGACAATAACCTCATCATTTGGCTGAGTAATCAGCGCTGCGATCAAATCACCGCGCTCCTCGACCAAATTTGCCACCTTAATGCCCAGGCCACCACGACCCTGCACACGGTATTCAGAAACCTTCGTGCGCTTCGCAAAACCACCAGCAGTAACCACAAAGACTTCTGCGTCTGCTCCTGCCGGAATAACCACCATGCTCAGCAAACTATCACCGGCACGGAACTTCATTCCGGTCACACCCGAGGTACCGCGTCCCATCGGGCGCAAAGCTGAATCGGTTGCTGTGAACCGCAGGGATTGACCTTTCTTAGAGACTAAGAGGATGTCGTCAACATCATCAACCAATCGAGCCGATACCAGTTGATCGGAAGAACCGTCCGAGCGTTCCCGCAGTTTAATCGCAATCAACCCGCCCGTGCGAGATGAATCGTAGTCAGCGAGAGGACTCTTCTTAACAAGGCCATCTTCCGTCGCCAACACCAGATACTGCGCCTGATCATAAGATCGCAACGTAATGGCCGACGCAATCTGTTCTCCGGGCTGCAAGGCCAACACATTCGCAACGTGTTGCCCTTTCGATTCCCGCGATCCTTCTGGAATCTCGTAACCCTTTACCCGATACACCCGACCAAGGTTCGTGAAGAATAAATGCCAATCATGCGTGGAGGCGATGCCCATGTGTTCTACCACGTCATCGCTGCGCAAGGTTGCCCCCTTCACGCCCTTTCCACCGCGTCGTTGAGCACGGTACTCCGAAACCTTGGTGCGCTTTATGAATCCAGAGCGGGTGAGGGTAACGACGACGTCTTCCTCAGGAATGAGGTCTTCCTCGCTCATTTCCCCGTCAAACGGCAAAATAACAGTACGGCGATCATCCCCGTGACGATCCACGATTTCCTGTAGCTCTTCAGAAATAATCGCTCGTTGCCGCTCCGGCTTTGCCAGAATATCTCGATAATCCCGGCACAACGCGATCTTTTCTTCCCGTTCGTCAATGATCTTTTGGCGTTCCAGCGCGGCTAACCGACGTAACTGCATTGCCAGAATATGATCTGCCTGGATTTCGTTGATGTCTAGCAGATCAATCAATCCCAAACGGGCTTCATTCGCTGTTGGAGAGCGGCGAATCAACGCAATGACCTCATCAAGCATATCTAAGGCTCGAACGAGGCCCTCCAAAATCATGAGGCGCTCTTCCGTCTTACGTAACCGATATTCAGTACGACGACGAATGACTTCAATTTGATGTTGCACCCAATGATGAATAAATCCATCTAGGGATAGTGTTCGCGGCACACCGTCAACCAAAGCGAGCATATTTGCCGGAAAGTTGTTCTGCATTTGGGTGTGCTTAAACAGGTTATTGAGGACAACTTTCGGTACCGCATCGCGCTTGAGAACAATGACGATACGCTGACCGGCACGACCGGAGGATTCATCGCGAATATCAGCGATACCCGGCAATCGACCGTCCTTAATCCCCTCAACCATCTTATCCAGGAGCCGATCTGGATTAACCTGGAAGGGCAGATCCGTCACCACCAAGCATTGGCGTCCGTTGATTTCTTCAATATCAACGACTGCCCGCTGCACAATTGAGCCATGACCAGTGCGATACATATCCTCGATTCCTTTTGAACCAAGGATGACTGCGCCCGTGGGGAAATCCGGGCCAGAGATGCGCTTCATCAGCTCTTCTAGCAATACCTCACGGGAAACATCTGGATTTTCTAGGTACCACTGCGCACCGGAGATAACTTCGCGTAGATTATGTGGCGGGATTCGGGTTGCCATACCCACAGCAATGCCCTCTGACCCGTTAATCAACAGGTTAGGAATTCGTGCTGGCAACACCACCGGCTCTTTGACAGAACCATCAAAATTTGGCTGAAAATCAACTGTATCTTCGTGAATATCACGAATCATTTCGACGGCTAATGGTGCCATGCGCGCTTCGGTGTATCGTGGCGCTGCCGCCCCAAGATCACCAGCCGTACCAAAGTTTCCCTGCCCAGCAACAAGGGGGTAACGCATATTCCACGGCTGGACGAGGCGCACCATCGTGTCATAGATTGCCGCATCACCGTGCGGGTGATAGTTTCCCATCACGTCGCCAACGATTTTCACTGACTTTGAGAAGGATGAATCCGGCCGATATCCGCCATCCCACATCGCATAGATGACGCGACGGTGGACGGGTTTCATCCCGTCGCGCACATCCGGGAGCGCACGCCCCACAATCACTGACATCGCATAGTCGAGGTAGGACGTCTCCATTTCGCGCTGGAGATCAACCTCTTTGATAGCGCCGTGAATACTGTTTGAGTTTTCTGGTGTTGTCTTTTCGTTCACGATCGTCCCTTAGCTGCTTTAGATGTCGAGGAATCGCACGTCTCGAGCGTTGCGCTGAATAAAAGAGCGACGTTCCGAAACGTCTTCGCCCATGAGAATGGAAAAGGCTTCATCCGTTGCAGCCGCTTCCCCGATGGTGACTCGTTTAAGAATCCGAGTTTGTGGGTTCATAGTGGTATCCCACAATTCAGAATCATTCATTTCACCCAAACCTTTATATCGCTGGATGCCCTGCCCTTCAGCTTTTGGCAAAGTCTTTCCAGCTTCCAATCCCGCCGCTAATGCGTCGTCGCGCTGTTCATCAGAGAACACGTATTCGTGCGCGGAATTCGTCCATTTAATGCGATATAGCGGTGGCATTGCCAGATATATGTACCCACCTTCTACCAAAGGACGCATATACCGATACACCAAAGTCAACAACAAGGTTGCGATATGCTGACCATCCACATCAGCGTCGGCCATGAAAACAATCTTGTGATAGCGCAGTTTCTCGATGTCGAAATCCTCGCCCACGCCAGTTCCAAACGCAGTGATGAGGTTCTGAATAGTATCTGAGGAGAGTGCGCGATCCAACCGCGCCTTTTCGACATTCAAAATCTTGCCTCGAATCGGCATAATGGCTTGATTATGCGGATCTCGACCATTAACGGCAGAGCCACCAGCCGAGTCACCCTCTACAATGAAAATTTCACATTCGCGGGGATCACGTGAGGTGCAGTCCTTCAATTTTCCTGGCATTGCTGCAGATTCCAGCACAGATTTGCGGCGCGTTGCTTCGCGGGCTTTTCGCGCGGCAAGACGAGCAGAGTATGCCTGCATTGCTTTGCGGATTACGTCGCGCGCCTCCGAGGGATGCATATCTAACCAGTCTGTTAGCTGTGCATAGGTCTGCTGCTGAACATAGGTGCGAGCCTCGGTGTTGCCAAGTTTTGTTTTCGTCTGCCCCTCAAACTGTGGCTCTCCAAGTTTGACCGAGAGCACAACCGTCAACCCTTCGCGAATATCCTCACCAGAAAGATTTGGATCTTTATCTTTCAAGATGTTTTTATCGCGAGCATATTTGTTAATGACGGAGGTCAGAGCTGTGCGGAAACCTTCTTCATGCGTTCCGCCCTCGGTGGTGTTGATCGTATTGGCAAAGGTGTGCAGCGTTTCTGAATATGCCGACGTCCATTGCATCGCGACTTCCACGGAGATCTTGTTCTGTTCGTCGTTCGATTCTGCTTCGAAATAGATCGGCTCGTCGTGTAACGGATCAGCTTTGCGGGTTTTCACCAGGTGGCGCACATAATCTTGCAAGCCGCCCTCATAACGGTAGCTGACCTCGCGCTTACCAGGCTTCGTCGTTTCCGAGCCAGTAACTTCTTCCCCTTCGCCAACAGCACCTTGACGTTCATCAACCAAGGTAATCCGCAGACCCTTGTTCAAAAATGCCATCTGCTGCAAGCGATGGCGCAGGGTTTCAAAGTCATACTCCACCGTCTCAAAGATCTCGGGATTAGCCCAGAAAGTCTGAGTTGTTCCGTTTTCTTCGGTGGCTTCGCCTTTTTCTAGAGGGCTGACGGGGACGCCGTTCTCATACGAAATCCGCCAGACAAAGCCGTCGCGCTTAACAATGGTATCCATTCGCGTGGATAATGCGTTTACGACGGAGACGCCCACGCCATGCAAACCACCGGAAACCGCATACGAGCCCGTTCCGAACTTGCCGCCGGCGTGCAAAACCGTCATAACAACTTGAACCGCAGGCAACCCTTCAGTGGGGTGAATATCAACTGGAATTCCGCGCCCGTTATCCTCAACCCGCACTCCACCGTTATCTAGCAGGGTGACGATGATGTTGTCACAATACCCAGCAAGCGATTCATCGACAGAATTATCCACAACCTCATAGACAAGATGGTGTAATCCTCGTTCTCCGGTTGACCCAATGTACATGCCCGGACGCTTACGGACGGCCTCTAAACCATCAAGTACGGTAATTTGCGACGCATCGTATGCTTGATCGGCAGATACCGTTCCGAGTTTAGGTTCTTCCGATGCCGACGTGCCGGCTGATGGCGTACTGGGCGCTGAGTTCTCAAAATCTGCCACGCTTGCTGATCTCCTTGACTTGTTATCCCCAACCGAAGATCACATGAAGTATCTATCGCCATCTCCTAAGATGAGCTCAGAAGTGTGGCACATATCTCTATTTTGCTCACGCATAGCGCTCTGAACGAAGAGAAGCCCGCATGTGTAGGAACCTACGGCAACAGGGTGCCGAACCATTCTACCCAAATTTCAGGTGCTATTCGACTTTCACCACAGCAGTTGCAACACCCACAGCACAAACACACACGAGGTCTTTTTATTTCGGATTTAGTCGTATGTATCGCGCGGTCCTCGCCCAGGCACAGAATATCGTCCGTGTTTCCACGAACGGACATGTGGCCCGTTCACCACAATCTTTTTGACCACGCCTTCCCCGATTTCCGTGGCAATCTTTTTATCCAGCATGGCGAGTAGCGCTCTAATCTGGGTATGCCACGAGGTTGTTCGTGTTCGCAGGGTCAGGATGCCGTCATCAGAGAATTCTTCGATCCAACAATTTTGTGCGATTGCTGGGCCTACTAAGCTCTCCCAACGATTTATCAGAGATCCCACCTCAAGCTGCGATGACCACCCGCGCGAGGAAAGGACCATTTCCATAATCTCGCTGAGCATCTTCGGATCTCGTTGCGAGGGGTGTGCACCAGAGCCGACCTCTTGCCCGGGGCTGGGAACAAAAACATCACTAATATGCTCGATCTGTAGCACGGGTTTTTGGCTTTCTAATCGCCGACGAACCCATCCATGATCGGCAGCCATTTGTCGCACTCGCGCTAAACATTTCATCGGAAGAAGATCGCCAAATTCTTCTCTGTCCCTGTTGTGCCGCCTTTTTTCGGTGGCATTGCGGGGTTGCTCGCGCTGCGCGTCAGTGTCTGAGGGGGAAAATGTTGGGGGTTTCATTGCTTATCACTTCTCCGTCACTGCCTGTTCGGAGAATCTTTCCCGAGTGCCCTCATTTTCCACTTGTGTAGAAATATCGCTATCTTGAACAACGTGACCAGCATGTACGCGAAATCTTATCCCGCCTAAATCTGGTAAATCGTCTCCCACGGCCGCCGTAACAAAAACTTGCTGCGCTTGGGTAACAATTTCGGCAAGGCGGGTTCGGCGGCGCGTATCAAGCTCTGCAAAGACGTCATCCAGAATTAATATCGGTTCATCGTCTTCATCATCGGCTCGTCGGCGCAATAATTCCCATGCTCCAAGACGCAAAGCCAACGCATACGACCAGGATTCTCCGTGTGAGGCAAAGCCTTTTGCTGGTAGTGAGCCGAGCGTCAATTCCAGATCATCCCGATGCGGGCCGACGAGATTCACACCCCGAGCAATTTCCTCGTCATGCCATGTGGATAATAATTCTCGTAATTTCTTTTCCACGGAAACGGTATCCGTCAGCTCGTTCTCATACAGATCACGTTGTGCACAGACCTGAGGATCAGTTCGCTGTGCCGGATCGGGCAACTCTCGACCAAGGCGCTTATCAATATTTGCCGCATAATCAATTCGGGCAATACCCCGACCACCAGAAACGTCGGTGTAATAATCCATAACAAAAGGTCGTAAATCGTGAATCATTTGCGCGCGGGCAGCGATAATCTGTGCCCCAAGCCGCGCCAATTGTTGATCCCAAATATCAAGTGACGTGTAATCAATAATCATTCCCCGCCGACGACTTTTCGCCAATGTTTTTAGTAATGCGCCCCGTTGCCGCAATACTTTGTCATATTCCGATTTCACGGCAGCCAGGCCTGGCCGTAACTGAACCATCAACGTGTCAAGGAATTTTCTTCGTCCTGCTGGATCATCTCGAACCAGATCAATATCTTCTGGAGCAAAAACCACGCAACGGATAATTCCTAAAACCTCGGCAGGGCGAACATTGCCCCTATTTATTCTCGCTCTATTTGCTCGCCCAGCATATATTTCCACTTCAACAATGGTTTCCGAGTGCCCCCGTCGAACTTTTGCGCGAACAACGCCCGCAGAACAACTTTGGCGAACTAATGCTGTATCAGAAACCACTCGGTGTGAAGTGAAGGTCGCCAGATATGCGATTGCTTCAACAAGATTCGTCTTACCTTGCCCGTTTTCCCCAACGAAGGTGACGACGCCCGGCTCAAAATGAAGCAGGACGTCGTCATATGAACGAAAATCGTTAAGCGCGAGATCTGTTAAATACACGAGACTTACGAGACGAAAGTACGAATTGGCATCAGCAACAGCTTGAAGGAATCGTTAACTTTTCCATCATTATCTTGCCCAACCATAATCACTGGCTTCGATGCCGTGGTAAACGAGATTCGCACATTTTCTTCTTCAATGACGGCAAACCCCGCTTGGAGGTATTCCGGTGAGAAGAAGATAGTAATATCTTCCCCTTCTAGCTGTGCCTCCATCGTTTCTGATGCTTGCGCTTTATCACCATGACCAGCCTCTACCGTGACCGATGATTCTGAAAGCGAACACTTCACAGCGGCATCTTTTTCCACAACCAGGCGGGCTCGCTTGATCGCATCAAGAAACTCCGTCCGGTTCATTACTACATTCCCGTTAACCTCTTCCGGAAAAAGCGCTCTTACCTGCGGATATTCGCCATCTATCAACTGAATCATGTTTTGCCGGCCCGCAGCAGAAATGCCTAACATTGCCGTGCCGCCTTCTTGATCAAGCGATAATTCAAGACGACCCGAGGACGCATATGATTTTGCGACGTCCAGCAATCGTGCCGCAGGAACAAGGATTCGTGCGGAAATATCGCTTTCCTTTGGCTCCCATGTGATTGTTCGCAGTGTTAACCGGAAACGATCTGTTGCCATCAACGAGATGGTATCCCCATCAATCTCAATACAAATCGACAAAAGTAAGGGCAGGGTTGCATCGTGCGATGCCGCAATACTGACTTGGGATACTGCTCGTTCCCACTCCGCACCATCTACTGTTCCAATAACTGGTGGCATCTGAGGTAGTTCCGAATAATCTTCCCGAGCCATCGTTTTAATCGAAAACTGTGCTGATCCCGCTTTAATTTCCAGTTTTCCGCCATCTACCGTCAAATTAACCTTGTTATTCGGTAGTGCTCGAGCAATTTCAGCAAGCAACTTTCCATTGACGAGAATATCACCCGGATCTTGAACGTCACCATCAAATGTAATGTGTGAGGTAACATCCGAATCCCGCGATCCAAGAGAAATTCGCCCGTCTTCTTCGGCAACAAATCTCATTCCAGCTAATACCGGAATAGCTGGACGATTTGGAATTGTTCGGGCATTCCACGTGACTGCATCTGCGAAGACGTCATGATCAACGCTTAGTTTCACCGCGACCTACTTTCCTTATGTAACTGAGATTTATTCTATGTTGCTAGCTGGATGTGAGCTAGTCAGATTAGATTACCTCGTTCCCAATAATTCGGCAGTCGATGGCAGCATGACGTGGAATATTCTTAAGTAGTAGTTGTAATAGGGCATGTGGATATCGTGGATAACAGTTCTTTTTATTGAGAATAAGCCGAAACGGAGGTGAATAAAACAGTGTACTTTGCTGTGTATAAGCTGTCTTTTTTGTGGATGAGACATTTTTGAATGGTATTTGTTCACAAGGAGAAAAGATCTTTCCACAGAAAAAGAAAAGTTACTCAGCAATAAAACACATATAATGAACAAGATAAAAAGGAAAAAGTTATACCGGGATGCTGTGCGGGGCATAGCTGTTTATTAGAGCAACACTCTCGGATATACGATGAGTATCTACCTCACAGAAGATGCCAAGGTATTTCGTATAGATCTTAGCGATCTTGACGTATTGGTTAGATGTGCCAAAGAGAAACGAATATAAAATAAAGCAAGAACGTATATCACTTTTGTGAAGTGAGTGTGCGCTTATCTTAATTTTCGCCAAGCTGTGACTGCTTCTTTGCACTTTGTTTGATGCGCGCCATTAACTCAGTAACCTGATTGAAAATGGTTTGTTTTTCTGCCATTACACCGTCAATTTTTCGGATGGCGTTCAAAACCGTTGTGTGATCGCGACGATCGAACACTTCAGCAATTTTTGGTAACGACAGATCCGTCATCTCTCGGCACAGATACATTGCGATGTGCCGAGGTTGAGTTAAGGTGCGCGTGCGAGCAGGGGATTTTAGGTCGTCAATTGTAACGTTGAAATAGCTCGCTGTTTGCGCCATGATAAGAGCGGCAGAAACCGTAATAGAAGAACTATCAGAAATAATATCCTTTAAGGCGTTTTCTGCAACGGATAAGGTAACAGGTTGGTGGAAAAGACCAGCGAACGCGGCAACTCGACGGAGAGAACCTTCCATTTCCCGCACATTCGTCGTGATGCGCGAAGCAATAAATTCGAGAACGTCACGCGGGACATCGAATTTTTCAGCGGCGGCCTTCTTCTCCAAAATAGCAATACGTGTTTCTAGGTTAGGTAAATCAATATTTGCCACAATGCCTGAGGAGAAGCGCGAAACCATCCTGTCTTCAAATCCGTCTAGGAGACGAGGCGCAACATCAGAAGTAATGACGATCTGTTTATTAGCAGTTGCTAACGCGTTGAACGTATTGAAGAATTCCTCAAGCGTTCCCTCCTTATTCGAGAGGAATTGGATATCGTCAATCAACAAAATATCCACAGAGCGGAAACGATTCTTGAAGTTATGCCCTTCGTTGTTCATCATCGCGTTAATGAACATATTTGTGAATTCTTCTGAGCTGACATACAGCACTTTTGAACCAGGGAAGAGATTTAAGTAGTAATTTCCGATGGCATGTAGCAGATGAGTTTTACCCATACCGGAATCAGAATATAGAAACAACGGATTGTATGTTGACCCGGGAGCTTCCGCTACGGCTAGTGCTGTGGCATGGGCAAATCGGTTTGATTCCCCAATAACAAAGTTTTCAAAGGTAAACCGCGGATTGAGATGTGCATCCGACTGAGATTTATTACTCTCTACCCGAGGCGGTGGATTTAGGGTGTTGGTTGTTCGGTGAAATTCCGGTTTCTGCGATGCTTCTGTGGAATATGTTTCCGTTGTGGATTCTTTATGGTGGTGTTCTCGTGAGTGAGTAACTGACTGCTGTAGGGATTCCACAGATGTCGGATGGGAATACGGATAAGACGGTGTTTCCTCTGAGTGCTCGTCGGAGGAATATTCAGAATAAGCCGAATATGAGGATCGGTCAGTCTGCGATTCATGCACATTAGCGCTATCTGCAACGGAAGAGGAGACGACGCTTTGTGATGAGAACGGATCTATCGCTTCTCCGTTATATCTAGGTTCGTCGGAGAATTGTTCCTTTGAGGAAAAAGACGAAAATATATGGGCTGTGGAGGAAGTTTCTGGCGTATTGGACTGTGGAGTGCTGGAAGATTCACCAGCGGAGGAAGGAGAAATCCACTGCGGCTGCGTCGCAGAGGATTGCGATATGGGTTGCTCGGAAAGAGAAGTATCCACAGATATTGTTAACTGAACGGCACGACCGAGGATTTCAGACAGGGTTTTTTGCATAATGTCGGCAACATTTTCGTTGATCCAGTCTTTAACAAAGTCTGATCCGACGCCGATCATAAACACGGAATCCATCGTGGCCAAGGGTCGCGCAAGATGGAGAAAAGCTATTTGAGAGTCCGAAAGACGGCCTTGTGCGCGAAGCAATTCGATTGCCGCTGTCCAGGCTGCCCGGGCGGGCGATTCGTCAGTCATGGACGATCCTTTCGCTGATTCTCTCGCATATCACGAACATAGTAGAGGAAAAAGTGTGGAGAGTCAGCACAGTTTTCCACAGACTTTCTCACAGGTGTGGATATTACATTCATGTAATTTATTCGCGCTTTTGGCGCGGTATCACCTCAAACAAGGGAAGAAAGAATTACACACAGATGTGGATGGAAGCCATAATTGGAATTGTCACAATTTTTCTACGGTTCATAATCGACGGGAAGCCTTGAGATATCTATCACCGGAGGACATGCTTCATTGACCGAATGCCAAAAACTCCAGTAGAGTCAGGTAGGCATGTGTGCTGGGGCTGTACCAGCGCACCGAAGAACATTCGTCAGAAACTAGAGGTGGTCACCAATGACTACGAAGCGTACCTTCCAGCCGAATAACCGTCGGCGTTCCAAGGTTCACGGGTTCCGCAAGCGTATGTCCACGCGCGCGGGTCGTGCAGTTCTCG
The DNA here is from genome assembly GCF_046599595.1 of Trueperella sp. LYQ143. Lineage (NCBI taxonomy): Bacteria > Bacillati > Actinomycetota > Actinomycetes > Actinomycetales > Actinomycetaceae > Trueperella > Trueperella sp. LYQ143. The sequence goes on along the minus strand of NZ_JBKIWR010000015.1, from coordinate 70,428 downwards.
CTGCTCGTCGCCGTAAGGGGCGGGCAAAGCTGTCTGCATAAACAGATACGAACCGGGAGAGCTGGTTGTTACCTAGGGCCAACCGGATGCGTCGTTCAGAAGTTTTTACCACAACGATGCGTCACGGGCGGCGCTGTGGAGATACTCTCCTCGTCATGTATATCAATGACGAGCCTGAAGCCGACCTTGAGGTCGGCTTCACTGTTAGCAAGAAGGTTGGAAACTCTGTCGTTCGTCATCGGGTGGCGCGCCAACTTCGGCATATCATGCGTGGATACCTTCCAATATTGGTGGAAGAGTCCATCTCCGGAGTTGTTATTCGTGCGCTTCCCCCAGCGGCTAAGGCATCCTCGTCGGAGTTACAAAACAGCATCGAAAAATGCTTAATGCGATGGGGGATCTGTGGCTAACTTTTTCGCACGCGGCATTATCGGTGCTATCAGGTGGTATCAACGCAGAATATCGGTTGCTTTCCCCCGTCGTTGTCGCTACGAACCAACATGTTCCCAGTATGTTGTGGATGCAATTCAGATTCATGGCGCAATTAAAGGTACACTTTTAGGTGGTTGGCGAATCCTTCGATGCAATCCGTTTTCGAAGGGTGGTGTGGATTGGGTTCCGCAACGCGGAGCGTGGCCCACGAAGCCGTTAGGTTATCAGGAACTGATTGCGCGTCGGGCGCATGAGGAGAACAATAATGGTCCTGATCATCCGGTCACGTGTGACAGCGCGGATGCTCCCAGGGCAGTGTAGGAGTACAGACTAGCGTGGATACGATCCTCTACCCTATCGTTTGGGTAATTTCCTGGATTTTGTACGGAGTTCATCAACTCCTCACCGTTATTGGATTCTCACAAGAATCCGGTCCTGCTTGGGTTTTGTCGATTGTTGGCATGACGATCGTTATTCGTACCCTGACGATCCCTCTTTTCAACAAGCAAACTCGAGCGAGCCGTGCAGGCCAAGAGTTAAACCCTGAGATTCAGAAGATTCAACGTAAATACAAGGGTCGGACGGATCAGGTTTCGAAGCAGCGTCAGCAAGAGGAGCTGATGGCACTGTATCGGGAGCACGGAACCTCACCTTTTGCTTCGTGTCTACCGGCACTGATTCAGATGCCAATTTTCTTCTCGCTGTATCGTTTGCTGAATTCTGTGCTACCTATTTCTCTTGGCAATAAGCAAGCTATCGGGCCAATTAAGCAGAGCATTGCGTCAGATATTGCTCACTCGACGTTCTTTGGTGCGCCACTGTCCTCTGCTATCGGGACGGCACACGGGTATCCACATCCGACACGGATTATCGTCGTTGCAGTTATCCTCATTTCTTTGATGATTATTACGCTGTTCTTCACTCAGCGTCAGATCATGACGAAGAATCTTCCAGAATCCGCTATGGATCCTAGTAATCCGGCGTACAAGATGCAGAAGTACATGCTGTATGGCATGCCGCTGATCTACATTTTCTCTGGTGCGTTCTTCCAAGTTGGTGTACTGGTCTACTGGTTAACAGGTAATTTCTGGACGATTGGGCAGCAGACGTGGCTTATTACCACGAATCCTGCTCCTGGTTCAGTGGCATACAAGAAGCGTCAAGCAAAGTTACGGGAAAAGCGTATTCAAAAAGGTTTGCCGCCAGAGGAGGACGCGGAGGCATCCTCTCTCCAAACTGGGCAGCGCGTACAGCCGATGGGTAAAGCCCGTTCAAAGAAGGCACGAAAAGCGGCGAATTCTCCGTTTGCAGTGAATGATTTTGAGCAGAACAACGATTCTGTATCGGAAGAAAGCGACGAGGAAGTTCGTGGTATTGACGGATTAACTGATGCGGAGCGTGCGAGGAAACGGTATGAGCGTCGGCTTGCTGAACGTCAGCGCTCGAAAGAAAAGAAAGCGGCTAAGGCAAAGCGCCAGCAGCAAAACCGCAAAAATCGAAATTTTTAAGCTATATCATCTCGAAGGACGATCATGAGTAAGCAACCAGAGCATCTGAATAAGCTGGATCAAGAAGGCGATATTGCCGCGGATTATCTCGAAGAGCTTCTCGATATTGCCGATCTTGATGGGGATATTGAGATCGGAGTGGAAGCAGACCGCGCAACAGTTGGTATTGTTTCGGACGATGGCGGCGATCGACGGTTGAAGCGGTTGATCGGGCGTCGTGGTGAAGCCCTTGACGCGCTTCAGGAGCTCACTCGTTTGGTTGTTCAGCAAGAAACCGGAGAGCGTTCTCGGTTGATGCTCGACATTCTTGGTTATCGGGCAGCGCATCGTGAAGAGATTGCGGCAATTGCTAGAGAAGCAATTGAACACGTTGAGGAGACGGGTGAGCCGGTTTCCATGAAGCCCATGAATCCTTTTGAGCGCAAGGTTGTGCATGACGTAGTTGCAAAGGCTGGGTTAATTTCTGACTCTTCGGGAACAGGGCCAAATCGTCATGTTGTTATCTCGCTTCCCGATGATTTAGATGAAGAATACGACGATACGGAGAACAGCCCTGCAGAATATGTGGAATCTGGCGAATCGTCTGACTCTGCCAATTCAGTAGATTCTGTGGATTCAGTCGATTCTGTTCCGTCGGCAGAATCTGGTGACGAGGATGCTGACGAGTAACTAACAGCAAATCCGGTCTGCTGTCAGGGATTGGTAGTGCAAGATGACGTTTTCTGAAGTTGCTCCACAGGGCGGAGCTGAACATTTTGGTGTTCCTACCTGGGAGAAGCTATGTCGTTTTGCTGATCTTTTGACAGCAGAGGGAGAGAAACGAGGGCTTGTCGGTCCGCGAGAGCTTGATCGGATCTGGACGCGGCATATCCTCAATTCTCTGGCGCCACTAGATTTCTTGCCTACTGCTGGTGATATTGCTGATGTAGGTTCCGGTGCAGGATTTCCAGGTATTCCTCTAGCTATTGTTTTGCCTCAATGCCACTTCGATCTCATCGATTCAATGGATCGCCGTATCCAGTGGTTAGGATATGTTCAGGAGCAGCTTCAGCTTGATAACGTTCGAGTGATACGCTCGCGAGCAGAGGAATTGTTGCCAAACTATGCTGTTGATGTGGTGACAGCGCGGGCAGTTGCTGCACTAAAGAAACTTGTTCTCTGGACGCTACCACTTCTTAAACCTGGCGGATCTCTAGTTGCTTTGAAAGGTGAACGAGCTGAACTAGAGATTGACGAAGCTGATCGACAATTACGCCAATACGATGCACAGTGGGTAGATATTCATAACGTTTTTGTGTGGGGATCAGAAGAACCGACGCGGATTGTGGAAGTTAGGAAAGTAGCATCTGGCTCGATGTGATTCGTCATGGATTTCATCATGACATGATGAAAGTGGGACTCTGACTAATACTGGTTATTTTCATCAATAGATTTCATTCAGTCCTTATCGGGATATGTAAACTGTTTAGCATTGCGCAGCATGTGTTCTGAACACACATTCACAACATAGTAGCTAGGTTCAAGCTGATAAGTTTTCGTGCTTTGTTTTTCTGATCGCTTCAGCATATCTCTATTTGAAAATATGTTTCACGTGAAACGATGATCAGAGTCTGGTGGAGCTTGTTAACAGGCACAGTTATTGTTGTGATAATGCTTGATTTGGCCGTGTTTTATTCTGTTGTTTATATGTAAAAGATGTGTATTCACAGAAAAGATACCACTCTGCTTTTATATACCAGTGGCACGATATAACTTCAGGCAGTCCTTTGTGGAATAAAATTGTGTGCGGCACATTTCTAGCAGATTAGTCATAGAGGAATACTGTGTTTTCCACAGAACTTTCATAGTCTGCGTTCTGAGCACAATATAGAATGTGTGGGCACTTAGTACTGGATCAGCAAGCGCTAATAGACCAATGCATAGTGAACCTGTGACTATGTGATTATAGATGTTTCACGTGAAACAATAATGTGTACTTGTTTCTATGTGCATGATGTCTTGCGAGTGATTTTGCTATTTGTAAGCAGTGACAGATTGTTTTGTTCCTTCAACACGTCTGTGTTTTGACGCATATAAGTCTCGTAACATGAATGTTTCACGTGAAACATTCATAGTGCGGGTTGGTATTTATTCTCTTGATACAACATGGTGGCAAAATTTGTTATCCAGCTTTACATGTAACTATGAGGGTTAGAACAGTGTAAGGAAAACAGAGCCCTGTTTTTAGATTGCTCCCCTGTCGCGACAACTCTTCTATTTCACAGTGCCAGCCAGCTCTCTATCCCATGCCTAGTTATGCAAAATCTCTGGCTATAGGAAAATATAGTAGGAGTGTTTAGCGCTAAATATTTACAGATGTAATCCACGTGCTTCTTGGTTAGCTATCATGACAGCATGACAAATCAAGCGATGTAACAACAGATGCCTGTGTACGTTGCGAGAACATGAGGAATTTTCCATGCGATGCCTGCTAAAACAAAACAAGAGGATTCTAGGTCTGTAGCAATTTATGATAAGAACATGCTAAAGCTGTGTTGTTGAAGATGGTTAACAGTAAAAACGAGCTTATATATGGCAGGGCGGTGCTTCATAAGCAATACGTGTTTTGGTGGAAAAACAAACCAGGAACACGAAATCGTGGCGTATTAGTCTATGGTTCCAATAGGCGTTGTTATCTTCCTTTTTCATAAAATACTATCGGTATTCCTTGGGGTAGACGGAGCATGCGCACATGTTTCACGTGAAACGAACTTGTGTGGAAGAAAAATCTGTCCTTGTGAATCTCGTATAAGATTATGACGTTAACTAAAGGAGAGAGCATGGGCGAGAGTACAACAGTGGATGGTCGTAATAGTTCGCGCCATAACAGGAGCTTCGATGGTATCGCGCAGCAATTTAGTGATGATTTATCACCATTAGGGGCAGAGTTGCTGCGTGATCGAGAAATGTTACGTCAGTTATCTAATAAGACGTTCCCCCAGCCAAAAACCACCCGCGTTATAACGGTTGCCAACCAAAAAGGTGGCGTTGGAAAAACAACGTCAACTGTAAATCTTGCAGCAGCCCTAGCACAAGGAGAATTACGAGTCCTTGTTATCGATGCTGATCCACAAGGTAATGCCTCCACTGCTTTGGGAATATCACATCCTAGTGGTACCCCCTCTGTTTACGATGTTATTACCGGAGAAAAAACATTAGCTGATGTTATTCAGCCATGTCCGGATGTTTCAGGTCTGTTGGTCGCTCCCTCATCTATTGATGTTTCTTCAGCGGAAATTTTTTTGGTGATGGAGGAGCGTCGGGAATATCGTTTACAGGAAGCAGTAAACGAATACCTAAAGGATAACGAATGTGATTATGTTTTGATTGACTGCCCACCCAGCTTAGGATTACTTACCTTAAATTCTCTCGTTGCGGCACATGAAGTTCTTATTCCGATTCAAACAGAGTACTACGCTCTTGAGGGATTAACTCAATTAATGAATACGGTAGATCTTGTTCGCCGCAGTGCAAATCCTGAGTTAATTATTTCAACAATTTTGTTGACCATGTTTGATCGTCGGACTAATCTCGCGCAGGAAGTCGCCGCCGATGTGCGGTCACATTTTCCGCAGCAGACACTGACTGCTGAAATCCCCCGCAATGTACGAATTTCAGAAGCACCAAGTTATCAGCAAACTGTGATGACCTATGATCCACGATCATCCGGGGCTGTTGCCTACTTGGCGGCAGCGTATGAAATAGCAGTTCGCGGTGCACAGACAGAAGACGATTCATCAGATAGCGGCATGGTAAATGAAGGGTAAGAGATCAATGGCAGGAAAACGAAGCGTACTTGGCCGAGGTTTGGGATCTTTATTTCCAGAGGAACAGACCGAACATAAACACAGGGCCATTGATGTCTTTTTTAGTTCTCATGATGAAAAAGAACGCGATAGCCAGCGTGTGGAGGCATTAACAGCAGATGAGTCTCATACTGCTGACAATGAAAGCTATCCATCTTTCCCTAACTCCACGCAGGGAATAACGGAAAATACAGAAAGTTCTCTTCATCCAGAGCAGGAGCCCGCCGAAACGGAAACAGCGAGAGCAACACAAAAGAATCTCCGCAATTCTCGGAAAAGTAGAAAAACACCGATTGAGAATCCGCAAAGCAGGCAATCAGACCAAGAAAAAGCAGGAAAGAAAGATACTGCTAGCGAAAAGAGCACGCCCTCGCGCTCTCGCTCATCTCGTAAGGGAGGAGAGGCAAGCTCTCATTCGTCTGCTCATACCACTTCCCTGAGTGTGAAAACACTTAACGAAAAACGTGAAGCTAAAAACGAAAATAAAACGCATATTAGCGTAAATTCGTCTGTTTCCTCAGCCGACCAACACTCTGTTGCAAAACCAAAGGGGCGTTCCGGTAGCGCCACAGATACAAACGCGGATACCAATAATGCGCAAAGGATGCAGACGGATACTCCTCAACTGGTACCTGTTCCAGGTGCTTCATTTGGGTACCTTAACGTCCGGGAGATTGTGCCGAATCAACGGCAACCACGAGAAACCTTTGATGAATCTGAGCTTGCGGAACTTGCTGAATCCATCCAGCAAGTCGGAGTATTACAACCAGTAGTTGTTCGCCCATTAGCCGCTCCTCTCGCAGAACACCCAGAAGCTCGCTATGAATTAGTGATGGGTGAACGCCGTTGGCGGGCAACACAGCGAGCCGGAGAAACAGAGATTCCTGCGATTATTCGCCACACTCAAGACGAAGACCTACTCCGAGATGCTCTTTTGGAAAATCTCCACAGATCCAATTTGAACGCATTAGAAGAAGCTGCTGCATATCAACAACTTCTTGAGGATTTTGGCTGTACCCAAGAGGAACTTTCCCGTCGGATTGCTCGATCACGACCGCAAATCTCTAACACCTTGCGTTTATTGAAGCTCCCTCCGCTTGTTCAACGCCGAGTTGCCGCGGGCGTTCTTTCTTCAGGGCATGCGCGCGCATTGCTCAGCTTGAAAGATCCGGCTGCTATGGAACGAGTCGCTCAACGGATTGTTGCTGAAAGTCTTTCCGTTCGCCAGGTAGAAGAGATTGTTGCTTTGGGCGAGGACGGAGCAGAAGAACGAGTGCGGCGCGTTCGCCGAGGTCGCTATCAAGCTGAATTGAATGAGCTTGCAATACGCCTCACAGACCGCTTCGATACCAGAGTGAAGATCAATATGGGAGCAACGAAAGGAAAAATTGCGATTGAGTTTGCCTCTATTGAGGATTTGAACCGTATCCTGGACACTATTAATGAACAACATGTTGATCTCATGGAATAGCTATATCTTCAGCGCAACAAAATAAGATAGCCACTTTTAGGATAAAACGGATCATGTGATGCTTGTCAGTGTAAAGATAGCTGATGAGCACCACATGACGTGATACAGAGAAACCTGGTAAGGGCTACCTGTTACCTGGTAGTAAGCGTCACCCGTTATACCTGTAACAGGTGGATACCGCTACCTCGAACAACAGCTACTAATCGCTGCTATAACCACACGCCCGAGCATGCAAAGCCGGCGTATTTCCCGTCGGTCTTTAAGAAGTACGGGCAGCAGTAGTGAGAATATCTAAGTAGACGTCATCCACAGAGCGCCTCTCACGACGAGCCAATGCCGCCGCTGCCTGCGGGAAGATTGACGTTTCCGTCATGCCTGGAGCGACATTAATATCAATAAACCAAGCCTGCCCGGAATCATCAACAATTACGTCAGTACGCGAAATATGGCGCAGACCCAACGCCCGATGAACATCCTCTGCGATCTGCTGCACGCTACGAATAACGCTATCGGAGGTATCTTCCGAGATCACATACTCCACTCGACCAGGATTATACCGAGCGTCATAGTCATAAAGACCGCTGGCGCGCACCTCAACAGGCGGCAAAGCTACTGGCCCCTCACCCAGATCAGCAACAGCAACGCCAAACTCACGCCCAGCAATAAATTGCTGAATCAACGCCACATCTCCGTAAGCAAAACAGTCCACCATTGCGCCAGGCAGTTGCGCCCGATCCGTTACGATGGATAGGCCCATTGAGGATCCCGCCCGCGTGGGTTTAACGACAAGCGGAAAATCGTAGCGCTCTTCCACTAAATTCAAGATATTGGATACGCCCACTTCACGGAAAAGCGTCTGCGGTAAGGCAGTTGATTCCGGCACGTTGATGTGTGCTCGCGATAAAACGGCAGAAGCCACCGATTTATCAGAAGCTAAACGGCAGCCATAAGATTCCGTACCAACAAAGGGGTATCCAGCCAAAACCAGCAAATCCTGCAACGAGCCATCTTCACCGATAGAGCCATGCACAAGTGGCCAGACGACATCCGGTGATAATGCGTCAAGGCGCTGTAACAGTTGCGCGTCAACGTCTAAGACCTTGACCTGAATACCGGAATTCTTCAAAGATTCAGCCACACGACGGCCAGAGTGGAGCGACACGTCACGCTCATGGGTCAAACCACCGGCGAGAACAGCGACAGTCAACGGATTCATGAAAATCTCCCTCCGAAGGAGTTACTGCTGGTTAGATAACGGCGTTTCAACCCCAGTATCAACATTGCGGGGTGGCGTGCCGAACATAGTGATCGTCTCAAGTTCATTCTTCAATACGACAGAAAGACGACGAACGCCCTCTTCGATTCGCTCCGGCGGCGGGTAGCAGAATGACAGGCGCATATGGTCAGAACCTTGCCCGTCAGCATAGAAAGCAGTACCTGATACGTAGGCGACAAGATTCGTGGTTGCGCGGGGAAGCATTGCTTTCGCGTCAATCCCTTCTGGTACTTTCACCCAGGTATAGAACCCACCTTGAGGGATATTCCAGGAACACTGCGGCAAATACTTCGCAAGAGCATTCGTCATTGCGTCGCGCCGCTCCCGATACATCCCGCGATACTCTTTGATTTGGGACATCCAATCGAAAGTGCGCAAATATTGCGCAATCGATAGCTGCCCGACCTTTGTTGGCGAGAGCACGGCACTCTCATTTGCCAAAATGAGACGTTGCGTGACGGCGTGCGGGGCAAGGGCCCAACCGACGCGATATCCAGGGGCGAACGTCTTGGAGAAAGATCCTAAATACACCACACCCTCTGGATTAAAGGTTTGCAGTGGCGGGTAGACTTGATCGTCAAATCCCAACATTCCGTAAGGATTATCCTCCAAAATGAGGACGTGGTGGCGAGCACAAATCTCTGTGATGCGCGGGCGGCGCTCCAAGGACATAGAAATACCTGCCGGATTATGGAAATTCGGCACAGTGTATAGGAATTTTACTTCCCGCCCCTCGCGTTCCAGTTTGGTTAGCGTCTCTTCCAAGGCCTCAGGAATAAGACCGTCTTTATCCAAAGGAACATGAACCACGTTAGCTTGATAGGCACGGAAAACGCCGAGTGCGCCCACGTAGGATGGGGCTTCTGCCACGATAACATCGCCAGGATTGATGAAAATCTGAGTGACGATATCGAGCGCCTGTTGCGATCCGGTTGTGATAGTGATGTCGTCCGGATGAGCACGGATACCTTCCGGGCGCATAACCTCAACAATTTGCTCACGGAGCTCTTCTTCGCCTTGACCACTGCCGTATTGCAATATCTGCGGGCCGCGGTCCCGGATTAACTGTGCCGTCATATCGGCAAGAAAATCCAGAGGTAGACTTGAGATATTCGGCATTCCCCCAGCAAGTGAAACAACTTCCGGGCGATTTGCGACTGCGAAAAGGGAACGAGTTTCTGACTGGCGCATCCCCAGGGCGCGGTCAGCATAGCGATCAAACCACGGGTCAAGACGGGTGCGAGATTCGTGCGATGCACGTACTACGCCGTTATTTTCAGAATTCGCCATCTACTCACTCCTCACACGCTTCGACCATAGGATAGGGGTTATTTGTGGGAAAAATTCTCCGTTAAATACATTTCCGCGTCGAGAGCGGCCTTACATCCCGAGCCGGCGGCGGTGACCGCTTGCTGATAACGGAAATCAACGACGTCTCCGCAGGCAAATACGCCGGGAACGCTGGTGAGCGTCGTTGGCTCGTTAACAGTAATATAGCCAGCCGGATTACATTCAAGCTGATTCGCAACAAGCGCTGAACGCGGTTCATGACCGATAGCAACAAATAAGCCTTTTACCTCAAGGGTGCTGGTCTGATTCGTTACCGTATCGCGCAATACCAGGGATTCCAGAGCGTCCTCGCCACAGATTTCGTCAACCACCGTATTCCAGTGAATGACGATCTTTTCGTTCGCCATTAACCGATCAACAAGAATCTGTGAGGCCCGCAATTCATCTCGACGATGGATGAGATGAACGGTTGATCCGAAACGAGAAAGGAATTCGGCTTCAGTCGCCGCGGAATCGCCTCCGCCAACAATAGCGATTTCTTGACCAGAGAAGAAGAAACCATCACAGGTCGCGCAGTAGGATACGCCGTGCCCGGATAGCCGTTCCTCGCCCGTAACACCCAATTTCTTATATTCCGAACCGAGCGCCAAAATGACTGTGCGCGCCTGATACGTCTCAGATTCGGTGACGATTTCCTTAATGTCACCCGCTAACCGCAGTTCGATGGCGTCCTCGTAACGCATATCTGCCCCGAAGCGGGTGGCTTGCTCTTCAAACTTTTCCATCAGCTCTGGGCCCATGATGCCTTCCGGCCAGCCAGGAAAGTTCTCGACTTCCGTCGTCGTCATCAATGCGCCGCCGGCGTTTAACGTTCCCGCTAACATCACTGGCTGTAATCCAGCGCGGGCGGTGTAGAGGGCTGCCGTCCAACCGGCTGGTCCGGATCCTACGATAACAACGTCGTGGATAGTCATGATGTCCTTTCGGTTACTTCACAGAGACTTCGTTGAGAACGAATTGGAATGTACCTTCTGAGCTTACCGGCATTTCAGTAATCCACAGCAGGAACGCGGATCCAGTAAAAGGCTCAGCTAGTTTGAATGTTGTTGTCGGTGAAATTGTGGATTCACCGAGAAGTTTGCCCGACGTGGGAGCGCTAGGCACAGTATCGCGCAGTTGGATATGACCGCCTTGCCCGCTGACGTTTAAGGTCACCTCAGTAATCGTCGCTGGTTGCGCCAATTCGATATATAGCCCAAGGCCGGTGCTGGGTGCCATTGAAGCTACCTGATACGTCCAGGTTTTCCAGGCGGTTTGCGGGTTTCCGTCGATTGCTTGCCCGACGGTTTGCGGATTATCCTGAATCGCTGGGTCGGCTGAGGTGATCTTTTGGGCGTCCGGATTCACCAAGGTTGCCTTGGCGATCTGCGGCGGCGCGCTCGGAGCTGGTGGCGGATTTTGCGCCGGTGCGGGCTCGCTATGTGCGGAGGTAACTTCCGGCTCACTGACGTCAACCGAGTGGAACGGCGCGAACAAATGCTGCAGTGCGAGCACGCCCAAAATCAGCACAATGATAAGGAAAAGCGGCAAAACAATTAGTTCGGCGCGGAACTTGCGATCCTGTGTCGGAGTGCGCGACGAGGTTTTCGCCTTGGTGGTGTGCGTTCTGCTTGCGCCCGCTGTTGCCGGATCTGCCTGTCGAGATGCGCTAGCAGCGGCAGGAAAATCTGGGTATCCCCGTGCCGGCTGTGCCTCTTGGTGATAACCGGCGGTGGCATGCGGCCCTGGGAACGGACGATTCTTCGCCGGAGAGGAAGCTGAAGAACCGGAGGAATCCGACGCGGTAACGGGGACACCATGCTGATCTGCCGCTGTTGGGGAATTGCCTGCACCAAATACGGATACCCGATGTGGCGCCTGCGGGATACGAGTGGTCACCTCTGCATCGGTGGCTGATACCACATCGTCAGGATCTGCCGGCTGCTCCTCGTCAGCGAAATCATCAACAAGCCCACCCGCTGCAGTAGATTCGCTATCTGCTGCTCTCTGCTCATCATCGTTGTTTTCGTCGGGGGAATCACTGACGGGAATCTCTGCCGTATGCGGCTCGCCAGCATCATGGCGCTCATAAGGCAGATTTTCTTCTGCTGCTGCGGCAGGTACCTCACTATCGTAAGATTCCTCGGATGGAGCTACTGCTGCTGGTTCATACTCAGGCAGATTCTCCGTCGCTTCCTGATCGGAGAGAGCAGTATCCTCGGCAAGAGATTCTGCCGGTAAATCTGAGTTAAACGAGGATTCGTCCACAGCGTTATCCGGAGCACTGGAAGTCGAATATTCCGGATCTGCCATACCGGACGCCGAGGCATCGTCTGAGGAAACCGCGGCGGCAGCGCTATCGTGGAGAGCTGGCCATTGAGGAGCCTCCGAGAGATCTGCGTCATGGCTAATGTTGAGCACTTCGTCAATTAATTCAGTGGCTTCTTCTCGGGAGGAGGCCAGTGGCTCAGCGTCAGTATCTGAATACGCTGCCAGCGGTTCATCCAAGGTATCCTGCTCGAAAAAGTCGCCGGTTTCCAAGGAATCTTCCTCAGATGTGGAAATCTGTGCGGCTTGCGGTAAAGCGCTATCCGCTGCGCCCTCGGCAGAAAATTCCGTGTTTTCCTCGGCATCCCCATCTTCCCAGGCACTATCGCTTTCCCCAGATGGCGGGGGCGGCGGCACTAAAGAGGCTTCACTACTCCCAGCTACCGCCTCGATTTCCTCGTTTTCTAAAGCGCTCGCATTTAGTGCTCCACCATCCGTTTCCGCTGTTGCAGCTACCTCAGCTACCTCAGCACCCGCGTTCTCAGCGAACTCGTCGTTAGCCGAAGGGTGCTCCACGCCAGGTAGCGGTGGATGTGAAACAGCATCAAAGGATGCGTGATCCGAGGGCGTATTCAAAGCATCGAGGACGGGTTCGTGCAGCGGAGGAAGCTGGGCAACGTCAATTGCTGCCCAAGGCACAATCCGACGAGTGAAATCAACCGGCGAAATGGGACCATCTGCGCTGATTTCGCTGTTGAGAACGTCAGCTAACTCTTCAGGAAGATCTTTATGTGCTGCACGCTGAATGATGTCATCATGCTCTGCTGGAGGCGGGAAAGTCGTTCCGCATAGCAGGCACGCAGTGAGTACGGTTAGCCCGCGAGCTTCATCGCGGTCGAGATCATGGCTGGATTTATCAGTATCGGCTTGCGCCATCGCTGCAGCAATTCCCAGTCCATCTAGAACGACATCGCCTTCACGTGTGAGGTAGATATTTTCTGGAGTGCATTGCAGATGGCGTACTCCGCGGCGTGCTCCCGTGGCAATCGCATTAGATACTTCGCCGACGATGGCATGTACCTGTTGCGGAGGCAGCGCCGTGCCGTCAAGCCGCGCACTCAGTGGAGAACCCGGGGGAATTTCTGTGATAACCGCAAAGGCATCGTGATCGACGACATGAATAATCGAAACGAGGTGCGGATCAGAGATCAAGGCCGCACGCCGTGCCGCGTCAGTAATTGGGCGAGCAAGCGGAGATTGTGGATCAATAACGATTGCCCGTACTTGCCGAGATAGGACTGCGTCGCGGGCAACCCAGGAGGCAATATGCGCGAAAGGTGGCTGATAGGCATAGGGAAAAACGAGGTCGAATCGACCTGCGATCCGCTGCCCGGCTCGTGCGAAAGAACTGCTCACTGTTTCCCCTGAAGTTGTATGTAATTGCGCTTATTCTAGCGCTGTGCCGTCGTTTGCTTCTAGCTCGGCGTCCTACTGTGAGTGGTGGATGCGCCACGTCCACGGAAGGATAAGAGCCGTCGTTTGCGGTCGCTTTGCGCGGCAACGAATTCTTCGGGCGCAATCGGTTGTGATCGCCGCCCGCGACGGACGGATTTAATTAATCCCAAAATAAAGATGCAACCGACGACAGTGGTGATGACCAGCGTCCCCACATGCTCCCAATCGGCGCGAACTCGGATTGTGAGGGTGTGCGGTGTTCCTACCACCTGCCCGCTGGTGTTCGTCAGCTCTACCCGAACGGAAACATTGCCGGATCCGTGCGCGTTGACGGGGACGGAAACAGAGGTTGTGGTATTCGCGGCAAGCGTAGCCGATATCGGTTTGGGTGCGCGCAGCCGATTGTCTTGGCTGGTGAGAGTGACAACGACGTTAACTGGCTCGTCGAATCGGTTACGAATAACAATTGGGAGGGCTGAACTCTCAGAGATCAGGTTAATTGTCGAGCTGGCAGTAACTTCGATCTTGTTGAGCTCGCGAGAGCTAGGCAGAAGCCCATTGCTGTGGTGTAGGCGAAGATTCGGGTGTTCTCGCCACGATACCGCCAGCAGGGTGCGCGCCTGGTGTTGAGCATATTCCATGTATTGCGTGCCGTGGCCTGGGAAAATTGCGGCAAATTCTTGGAACATGCTGAGGTTGTGGTCGATATTCTGGAGCTGATCTGCCAGGAGTTCCCCGAGATTTGCTTCGTTTCGGGTGCGAAGATCGCGGTGTTCTGGGCTTGGTGCACGGTCAGTAATATCGGATAGCGAGGCAGGTTTAACCCACGGGCTTGCCAGTACTTCTCTAACTACTTTCGCCGTATCCGTATCGACGTTGCGCGGTAGCTCGATAACCACTGAGCGCTGTTTATTCGGTAATTGCCGGTATTGCATTGCCGACAACGCGATGGCGGCCTGTTGGGTATCCAAAGAATCAAGTTTTATGGTTTCTCCGGAGGGATCGCTCAGATTCCCAAGAACGGCTTGTGAGAGCGCATTATTTGATACAACGACGGGAATGTTCTTATCCAAAAAGACGCTCCCGTGTGCATCTGGGGTGTAGGTGAGGGTATCTGCGGGAGTAACCCACTGATCTGAGGCAAGAATCGTCATGTGCAGATCACGGGCTGCGCGAATGGCTGCGTCGGAGGGAGTATCCCAGGGTAGATACACCGCATTGCGAGCGAAATCCTCGGCCTGTGTGATACGCCCCGCATCAGCTAAAGCCATGAGATCAATATCGTAGGTCGGGAGCGGATAGACCTGCGAATACTGCGGTTTGACGGAGAATTGTGGATCAGCGAGGAAACTAACGCCGGCCATATCCCAGCTTTTCACCAGATTATTACGGGATTTTTCGGCGTTATCCCGATCAGTATTCCAGGTGGATTCTGCGCGCGAATCAGAATTGAAAGCGTATTGGACGGCTGTTGGCATTGTGCTTAACGTGGTGTCAATGACGGGCACGGTTGCCGTTGTCAGCGTTGGAGTAACCGGATTTTCTGGGGTGGTGATGACGATAGAGCGGTCGGTGAACTGATCCCAATCGTCAGTATAAGCTGCTACTTCGATACCTCGTGGTCCCCACCCAAATTCACTGTGTGACCAGGGCAAATTCTGATATGGAATAACAATGGTGTGGTGCAGGCTTTGATAAGGATTGACGGTTAAATCGCAGTTCACGCTGTATAGCCGCACCGGATAGCTGCTCCCATTGAACCAACGGTACATCTGCGAGTTCGTGATGATGGTTGTGCTTTGGGCGTTAATATCCATCCAGGACATGTGCAGTGTTTCCTGCGTGGGGTTGGTGATCTCAATCGTAATAGAGAGATCGGTGTGAGCGGCAAGCGTGGCAGACCCCAGGCTTGTGATGTGCAAGGACGGCTCGGTAGCTGAATCTGTATTTGGGCGCGAGGGAGCCGCTGGCGTGCTCGGCTGGGTTGTTGCGGGGCGTTGCTGCGCTAAAGAGGTGGCGGATGCCGGCGCCGCGCTCAGGGGGTGAGTGGTAGGAGCATTTGCCGTGCCAAAAGCCATCGGCGCATCTAATCCAAGAAATGAGCCAGATACTGCCAGGGCGATAGCAAGGCTGGCGATAACCGTCTGAATAATAGGAATCCGACGACGGTGCAGGCAGCCTGTATGTGAGCGACGCGAGCGCCAAGGCTGCCAATGCGACCGGAAAACGCTGGTGGCGTGCACTGCGGCAGTGAGGCATTTAGTCAGAGCCAGAAGTATGCCCGCTGGTCTTTCTGCTTTCTGCTCTCCCAGCGGAGCAGCCGTGGGATCTTGGGTGGACGGCCAGTGCCTGCGCGACAATCGGGATTGTTTATCTGACGTCGGTTCATAATGCAAAGATGGGCGATGAGATGGGGAAATATTGGCAGAGCGCCTCAGGTTTTTCATGAGCGCTCCCCATACAGAATTGACCGCGCCATCCCGATGATTCGTCGCTCATTCGGATACGCTAGGCGGCCAGACACTTTATCAATATGGACCCATTCCACTCGTTCAGCTTCATGGTCGGGGTCGTTTTCCACGGTTAACGTCCCCGAGAGAGCTTCGAGGAGGAAATGATGCACGACCTTATGGACTCGGCGATCTGATCCAGAGAACCAATAATCAATAGAGGATAGATGGCACAATACTTGCCCGAAAATCCCCGTCTCTTCGCAGACTTCCCGAACTGCGGCCTGCTCTGCCGTTTCCGTGCCTTCAAGGTGCCCTTTTGGCAGGCACCATTCCAGGCGCCCACCCCGATTACGTCGAGCAATTACGGCCACGTAGGCTTCCGCATCAAAAACCGCAACGATAACCCCGCCTGCTGAGGTTTCGTGAACCACAGGCGGGAACGGACGACGCGGGGGAACTCCGTGTCGCCTTCGGCGCGGTCCCCTGGCGGAAGGAACCGGATGAATGCTCGACATACTATTTTCTACTGTCAGTGATATAGGTCTGCGAAGATGTGCATACCTGTGCTTTTCTGGCACTCTTGAAGAGTGACGACAAAACCAGACACCACATCCCATCAGACGACGGCCATCACTGGAATGAACCAGCGTGCCCAGTTGCTCGTCCAAGGGCAGGTGTCCTTGAATAAGCTTCCTCGGGCAATTCTTGAACTAGGATCTATTTTCGCACGTTCCGGAGAAGAATTGGCGTTAGTCGGTGGTCCGGTTCGGGACGCTTTTCTTGGACAACCGATTCACGATTTTGATTTCACTACCTCGGCGCGCCCGGATAAAACCGCTCAGTTACTTGATGAGTGGGGGGATACGACGTGGGATATTGGCAAAGAGTTTGGCACAATTGGGGCCGCTCGCTCTGGGCTTGTGGTGGAAGTGACAACCTATCGGAGTGAATCCTACGATCCGCACTCCCGCAAGCCAGAAGTCGTTTATGGGGACAGCCTAGAAGGCGATCTGACTCGTCGGGATTTTACCGTCAACGCAATGGCTGTTCGCTTACCGCACATGGAGCTGGTTGATCCGTGCGGGGGTGTGGATGATCTCATCGCCGGCGTGTTGGAAACTCCGGCTCCAGCAGAGCAATCTTTTGACGACGATCCCCTACGAATCATGCGGGCGTGCCGTTTTGCCTCGCAACTGGATTTTGACGTTTCTGAGCGGGTCATGCGGGCTATGGCCGATATGGCACAGCGATTGAGCATTGTTTCAGTGGAACGGATCAACAGCGAATTAACTCGGTTAATGACGGGCATACATCCACGTAAAGGCTTGGAGCTGATGGTGGAAACCGGCGTGTGCGATGTTGTTTTGCCGGAATTTTCACAACTGCGAGATATTAGTGACGAGCACGGCCGCCATAAAGACGTTTTCGAGCACACCTTAACCGTGCTGGATCAAGCCATTGAGCTGGAAACTGAGGCTGACGGGCCGGTTCCGCGGCCAGATTTCATTCTGCGATTCGCTGCCCTCATGCACGATATTGGCAAACCGGCTACTCGTCGATTTGAACCAGATGGCACAGTATCCTTTTATGCCCACGACATCGTCGGTGCTCGACTAACCAGAAAACGGATGAATCAACTGCGCTTTGATAAAGCAACAACGAAAGCCGTATCCCGACTCGTGGAGTTGCACATGCGATTCCATGGATACGGAGATAGTGCCTGGTCGGATTCTGCGGTTCGCCGATACGTCACCGACGCTGGAGAACTGGTTGAACGCCTCAACCGTCTCACCCAAGCGGATTGCACAACGCGTAACCGACGCAAAGCGGCGCGAATTCTTCATGGGATTCATGATCTGGAACGGCGGATTGCGGAACTTAAAGCCCAAGAAGAAATTGACGCGATTCGCCCGGATCTCGATGGCACACAGATTATGGAATTACTCCAGTTGCCGCCTGGTCGGCAGGTTGGTCACGCGCGTAAATTCCTTCTGGAACTGCGAATGGAAGAGGGGCCGCTCGGGGAAGCAGAGGCCACTCGGCGCCTTTTGCAATGGTGGGAAGAGAACCGCCCAGATCGGGCGGAGATGGAAGTGTCGGATGTGGTGGCGGATAGGGAGGCTGCTTTGCATCCGGCTACTTCAGATAGGGCTACCTCGGATACCGCCACCTTGGATGCAGTCACTTCGGATACAGCTAATACAGACGCGACCACTTCATGAGCCAGCCTTTCTCCCAAATTGGCGTGATCGCCCAGCTTAGGGCGTGCCTCGGTTACCGCTCCTACCGGCGATTATTGCTGGTACGGCTCATCTCCCAATGCGGCGACGGCATGTTCCAAGTCGGATTAGCGACCCTCTTTTTCTTCTCCCCACAGCATGCCGCCACGGTAACCGGAGTAGCTGGTGCCTTCGCGGTGCTCCTCATTCCCTTTACCGTGGTTGGCCCGATTGCGGGCCCGTTCCTTGATCGTTGGCGTCGGCGCAATGTGCTGTATTACGCCAACAGTTTGCGTATGGGATTAGCTTTAGTGATCGCAATATGTATTGCACTATCGCCAAAGAACCCAGTGATTTATGTACTAGCCCTCATCACCTTGGGGATCAATCGTTTTCTCCTGTCAGCGCTATCAGCCGGTCAGCCGCATACCCTGCCTGCGCACCTGCTGGTTATGGCAAATTCGATCACCCCAACCCTGGGATCTATTTCGGCTGGATGTGGGGCTGGCGGTGGCTTTCTCATTAGCCTTTTTGCCAGCGGGGCGGTGCGCAACGTCTTGGCATTGGGGATGGCAGCCATCTTGTTCTGTGTTGCGGCGCTATGTGCATTGCGACTATCCGCCGACGAGTTAGGCCCGAATCGGCATGCCGTGACGAATACTGCGTGGGAGAGTTTGCGTCATACCGTGACGAATATGCGGATAGCGACGCGATACCTCCGGGCGCGCGGCACCCCTTTTTATGCCTTAGGTGTGATGGCGACCCAGCGTTTCCTGTACGGGATGAACTTCATTTCTTTGCTGGTAATGAGCCGACATCTCTTGGTTAAATCGGGGGACATCACGGCAGGGTTAAAGATTTTTGCGACGATTGCCGCTATATCTTTTGTTGGAAATGCGCTCGCGATTCTGGTAACTCCGGCGGTGTGCCGGTATTGCCAACCAGCGTATTGGATTGTGTCGTGCTTGTGCTGCGGCATGATCTCTCAACTGCTGTTGGCAACAAGCTATGCTCGGCCAGTGCTGTATGTGAGCGCGGTATTACTAGGTTTTGCCGTCCAAGGCGGAAAAATTGCAGTGGATTCTATTGTGCAAAGCGATACGGAAGATCATGTTCGCGGTCGAGCCTTCGCCCTCTATGACATGATGTACAACGCGAGCTTTGTGGCGGCAGCCTTCCTGGCAGCTCTCACTCTCCCGCAATCAGGATGGCAACCGAAACTCTGCCTCGTTTTAGCAGCGGTCTACCTCGTTGCGGCTGGATGCTATGCCCGCGCAATCCGTCGTGTGGGCAACGCACCACGCTAATTTTCGCCGCTCCCTACTCCTGACGCATAATGTAGCCCATTATCAGAACATGAGAAGATAAGCCTATGAGTATTTCTGAGTCAACTTCTGCTGCTGAGTCATCGGATGTGGTTATCGAAGAAGTTGTTGTCGAGCCAAAAGACAATGACACGAACGGCATTATTATCCTCGCCGTCCTCGCACTGATGACCGTGGCAGGCCTTGGCCTGCACTTTATTGCCCCAGTTTTCACCCCGATTTTCTTGTCGTTCACGCTTGTTTTAGCCGTTCGACCTGTTGGGCGTGGGCTGATCCGGCGGGGTGTGCCCTCGTGGATAGCTTCCTCTTGCGTCATTATCGTATTGATTATTGTTGTTTTTGGGTTGCTGGGGATTACCGTTTTACTGCTGACTCCCGTTCCGCAGACGCTCATGAATTACTCGGAGAATTTCGAAGTAATAACCAAACAATTGATGGATTGGCTGGAAAAGCACGGATCAAAGACGATTGATCTGCAGTCTTTCCTGGAGCAATTGAACTTCAATTCACTGATTTCGATGGCCCTAGATCTCGTCGATAAGCTCACATCCTTTGGCGGGCTTATCATGATCGTTATCGTCGCGGCCTTCTTCATTGCTATTGATACCACGGTGACGGCTCGACGCTCCTTACTGGTCAACGAGCGGCACTCCAATATTGGTCGGGCGATGAAAGAATTTGAGCGGCGTGTGCGCTCCTACTGGCTGGTATCGACCTTCTTCGGTCTGATTGTGGCGGTAGTTGATGGTGCGGTTTTGCAGATAATGGGTATTCCCCTTGCCTGGACGTGGGCGTACTGGGCGTTCATCACGAACTACATCCCGAATGTGGGATTCATCGTCGGTGTTACCCCACCGATGGCAATGGCATTGCTGGATCAAGGGTGGCAGTCGATGGTGTGGGTGCTCGTGCTGTACTCCGTTATCAACGTCGTTATCCAAACCTTTATTCAGCCCAAGTTCACCGGAGATGCCGTGGGATTATCCCCGACGGTCACTTTCGTCTCCTTGGCGGTGTGGACCTCCATCGTCGGGCTATTGGGATCAATTTTGGCAGTGCCGTTGACCCTCTTTTTCAAAGCTCTTCTTGTGGATTCGGATCCGAAAGCTCGCTGGCTGGACGCATATCTCGTATCAGAAGCAGATATTACGAAACGTTTAGACCGAGGTATGTACGCGCCAGAAGACGAGGACGAGGAGGAAGAACAGCCGCGTCCTCGGAATCGAAAGTTGCGTATGCGGGGTCGTAAGCTCCGGTTAAAGCGGTAACGCTACTCATCACGAGGTAATCATGGTACGTACAGGGAAAAAGACCGCAAAGAAAACAACGAAGAAAAAGCGGAAAGGTGCCGGGTATCCCCGACGTGGCTATGGGCCGATTCGGCGCTGGCTCCCGTCGTGGCGGATTGTGCTCGGGTCGTTTTTCACCCTTATTGCCTTAGGTTTTGGGGCTATCGTCGGCATGTATGTGACTACTGATATTCCAGAACCAGATGATTTCGCGTTGGCGCAGACAACAACGGTGTATTACTCCGATGGGACGACTCGACTGGGATCTTTTTCCGAGTTAAATCGCTCCTCGGTGCCGTTAAACCAAGTATCCCCGTCCCTCCAACATGCAGTGATTTCCTCGGAGGATTCGTCGTTCTATGAAAATTCTGGGGTGGATCTGAAAGGCATTACCCGAGCGTTGGTGAACAATATGTTAGGAAAGCCGACGCAAGGTGGATCGACGTTAACTCAGCAGTATGTGGAACGCTATTACACGGGAACGACGACCTCGTTGCTTGGTAAGGCGCGAGAAGCGATTTTGGCGATCAAGATTGACCGCGAGCAATCCAAGGATGAGATTCTTGAAAAGTATCTCAATACGATCTATTTTGGTCGGGGAACGTACGGGATTGAGGCGGCGTCCAAAGCGTATTTCGGGGTGTCTGCAAAAGATCTGACCTTGGCGCAGTCGGCTATGTTGGCTGGAATTATTCCTGCTCCTTCGGCGTGGGATCCTGCGATTGATCCAGATCAGGCGCAGGCGCGGTTCCAGCGAGTGTTGGGGCTGATGGTTAAAGATGGCTGGATCACCCAAGCAGAAGCAGATGCGGCGGTGTTCCCGCAGGTGCTATCCCCAGAAGTGACGAATGAGTTCGCTGGAACGAATGGGTATTTGCTCGCTGCGGTGCGCGATGAACTGGTGGCGCAAGGATTTTCTGAAGAGGATTTAGCCACTGGCGGGTATTCGATTGTGTCAACGATTGATCCGGCTAAGCAGCAGGCGGCCGTGGCGGCGGTGGCGAAACTCCCGCCGGATCGACCTGCGAATAATCATGTCGGTTTGGTTTCCACGGATCCGCGTAATGGCGAGATTTATGCGCTTTATGGGGGCGCAGATTATTTGAAGCGGCAACGCAATGCGGTGACGCAGGATCGTGCGCAGGGCGGATCGACGTTTAAGGCTTTCGCGATTGTCGAGGCGATGGATTCTGGATATTCGCCGTATGATTCCTTTAATTCGCCAGGTTCATATACGCCAAAAGATGCTGGGCAAAACGTGGTATTCCACAATACTGACGGGTTGAGCTACGGTATGCAGACTATAGCTCAGATGACTGCGAAATCACTGAATACGGGGTTTATTAAACTCAATGAGAGTCTCGGCCCGCAGCGCACCCGCGATATGGCGATTCGGCTGGGGTTACCGGAAAATACGCCAGGTTTAGATGCGGGAGTGGGGAACGTATTGGGTTCTGCGTCGCCGACTGCCTTGGATATGGCGCGAGCCTATGGCACGATCGCTTCTGGTGGCACTCGTATTGATCCGCATATTGTGCGGGAGATGCGCGATAACGCAGGCAACCGAATTTATACGGCGAATTCGATGGGAGTGCCGGTTATCTCGGCAGATACGGCAACGCTGAGCACCTTTGTGTTGACTCAACCGTTGCGCCCGGGAGCTACCGGCGCGGTGGCGGCTTTGGATGATCGTCCGGTTGCTGGAAAGACGGGAACGTCATCAGGGCCGGTGTCGGCATGGTTTATCGGGTACGTGCCGCAGATGTTGACGGTGGTCAATATGTATGCGATTGGGGAAGACGGTTCGGAAGCAATTGTTGAACCTTTTGCTGGGGAGACGCAGGTGGCCGGTGGAAACTTCCCCGCGCAGGTGTGGCATGACTACATGGAGGTTGCTGTTCAGGGAATGGAGGTCAAGCAATTCCCGGACGCGACGAAGCTGATCTCGCATGTATCGCCGCAGCTAGCGCCTAAGGCGCCGACGCCAACACCGACGGTTTCCCCGACGCCTGATCCACAGCCAGCGCCGCAACCGGCTGCGCCAGCACAGCCGCAGCCGGCAAATCCGAATCCTGATCCGAATTCACCGCAGCCGGCGCCCTCGAATAATCCGAATCCAGGAGATGGGGGCACACAGCCAAAGAATCCGCCACCGTCAGGGAATGGATGACAGATAACGATAGGCGGGAGTGCGGTGTCGCAATATGCTCGCCGAACGTAGCACAGTGAGATTGGTCAGTTGTGACCAATCTCGTTGTATTTATGCGGGGTATTTCTATTAGAATTGCTCACTGACTGTGTGGCATCACGTCATGCAGCGCATGACCCTCCTGTCACGGATGGACCGTGACCGTAAAGACCAAAGGAGGTGGGTATAAACATGCGTCAGTACGAGATGATGATCATTCTCGATCCGGACGTTGACGAGCGCACGCTTCAGCCCACGCTGGATCGTTTGCTTGCCGTTGTTCCGGCCGAAGGTGGATCCCTCGATAACGTGGACATCATGGGCAAGCGTCGCTTGGCCTATGACATTAAGAAGAAGTCTGAAGGCATCTACGTCGTGGTGTACATGACGGCGACGCCGGAGACGGCTCAGGAACTCGATCGTCAGTTGGGCTTGAATGAATCCGTTATGCGGACCAAGCTGCTGCGTTATGAGCCTAAGCCGGAAGAAACTGAGTAACGAGAGGACTGCGATATGGCAGGCGAACCGAATATCACGGTCGTCGGTAACTTAACCGCTGATCCGCAACTGAAGTACACCCAGTCGGGCGCTCCTGTCGCAAATTTCTCGGTGGCGTGCACCCCGCGTTTTCGTTCGCGTAATTCGAACGATTGGCAGGCAGGCGAGACGATGTTCTTCAACTGCGCTGCGTGGGGAGCTCCGTTAGCGGAGAACGTGGCAGACACTCTCTCCAAAGGTATGCGAGTGGTGATTTCTGGCCAATTGCGGTCAGTACGTGCCTATGAGCGCAAGGATGGAACTCCAGGCGCTTCCGCAGAAATCACTGTCGATGAGGTCGCACCGTCGTTGCGCTATGCGCGCGCTGAGGTGACGAAGACGTCGAACGGTGGAATGTCGGAGTTTGGTAACGCCCAGTATGGCCAGGACAATCGTTCTGGTGGTTATGGCCAATCTGGTCACGCTTCTTATCATGCCCCTCAGGGCGGATCGATGAATGATCCGTGGGGTGGGCAGCCAGAAGGATCAGCATTCGATAATCCGCCCGGATTCTGATTCTGATTCCGACCGGCAGTAAATACTCCGGTTTATGTTCATGTGAAAGAGGATTCAAAATGGCAGCAAAGCCTGTTTTGCGCAAGCCTAAGAAGAAGTCGAACCCGCTGAAGTCGGCAAAGATTGAGGCAATCGACTACAAAGACACCGCAACTTTGCGGAAGTTTATCTCTGATCGCGGCAAGATTCGTGCTCGCCGTGTGACGGGAGTTAGCACCCAGGAGCAGCGTCAGATTGCTCGCGCCGTGAAGAACGCACGCGAGATGGCCCTGCTTCCTTACTCGAGCTCGAACCGCTGAGAAAGGGGACGTATATGAAGATTATCCTGACTCACGAAGTTGAAAAGCTCGGTCAGCCCGGCGATGTCGTCACGGTCAAGGATGGCTACGGTCGTAACTACTTGATTCCGCGTGGATATGCGACGGCATGGACGAAGGGTGCGCAGCGGCAGATCGATCAAATTAACGAGGCTCGTCGCCGTCGTATCACGGAAGATATCGAGTCGGCACGCGAATCACGCGATGCGCTCGAAGCTAACGTGTTGACGATCGCTAAGACTGCTGGTTCTAATGGTCGCCTTTTTGGTGCGGTAACTACTGCTGATGTTGCACAGGCAGCGAGCGAGGTTGCTGGCAAGGCGATTGACCGCCGCCAGGTGAATGTCAACGGCTCAATCAAGTCGGTTGGCGAATATGTTGGCTCGGTCAAGCTGCACGCTGATGTTGTGGCTACGGTGAAGATCTCCGTCGTTGCCGCAAAGTAACGCGCTCGGCTGGTGCTGAGCTGACTTCTATCTGCTTGGTACCTGCCTGATAAAACGACTGTGTCCCTCGCGCTTTCGCGCGAGGGACCTTTTCATACCCCTATTTTCATGCATGGGCTATGTGAGCTGGTTATTTTCCGGATGCATCCATTGGGTTCCATGTACTCGATAGATCATGGTTAATGCTCGTATTCCCATAAATACGACGGCGTATCCCATCCAGAGCCAGAGCAATCCAGCGCTTGCCCAGGAACGAGCTGGACCAATAAAAAGCAGTGCAATTGGAGTGAATACGGCAAGTGCGGCCAGCATATATCCAGCGAGGGGGCGGGTATCGCCAGCTCCCATAAGAACGCCGTCAAGCATGAATGCAAGTGCGGCGATGGGCAGAGTTGCAGAAGTAACCCACATGGTTCGGGTTGCCAGCCATGAGACGGCGGGGTCGTTCGTCATGATTGAGGGAATGACGAGAGAGCCGCCAATTAAGACGATTCCTAAGATGATTCCGGTACGCAAGGCATAGCGCATACAGCGATGTAAAATGCCGTGAACTCGTTGGTATTGGCCGGATCCAAGGTTTTGCCCGACGAGAATTTGAGCGGCTGTTGCGATTGCGTCCAGGCCGAAAGCGGAAAAGTTCCATACGGTCATCACAATTTGGTTGGCAGCAAGTGCAGTTGTTCCCAGTGCGGTGGCAGCCGAGATGTGAAGCATCAATGCGCCGCGCAGGCATAGTGTGCGGATGATGAGTGGGATAGCGGCGCGAACAGATCGCAGCACGCCTGCTCCGGTGGGCATGAGCGATAGCTTTGGGGCGTGGAGGTTTCGCAATCGAATAATTGCGCGGCATAGCAAGAACGCCATAAGGCTTTGCGCTATTGCCGTCCCGTATCCGGCTCCACTGATTCCACAATGGAATACATAGATGAATAGTGCATTGAGGGGCACGTTGACGCTAGCAGCAATTGTTACCCCAATAAGTGGGGTGCGGGTATCGGCAAAACCGCGCAGGGTTCCGGTGGCGGCATAGACGATGAGCATTGCGGGTACTCCCCAGGCGCACGCCTGAATGTATTGGAGGGCTTGGGTGTGGACTGCGGCGGTGGGATGGAACCAGGAGAGGATGGGAGAGGCGGCTAGTTCGAGGGTGGTGGTGATGGCTGCGCCAAGGACGGCGGCGATCCACAGTGCATCGATTCCGTGGCGTAAGGCTTGGGTGTGACGATTACTGCCAACAGCTCGTGCGGTGGCGGCGGTGGTTGCGAAGGAAAGAAAGACGCAGACTCCCACAATCGTCATCACGATAGTTGAGGCTAGGGCAAGACCAGCTAGGGGATTTGTTCCGAGCCAACCAACCATGGTGGTGTCAACTGCGACGAGAAGTGGTTCGACGATTAGGGTAGCCAGCGAGGGTAAGGCGAGCCGTCGAATGGCATGGTCAATTTCTCGTGGGGAATGTGGATCACTCATAGGAATATCCATTTTACGACCCGTACTGTACGGGACCGAATTAGCGGGTAAATGGTTGAGGAGGAGTGAGAGAGCGGGGAGCGGAAAACAGATGGAGGTGCCCGCCGTTTTTCGTAGGGAGGTTGCTGACCGCTGTGGTGGATAGTGGGTATGACGTAACACCCGTTATGCGTTCAAATAGTGAATAGATGTTTTACTATCTGGGACGCGCACTGGGGTGGCGAGGATCGCGAGAGTTGTGCCGACCTTTTCTTAGTATGTGGATAATCTGCTCTCTGTAATGTTCGCATGTTGGGTTGTTCCTACTTGATGTTTGGGCGTGTCGCTTCTGGCGTGTGGTGATTTGTGGATATATAAATTCGCAAAGGAAAGACAATTTATCCACGGCAGTGGATATGTTTGTGGCGAGATTTCGCGAGTGTTCCATATTCTGTCCACAAAATAACGCAACTGTGTGTAATCCTGTGGATAAATTCTGGAGGGGTGGCACATTTTCCGCAGCGACATGCCGCGTCTCCCACAGATTTTCTTCAACAATCCACAAAGGTGTGGATAAACTTGTGGTTTGTTTGCTGGGGTATGTGTCCGAGGTGAGAGCGCAGGTGTGGACAAAATTGAAAACCTCAGATAAGGCGACTGTCAGATATTGCATTGCGGAATGACCTTTAATAGATATGTTTTGGCGTGAGAAGCTATGCACATCTTCGGTGTAATACGAGTCTGCTGAGCTCGTGCTGTGCGCTGGCAGGTGTATGGGCAATTAGGTGCAAACATCTTAAGAACTCCACAAACAGTGTTTCGGAAGATCCACGCCGAGAGAATCTGTATCTGAAATTTTGCTTGTTATACCTTGGTATTGCAGATTCTGGTTTCGGCATAGCTGTGCTCCTATATACCGCAGAACAAGAAAATACTCTGCCCCTGTTCATCACGTGACCAGCGTCGAAACACCGGCTATCTGCGAGTAACCTCCAAAGTACTTTTATTGAGGAGGGTAGGCTGATGATTAAAACAACTCATGTGGGTTCATTACCGCGTTCTGCTGCGTTGTTAGCAGCTAATAATCGTCGAGCTGACTGCGCGATATTGGATGAAGAGTTCGACGATATTGTTCAACGAGAGGTCGCAGATGTCGTTGCACGTCAGAAAGCCATTGGCATAGATATTGTCAACGATGGTGAGTACGGTCATATAATGCGCGAAACTGTGGATTATGGGGCGTGGTGGTTCTACTCCTTCACTCGCTTGAGTGGCATTTCTTTCCGGGATAGCTCGGCATGGGATGCCACGAGCCCGAAACTATCACGGCCGGGTCATATCCAGTTGACGTCTTTTGATGATCGCAGAGATCGCAAACCATTTGCGCAGGCATATGCTGACCCGACATCTGGAATCCATACCGCCGCCAAAACGCCTCGTCGTGCTCCGGTTTTTACCGAGGAGATCCGGTATATCGGGCACGATGCGGCGCGCAGGGATATTGCCGCATTACAGCAGGCAATGGCAGAAAATCAGGTATCAGAAGGATTTATTGCGGCGCTATCCCCAGGATCTGCGGCGCGGTTGCGCGATGAATTCTATGGTGATGAATCCGCTTTGCTGACGGCGTGCGCGGATGCGATGGCTGAGGAATACAAGATCATCACAGATGCGGGATTGACGGTTCAAATTGATGCTCCAGATTTGGCGGAATCGTGGGATCAGATCAATCCAGAGCCGACCGTGGATGATTATTGTGCCTGGTTGCAGGGGAGAATTGACGCTATTAATCACGCGTTACGCGGTATTGATCCACAGCGTGTCCGTCTGCATATCTGTTGGGGGTCATGGCATGGGCCGCATACGACAGATATTCCCTTCGAGGTTATTGTGGATCAATGTCTGCAGGTCAATGCGGGATCTTTCTCCTTTGAGGCTGCCTCGGGGCGGCATGCGCACGAGTGGCGGGTTTGGCAAGGGGATCGGCTTCCGTCGGAGCGTAAAATTGTGCCAGGCGTAATATCGCATTCGACGAATATCGTTGAGCACCCGCAGCTAGTGGCGGATCGGCTTATTCGGTTTGCAGAGCTGGTTGGGCCGGATCGCGTTATTGCTTCTACCGATTGTGGCCTGGGTGGGCGAATTCATGAGCAGATTGCTTGGGCGAAATTGGAGTCGTTGGCGGCTGGGGCGCGGATTGCGAATGAATATTTTGCATAGGTGCTGAGGGCTTGCGTTGTGGAATAGGCGCGGTAGACTGACGTGCTGACGTGCTGACGTGCTGACGTGCTGACGTGCTGACGTGCTGACGTGCTGACGTGCTGACGTGCTGACGTGCTGACGTGCTGACGTGCTGACGTGCTGACGTGCTGAGGACGTATTATGCACATGCGGTGGGGTGGCAGCGCGTTGCGTCATGTGTAATTAACAAGCTGGGATCGGCCTGCACGCACTACTCGAAATTTTCTCGGTAGCCAGCTACATTAGAGCGGAGGGGTGCGAGGAGCGCTCCGGCGAGCACAGTGTAAGGAGCGTTCATGAGCGAAGTTATGCCCGCACAGTTTGAGCGTGTTCCGCCGCAGAATCTTGACGCGGAACGCTCGGTGCTCGGCGCTATGATGTTGAGCAAGGATGCTATCGCAACCGCATTTGAGATCGTGCGTGTCGATGATTTCTATCGTCCGGCACATGCGGAAATCTTTGCAACGATTTTGGATTTGTATGGGCGGGGCGAAGCTGCTGACGCCATCACTGTTGCGGCCGAACTCAATAAAAATGGCAAGTTAGAGCGGGTTGGTGGGCGCGCATATATTGGCGATCTCGTCGTCGGTATCACCACCTATGCCAATGTTGATTATTATGCGCGAATTGTGCGGGAACAGGCTCAATTACGGACGCTTATTGATGTGGGCACGCGCATTACGCAACTGGGTTACAGCACTGATGGATATGACGCGACTCAGTTAATCAATATGGCGCAAGCAGAAGTTTTTGCGATGACGGAGTCGCGCAGTTCCAATGATTACGCGATTTTACGGGAAATGCTCCCGGACGTCCTGCATGAAATTGAGGCGAATTCTCGTCGAGAAGGTATGGCGGGATTGCCGACGGGTTTTGCAGATCTTGATGAATATCTCAATGGGCTACGTTCTTCGCAGATGATTATTGTGGCTGCGCGTCCGGGCGTCGGTAAATCCACCTTAGCGATGGATTTTTGCCGAAATATCGCTATCCGGCAAAAGCAGCCGGTGGCGTTCTTCTCGCTTGAAATGAACCGCGTTGAATTAGTTATGCGCGTGTTGGCAGCAGAGAGTGAAATTTCGCTGTCGTCGTTGATTAAGGGGGAGCTGACCCCGCGGCAATGGGAGATCGTTGCGCAGAAGATTGAGGAAATTGCTAACGCGCCGATGTACGTCGATGATTCACCGAATCTGACGATGATGGAGATTCGCGCGAAGGCCCGCCGGATGCGTCAACAGCATGGCATTGAAATGATCGTTATTGATTATTTGCAGCTTATGACTTCTGGTGGGAGAACGCCGGAATCTCGCCAGCAGGAAGTGTCGGAATTTTCTCGCGCGATTAAACTGCTGGCAAAGGAGTTGGAGATTCCGATTATTGCGATTTCTCAGCTCAATCGTGATCCGGAGCGTCGGACGGATAAGCGCCCACAGGTTTCTGATTTGCGTGAATCTGGTTCTTTGGAGCAAGACGCTGATGTGGTGTTGTTGATTCATCGTCAAGAGAATCGTGATGAGCCGGCTGGTGATCCCACGGCTGAGGTTATTATCGGTAAAAACCGTGCCGGGCGCACCGGAATCGCAGAGTTGGCATTCCAAGGGCACTATGCGCGGTTCGCTAATTTTGCTGCGGATTACGGGGATATGTAGTGCAGTAACCGCTGTGAAGATGGTGCTCTGGGCTTAGCGTCTGCGTGGGCATGGAGCGCACGTATTGCTTGGCTGTTGTTTAGGGGCGCGTTCTCGTAATTGAGGGTGAGAGCATTCCTGGAATGACGAAACGTGTGCTAACTTTCAGCCAGGTCGGCGGCGAGCCGCGTGAAAAAGGTGCGTTGGAATTCTAGGCAGTCGATCCACAGTTCGTTAGCGGTTGCGGTTGCAGTTGGTAGCGTAAAGCCGGTATCTAAGATCTGTAGATACGAGTCAATAAATTCGCGTTGTTCGCGGGTGGATAGATCCATGAATGCTCGATATTTTAAGGTATCGGCGATGCGGTAGGCGGAAAATCGGTCAATATTATCGCAATCGCCGATGGAACGAGCGAGAGTCGTGGGTTCGCTATCGAAAATGAGGTAGGGGTTTGCGTGGGCGTCTGCGAGAGTCCCCTGATCGTCGCTAGATAAATAGCCATATTCAGCAGTACGTGGATTGGCGCGATCATCAACGTGCATTGCGATACCAAGGATGATCTCATCGGCATGTGGGCCGTGATAGCCGCATTCGGCAAAGAAATCACGGACGATAATGGCTCCAGCGCGACCATGATCGACGTGTGCAACTGCGTCATATTTGCCGACGTCATGTAGCAGGCAGCCAAGTTCTAGAACGTCAACAGGTAGCCCTTCAGCGGCAGCTACCCGACGTCCGATTCGGGCTACTCGGAGGCAGTGCTCGAAACGATAGCGCTGTTCTGCGGCGGAGGCCTTAGTATTCGCCAGATGGGTGCGCAATAGCTCGGTGGCGCGCGTAATGAGATCGGCGGCCTGAACCTCTGACATAAAGCATCCTTTCTTACAGATACGCTCGGGGAGGGGCGGCGCTCCGCTTCCTATGCTGTTACGGGTGCGCGCTCATCGGCAAAGAGGAGAGCAGTGCGCACCCGTCAGGGTCAAGTGTACCCTCGGGAAGCGCCGGAGGTATGTTGCGCGCGGGCGCCTCCTCACGGGTGTGCCTGCTGCCCGCCCGCGCTTATATAAGAGGCGCTTCCCGAGCGTGCCATTTCCTCTGGCCTGCATGGCCGACGAAAGGTTCTGCATGACCGCGTACCTGAACCCGTGATCGCCACAGCAGAAACCCGCGCGAATACGCAGTAAAAGCAGACGCCAACCCCGCGCCAGAGATGTCGGTGGTAGACCTGCCCTTTCGGCCATGCATTTTGCCATGCAGGCCAGAGCGCGTCGCTCCCGTATATTCTGCGGAGCGCCGCCCGGCAACCCACAGTCAGGCATGGCGCAGCACCCGCGCCGTGCCTGACTGCGCCGGCTTATTCGGCTACCGCCGAATAAGCCCCCTGCCACACCGTGTTGAACGGGGTATTTGCAGGGACTTGTTCGTGGATTCCGGCTGTTACGAAATCTTTGGCGGTGGTGACTGCGCAGATGACGTCTGCTCCCTTAGCGAGCTCGGCGGTGATAGCTGCCGCGAGTGTGCAACCAGCCCCGGAAACGCGGCTGGTGCCGCACTTTGGCTTGCTCAGCACGGTGATGTCACTGCCATCCCAGATGACGTCAACGGCGTCATCTCCAGGGAAATCAATGCCACCTTTAACGACGACGGTCTGTGGCCCGTAATCGCTGATTCGCTTCGCGGCTTCGCTCAGATCTGCAATTGTTTCCAGCTTTTCCAGCCCTGATAACAACTGCGCCTCAAATAGATTCGGGGTGGTAACTGTGGCCAGCGGCAGGATCTTTTCTTTCAAAGCATTATCGGTATCGAGAGCTTGACCAGGCTCTTGACCTTTACAGATCAGAACGGGATCAACGACGATATTGCGCCACTTTTGCTGCCCTAATCCAGCGGCAACAGTTTCGATTGTCTGCGGAGTGCCGAGCATGCCGATCTTAACGGTGTCGAGATGCTGATGAGCCATAGCGGCTTCCATCTGGTCGTGGATAACCTCGGGGGCAACCGGAACGAAGCGGTGATTCCAATTATTCTTCGGATCGAATGAGACAATACAGGTCAGCGTCCCTAAACCATAGACGCCGAGTGCGTGGAAGGTCTTGAGATCAACTTGAAAACCAGCACCTCCGGTAGCTTCTGAACCGGCGATGGTATATGCAAACGAAACCATGAGACTCCTTCAATAAGCACTGCGAGATGAGTAGCGTATCTGCCCTTTGATTATAGGCGTGCGTTAACCTGATCTGAGGTGTCGGCGATTACGCCTGTCGCTTGAACAACAATCAGAATATTTCTGGATAAGCCCGACGAGAGAGTCGCGCCACCGCCGAGGTAAAAAGTAATAAAACAGTGTGATAGCACAATCGGTACAACACTTTCCCGCACTACCCTTCATACTGAGCAGCAGCAATGCAGCAAAATCTCAGGGTAATTGGATGATTGCAGGCTATTATCCAATTACCCTGAGATGCTTCACCGCCGTATCGGTATAAAAAGTCAGAGTGCCTCCCAAGGATCCGCCTAGGACACATTGCGCAGCGTTTCTGCTTGGGCGTATGCGATTTCCAGAACGCGCAGTTACTAGGAATACTCGTTCATGTGTTAGAGCCGCGAAAAGACGTCAGGATGCTGGCCGGTTCGCCCGTCTTCCCCTTTATCTAACTCATCAATCCGAGCAATATCTTCCTCAGATAGCACACATTCGGCGGCAAGGAAATTCTCTCGTTGCCGCTCTTCGTGCGTGGATTTCGGAATAGCAATATAGCCTTTGGCAAGATGCCAGGCTAAAACGACCTGCGCGGGAGTGATCTCTAACCGTCGGCCAATATCCGTGATCGTGGCATCTTGCAGCACTCGACCCCGCCCTAAGGGCGACCAGGATTCTACAGCGATCCCGTGCTCCTGGCAGTAGCTAGCAAGTTCACGATTTTGGAAATACGGGTGCAATTCGATTTGATTCACCGCTGGAACGGTCTGCGCCCCAGCTAAGAGCTTATCGAGATGATGTGTTTCAAAATTAGAAACCCCGATAGTTCGCGCGCGTCCGTCGGCAAGGAATTCTTCCATGACGCGGAACGTCGTGACAAAATCGCTGTTGTAATACATTGGCATAGGCCAGTGGATCAAGAACAGATCCACATAAGAGGTCTGCAGATCCTGCAAGGATTGAGTGAAAGTTCGGCGAACATCATCCGGCAGATGATTAGGCGTATTGAGTTTCGTGGTAATAAAAAGATCACGCCGCGAGATCCCCGCACCGATGGCGTTAGCTAAGGCCTGCCCGATTCCGGCTTCATTTCGATACATCTGCGCAGTATCAATATGGCGGTAACCGAGGCGCAAGGCGCTGGCAATAACATCCGACGCCTGCTCAGGATCAACCAAATATGTGCCAAATCCTAACTGGGGAATAGTGACGGATTCCGATAGTGGCACATTGACGATCATGACTAACTCACTTTCCCACAAGATACGAGCGACCAGCTCTCCTGGCTGCTTCCCTAATCTGACTCCAGTCTATCGAGCCGCCAGCGCGTTATAGGTAACGGTTTGCTATTAGCTAGAGTCACCGTCTGATATGTGAAAACGATGATCGGATATATGGGCTGACGTGAGAGCGGCGGCCTACTAACAATGACCTACTAACAATGACCTACCAACAATGCACTCTGCACTGCACGCATAACATGACCGGCGGCCTACCAAACAATGCCGTATGCCGCTACCTATAACGCAGCATGCCATGCCGCCACCCAGCGAGGTATTACGAATTCTCGGTGTCTTCAGAACGCAGCCTCGGCAACGTATTGCGCTCGGGATGGAAACCAGAGGTTTGCCGGTAATATTCGCGAATGACGTCCATATCCGCAGCGACGTCACCACTGAGCGTGATAGTTTTCGTCCAACCATACGATTTACGCTGTGAATCAATATATGCCAAGGTGACGGGCAGCCCGGAGTTTAGGGCAATATAGTAAAACCCTGACTTCCAATACTCGCGCTGTTTGCGCGTGCCCTCTGGCGCTAACACCAGTTGGAAAGGTCCGTCCGTCGCGCGAAGCTGATCGGCGATATCGCTGACCATGCCGGAGGCGGCAGAACGATTAACGCCGATACCGCCAACAGCACGAATGATTGGCCCGATTGGGCCGCGAGCGAGGGAATCTTTCACCAAGAATTTGAACGGCATATCCAAATCCCACATGGCCATCAGCATGAACCAGCCGTCCCAATATGAGGTGTGGTAGGCGCCGATGATGATTCCCTTTTCAGGTAGGGGGCTAATCGGTTCAAAATTCCATCGGGAGAACTTCTGATAGGTCCGCGAGATAAAACGTTTGATTCCCATGATTTTCTCACTTTCTGACCTGCAATATCAGGCTTTCTGAGTGGTAGCGTCGGCGGGCAGACTTGGCGTGCCCACCGCGTGCCAGTGATTGCGGATATGTCACTGGTGTGGGCGAGCTAATTCTTCTTGAATAATCTCATTAAGCGTATCGGATGGAACATTGCCAGGGACGAACGAGTATCCAATCAGGAAAGCTGGCGTGCCAGTGATACCCAGCGTGCCGGTGAGATAGGTCTTGCGTTCGTTGACTTTTGCGACCGTCTCTGGCGAGGTCATATCCGCAGTAAATGCGTTAATATCAGGGACGCCGATTTCTTGGGCAATCTTGATGATGCCCTCTTGTGAGAGGTCAGCTGGTTTCTGGGCGGCACGTGCCGAGAAAATGTAGTTGAAATACTCGAAGAACTTTCCTTGTTTAGCGGCGGCTTCTGCTCCTTGTGCGGCCAGTACTGAGGCATCCCCTAAAATCGGGAGATTGTTGTACTCGATACGGGCTTTTCCAGAATCGGCAAGCTGCTGGAGTTGATCTTTGTGCTCTACCGCAGATTCTGCACAGTGCACGCACTGGAAGTCGTAATAAATTTCAATGACGAGGGGAGCATCGACTGGGCCAATAGCCATCGGATCGCCTGCCGCCCGCCGCCACTGCTTCTCGATCAGCGCGCGAATCTCCGGATTATCGTAATTGCTTGCCGACTTTGAGGACGGATCCTCGGATGGCTCTCCCGAAGCGGTGTTATCCGACTCCTTTGGCGCATCTGTGCTGTGCGATGCCGTCGTGCTAGGAGAATCCGAACCAGCCTGCGGATCAGATTTTCCTCCGTGGCGGTTGACCAAAATTGCAATAACAACGAGAACAACCATTAGCAGAGCAAGGATCACCGATCCGATAATGCGCTTGTTTCGCCGTGAGGAATTCACTGACGATGAAGCAGGAGATTGCATCGTAGGCAATTCAGACATGATGATCCTTTCGTTGAGGTGCGTCGGGAGGAGAACTCTTCAACACACAATAATCCGTCATCCCTTGTAAGCCTAGAGGACGAAACGGAAAGCCGGCGAATTAGGCTCCAACTTTTCAATATCGAGTTCGGAGGCGTGCATACGTTCGAGCAGGGCGTCAATACCGGCAGGATCGTCAATTTCGATACCGACGAGTGCTGGCCCCATATCGCGATTATTTTTCTTCGTGTACTCGAATTGGATGATGTCTTCCCCGTCGGAGAGCACGTCATCCAGGAATCCGCGCAAAGCTCCCGGTTTTTGTGGGAATGTGACGAGGAAATAGTGGCGCAACCCTTCGTGGATCATGGAGCGCTCAGCAATATCGTCATAGCGCAAAACGTCGTTATTTCCTCCGGAAACGATACAGGCAACTGGGCCTTCCGGCAGATAGTCGTTGACATATCCGCGCAAGGCGGCGCTCGCGAGCGCACCGGCTGGCTCAGTGATAATCCCCTCGACGTGGTATAGATCCAGCATCTCCGAGCAGATTGCCCCCTCTGGCACG
This sequence comes from Trueperella sp. LYQ143, assembly GCF_046599595.1. Lineage (NCBI taxonomy): Bacteria > Bacillati > Actinomycetota > Actinomycetes > Actinomycetales > Actinomycetaceae > Trueperella > Trueperella sp. LYQ143. The sequence goes on along the minus strand of NZ_JBKIWR010000015.1, from coordinate 34,384 downwards.
GTGATGACGTGATCGCATAGCTCTTGTACCAGGGCGAACGTCAGATCTCCGACGCGAGCAACGGCAGTGCCATCAGCAAAGGTGTCAATATCGCTCAGGGTTTGGGGTGCACCTGCGTCAAGGGCGGCGCGCATGGAGGCCGCTCCGGCTGGTTCGACGCCGATGACCGTCACGTCCGGATGGAACTGCTTAATCCAGGCCAGCGTTCCAGCGAGTAAACCGCCGCCGCCAACCGGCACAAGAACACTGGCGGGTTGCTGTGGGACTTGGCTGAAAATTTCTTTAACGACGGTTCCCTGACCGGCAATGGTTCGCGGATCGTCAAAAGGATGGATGTAGGTTGCTCCTACTTCTTTGGCGTAGCTGATTGCGGCTTGTGAGGATTCGTCAAAGGTTGAGCCCACAATTTGTAAGGTCACCCATTCGCCGCCAATATCGGCAATGCGGGAACGCTTCTGGCGCGGAGTGGTGGATGGGATGAATATCGTGCCAGGGATTTGCTTATTGTGGCAGGCAAAAGCCACCCCTTGTGCGTGATTACCGGCTGAGGCGCATACGACTCCGTGGCGCACGTCCTGTGCAGATAGCCCAGAGATGACGTTATATGCCCCTCGCACTTTATATGAGCGCCCGACTTGGATATCCTCACGTTTGAGATAGACGGGATAGCCGCACATATTGCTGAGCCGCGCTGAGGGTTCGCACGGGGTGGTGCGCACGGTTTGACCGAGGGTTTGTGCGGCGACGACAACGTCGGTACCGCTTACGCGCTGTGTATCCATACAACTCCATTTTTCGATGACGGGATTCAGTGTGCCAAATTTCGCCGTCACGTTCCGTCATAGTTCACAACTCGATATGGGATAAACCCCGTATATTAGGCTAGCTGGATCGTGGAAGAAGAACAATGCGGCGAGGTATGGGCGTTGAAGCTCAGGCGATGGGGGGGGTAAAGGCTGTGGAAATACCCCCAGATTATCCGCATGAGCCCAGCTTTAACCGCTAGGGTGAAGATATGAGTGCGCAAGAGCGGGAATACTCCTTTGAGTTTGAGCGGAAGTTCCTCGTCCGGGAACTACCGGAAGGGGTGCGCGAACACGGTTCGCCGCAGGCAATTATCCAGGCGTATGTTTTTGCAGAAGCGGGATACGCCATTCGGGTGCGAGTCTCTTTCCGAGGAGTGACCTTCACGCATGAGCCATTTGACTGGGCGACAGACCAGGTCGGCGCCTACGAGCGGCGGCTTTTGCGCTCTGTTATGAAAGATAATGCCGATCAGGCGGTAGCGACGATTGCGGTGAAGTCTCCGTCCGTCAACGGGGAACGCTATGAAATGGAATCTGAACTAGATCCCGACGTGGCGGTACAGATCATCCAGCGAGCGAATCGAGTGGTAGCGAAAACTCGGCACTCATTGTGGGTCAACGAGGATGGCTGGGAGTTCGACGTATTCGTCGGGCAAAACGAAGGTTTAATCATCGCAGAAATTGAACGATTAACGCCGGTGGTCGATTTAGTGATTCCCGAGTTTTGTTGTACGGAAGTGACGGCAGATCCGCGTTTTACTAACGACGCGCTATCCAAAGAGCCGTGGCATAACTGGGACGCCATGTTTTTGCAGGAATTAACTCAGCGCGGGCCATTCTTCTTGGATTTGCGGCACGGCTGACACGGGAATGCGTTAATAGCTACTCCCTCCTAAGGATGATGTGCCGCTATCACTTGCGGGCAATAATGAATACATGAATCGTCGTCAATCTGCTACGAATGTGCCACTTGCCGTGATATGCGTCGGTTTAGTGCTGCTTGTCGTAGTGGGTTTCGTTATCGGCTGGTATCACATGGATCGCACGGAGAATGTGGCGGTATCACCAGCAACGAATTATGAGACGCACGAATTGGAATCTATTGAGTCCTACCGCAGTCAATACGTGGGGAATAACTCCAATACGGTCAATCTCATCAATGCCTTGCCGTTAGCTGATCGAGTGCAACGGATAGAGATTTTAGGGCAGGATGTGGTCATCACGCTTGGTCCGGATCTGAATACGGATGACGACGAGACGGTGGCGCCCAATGTGCTCTATTCCGCAATTGCCATCATGGCCAGTATCGATAACGTGCGCTCGGTTATGTACGATACCCCCTCGTCCTCTTATGTTGTCTCGCGTGACGATGTTGAAGCTCGTTTTGGCGCGCCATTAAGCGGATTGCTGGAAAATGAGGAGAAGTGGCAAGGCATGCGCAACGTGATCCCGATGGAAGTTTCCAGCCTGGTGAAATGATCTGGCGGCGCCGGCAGAAAAATTGCCGGAAATCTCTGCCGAAAATCAGTTGACACTACTGGCAATATCGCAAATACTATTCATGTAAAGCGTGCGCACCCATTATGGTGGGGCGCGGGTGGTTGCAGTAGCGATGATATATCTGAGGTGAGCAGATCCATCGCTTCCACCCAAACGGGCTGGCACGAGGAGTTTGCTGTCCTCTCGTGCTAGCCCGTTTTTTATCTACCACCGCTGCGCGATCTTTTCTCGCGGCAGCTAGAATCGTCGGTATGCAGTCACTGTCTTCCATACATCCCGATGCGCCCCGCATGTTGACCGCCTCGGCGCTGATGTCTGCCCCGATTGATCTGGAGGCGGCCGTACAACGATTCGCCTTGCTGTGGTCAGAGAAAATCGAACCAAGCTGGGAGAGCGCAACTGGCAGTGACGGGGTAGAACAGCGCATATTGCACTGTGAAACTCGGGGAGTGCATATCCTGCTTACACCGGTCAATATGCCGCTGGTGGTAGCGGGCACGCTCCCGGAACACTGCTTTTATGTGGCGGCAACCTTCTACGCGCCCCCAACCGTCGGCACCCAAACCAGGTACGAGGGCGAATCGGCACACGATACAGAACTAGGGCCATTGCATTTTCGGCATCGTATGGTGGACGCGCACGTCGTCATGACCGAACTAATGGACGCAATGATGCGCGAACCGGCCGCCGTGGGGGTGTATCGAGAAGAACTCGGCGTCGTCCTGCCTCCCACAATGGTGACGAATTTTGCCAATCTCCTCACCCAAGGGCAGCCCCCTATTCCCTTATGGGTGAACTGCCGGGTACAACGCCCAGACCTCAGCTTCGGACGCACCTTTGGTTTGCCCTGTTTTGGCCATCTGGATCTACAAGTACGTGAATCTACCCACGGTGAAGATGACGTCTACGATCTGCTATCCAATATCGCCTCCTACATCATCACCAGCGATACCCACCTACTACCAGGGCAAACCTTTGGAATGTCAGCCGATCAGCCCATCGGGATCTCCCAAGAAATCTCCCATGTGGACGGCGCCAGCGTTATTCGTCTCGATTTTTAAGGATGCTGCGCTTCGGCAAGAAGGTGCTACCATAATCGCGAACGTGTGAGTGATCCGCGTTCCGGGCGGATACGTCCGTGTGTGGGTGGTGGCAGCGCCCGGCAGAATCATCAGTCTACGTGTTGCGTCATATCCTGATATGCGCACCCATTGTTCTCTGGAGTTCATCATGGCGTCTGCCGAAACGATTCGTTATGCGCGTGTGCGTTTTAGCCACTATGAAATTTTTCTTGCACTGTTTATTGCCTGCCTGCTGTTGTCGAATATCGCGGCAACGAAGCTGATCTCGGCCGGTCCACTCGTTTTTGATGGTGGGGCAATCCTGTTCCCCCTCACCTACGTCATCGGTGATGTGCTCGCAGAGGTCTACGGCTTCCGCGGTGCACGGCGGGCAATCATTCTCGGATTTTTAGCTTCCGCCCTGGGGTCGTTGACGTTCTGGCTCGTGGCGATCGCACCATCGGCAGCGGAATACACCGGTCAAGAGGCATTCGTGACGGTCTTAGGCGTGGTACCGCGTTTCGTTTTAGCCTCACTGCTGGGATATATCGCTGGGCAGCTACTGAACGCATACGTTTTGACCTGGATTAAAGATCACTGGGGAGAAAACCAACTTTGGGTTCGCCTGATCGGCTCGACCGTCGTCGGAGAATTCGCTGATACCATCATCTTCTGTATCGTGGCATGGATCGGCACGGTTTCCTGGGGAACGATCTTCAATCTGACGGGAACAGGATTTATTTATAAAGTGCTTGTCGAAGTGGCAATCCTTCCGATTACCTACCCAGTTATTCGTTGGGTAAAGGCCCATGAGCCGCACTATCAGGAAAGTTTGATGTGATATGAGTTTTACGCTGGGCACTCGCCTGCCAGATATGTTGGGGCGCACCGGGCGAATCGATACCCCGCACGGGTCAATCTGCACGCCAGCTTTTATTCCGGTTGGCACGAAAGCGACGGTCAAAGCGACCCTGCCCGATGCTATCGAGCAGGTGGGTGCGCAAGCGGTTCTATCCAACGCGTATCACCTATATTTGCAGCCTGGTTCCGATATTGTTGACGAGGCAGGGGGCCTCGGAAAATTCATGAATTGGTCGGGCCCGACTTACACGGACTCCGGCGGCTTTCAGGTGATGAGCCTGGGAGCCGGATTCAAAAAGGTTCTATCGGAGGAGTTTTCCGGTAAGGCGGTTGCCGATGACGCAGTTCGCGTCGGCAAAGAACGGCTTGCCCATGTGGATGATGACGGGGTGTGGTTCCGTTCCCATCTGAATGGCTCCTTACACCGATTCACTCCAGAGATCTCCATGCGAATCCAGCATGAGCTGGGGGCAGATATTATTTTTGCGTTCGACGAGTTGACCTCCATTATGCATTCGCGCAGTTATCAAGAGCAGGCATTGGAGCGAACCCGCCTGTGGGCGCAACGCTGTTTGGTTGCCCACCGTCAGCTCACGCAAGAGCGGGAAGGCAAGCCCTACCAACAGCTTTTTGGTGTGCTGCAAGGTGCGCAATACGAGGATTTGCGTCGGAAAGCCGCTCGTGATCTCGGGGCAATGGAAATGGACGGGCAGGTATTCGATGGTTTCGGTATCGGTGGCGCGTTAGAAAAAGAGAATCTGCGCAAAATCGTTTCGTGGGTGTGTGAGGAATTGCCGGAGGATCGCGCTCGCCACATGCTCGGTATTTCCGAGCCGGACGATTTCTTCAACTGTATTGAATCTGGCGCGGATACGTTTGATTGTGTGAATCCGTCGCGGGTGGCCCGCAATGCAGCTATCTATTCGCCTGATGGTCGGTTTAATATCACGCGAGCGCAGTTCCGCCGCGATTTTTCCCCGCTGGTTGAAGGCTGTGAGTGCTACACCTGCACGCATTATTCGAAAGCCTATATGCACCACGTATTCAAAGCGAAAGAAATGATCGCCTCGACTTTAGCCACGATTCACAACGAGTATTTCACCGTGCGCTTGGTTGATGGGATTCGCGAGGCGATTGACGGGGGATATTACGCTGAATACAAGGAAGAAACCTTGGGGCGTTTCTACGGCACGTCCACCCCGCGCAATGCGAGTGCGAATAGCTAAAATTCCCGCTGGGCGGCGTCGCGCAACGCTAACAAGGTGGCCTCGTCGGGAAATCCGGTAACGCGCAGCCGAGGTGGCCAGACTGATCTATCCATCATGAATCCGTCAGCCCAAATCTCTTGGGCAATGTGAAGCCGGATTGTGAGGGAAACCGACGGTTCTTTTTGCCAAGGAAATTCTGGGGCGGAACGGGTAAAAGTGATGAAGTCAGTGATCGGGATGGATCCTTCGCCGTCGCGAGCATCCCAGATGGTTGACGAGACGCGCTCCCCGTTTGCTAACTGGCGGGGATAGAATTCTTTGATAGTTCCAAATTCTCCCCACTGCTCCAAGAGTTTTCGTTGGGTGGCATATATGCGCTGACGGAAGGTGTTGCGCAAAGTGCCGAGAACTTCGGAGAGTTCATCGCCAGGCAAGGGGATCCATTCAGCCCAGCCGTCGGCAGCAACAGTGTGTGGCAGTGGGTAGAGCGCATGGGCGGAGTCGCGTTGATCTAAAAGGAGCTGGAAGAAATCAGCTAGGTGTGGATCGCCAGAAAAAACGATGAAGAGGCGGTAGGGCGAGGCAGGGACGAATAGGGGAATATCGTCAGGATGCTGTTCGGCAAGTTGCTGGGCTAACTGTTGGGCCATATCGACGTCGGCAAACCAAGAGGCTTGATAATGCTCAGGATCGGTAAAGCACAGGACGTGCGCTCCGGCAATATTCGTCACCCCAAGTGAGACGTGACTGGCTTCCGGGTCAGCGAGATAGCGCAGTTGCAGGATAGCTTCGCCCATCATCTCATGAACCTGCAGATCTTGATTCGGGAAATCGGAGTAGGAGAGCGGTTTGATGACGTCGGGTAGGTCGCGCGCTAAACCGACGCCGATGAAATCCGTCATTGGCAGATAGATGATGGAGTCGCGCTCGCGGTGTGAGGAGAGGAAGAGATCTGCTGAGCGCACGATAGGCATGAAGCCGGGTGCGTGCGTGGAGTCATTATCTTCGCCGTATTCCTCGCCATCTTCGTCAAGTTCGCCGGCAGTTTTCTCGCTAGTGGCGGCATCTTGTTCGGCGTAGGCGGCGCGGAGCTCATCTATTGGAAAATCAATTCCGCGCAGTTGTTCGGTAATGCGCCAAAATTCATCGTTTTCTGCCTGTGTGGACGGCACTGCGTCACTATGCGCGCAAGCGTCGCTTGTGGAGTGATTCTGTGCGGATGTGTCTTGCGGAGTTTTGCCCTGGCTGGTGTGCCTATGCTCTGCCGGGTGTGCTGTTTGTGGTTCTAACGCGCCAGCAGGCTCAGCGCAGGCCGAGGATGAATGGTTTCGCTCGATGGCAGCACTATCTGAGGTGTGCGGATCATCGGTGTCAGTCGGCTTATCACTATGGGGGTTATCGGCATTGGTTGGGGCGGCAGTGCTAGAGGTGCTATTCGCATCAGTATCAGGGTGGGAGCTGGCGTCGGAATGGGAACCGTCATCAATGCGGGAGTTGCTGGCGGTTGAGCTACTCGCCGAGCGGGTATGTGTTTCGCTGTTGGTTGGCTCACCGGAATTCGTGGGAGTTGCTGGCGACTGGGAAGGCGTTGAGGTGCTCGATATGGCCGTTGACGTATGTGGCGAATGGGAATCTGGATGTGATGGCTGGTGAGTGGGTTCCTTTTCCGACCCTGTCGGTGAAATATCGGCGGGTGGAAGCGAAGAATTACTTGCCGGCTGGGTGTGATCTGGCGTTTCTGGTTTCTTTTGCTCCTCATGTAGACCGGCAACTCCGATGGAGATGAGCCGGTTGAGTAGTTCTGTGCGCAGGGCTTCTGGAGCGTCAGCTTTGACCATGTGCCCTGGGCGGAACCGGAAAGTCTGCCCGTCAGGGAAAAGGATTTCAAGCCATTGCCCGTTAATATGCACCATTGCTTCGCGTAACTCAGGATGTTGGCTAGCAATGTGTAGGGCCCAGTTCATGAAATCCATGGCACTATTCTTTCACGTGCACCGATATTGGTGTAGTCGAGATAATTCATAATCGATCGACGAGAACCGCTAGACTGGCGTATGTATAAGTAAAACCGCTGGCTATGTGGTGCTGCGTAATGAAGCGTATGTGGTGGTAGGCGCGAGAAAAGAGGGAAATGTAATGAGTCCGAAGATTTCTGCCGCCTCCGTCAGAGAGCACCACGAGATTGTTTTTCATCGGATTATTGACGCGGCAGAGAGGATTCTTCGGGAGGACGGTCCGAGTGCCTTGACGGCTTCGGCGGTGGCAAAGCAGGCGGGCATGGCGCGAAACTCTATTTATCGCTATGTGGATACCGTGGACGACCTGCGTATTCATGTTTTGGAACGGTATATTCCGGCGTGGGTGGAGCGCTTGCATGCGGCTATTGAGAGCGCGCCGGAGTCGTATGAGCGTTTGCGTGCCGTGATTTCTCTTAGTTTGGATATTGGCGCGGAATCTGGGCATCAATGGCTGATTGATGTGATGGGAACTGGGCGCCGGAGTGCTTTTACTATGCGTTCTGGGGCGCAGTTAGGTGCGGTGATGAATTTCCATCACGAGTTAGCGCGAACGATCGCGAAGATATGGGCGCATATTACCCCGCAGCACAGTGATATTAATGCGCGGATGACGCGAACGGTGTTGAATACGGGTTTGGCTTTGATTGATGACGGGCATGACGTGGAGACGGTGAAGCAGACGACGATGCGCATTTTGGCGAGTTTGGCGAATTCTTAAGCGGGGTTGATGAGTCCCTGCGTGGATTTGGCAGGTTTTGATGTGCTCGGGGATGTGCATGTTCGTGCTGGGTGTTATGCGGGTCTGATCGACATACCACGCGGCTTTGGTGGCTGTGTTCCCAGGGCGGTTTGGGTTGTGGTGGCGTCCTGTGTACCTACATAACTGTGTAACTACGTAATTCCAGCGGGTGCATGTGCGTGAAATTTGCGAAATGGAATGGCGTGTGTAGTGGTGTCGATAAGCGTTTTAGGGCGCTGGATAAGGAAATCTGTATTGACCCCTTGACAATGATGTCATTTTGATGTCAACATGGTGTCATGTTGATTGGTAAGTATGTGGCATCGTATCGAGCGTCAGTGGATACGGCACTGTCCTTTGCTGATGAATCGACGCGCGCGCTCGCACATAAAATTCTGGATGTCGTCCAGGCGAATTTCCGTCTTTCCCTGCTGGATCTAGTGCATGATGTGGCTAATCGGGTGGAGCAGCAGCTCCCCGACGGGGTGGATGTTCGCGCCCAAAGCAGTCGCGATGATATTGATGTCATTGTGACGTCTAAGATGACTGTAACTCAGGAAGAACTGCCGGCAGATGAGGCGGCAGACGAGGATATGACCGCGCGGTTGACCTTACGGCTACCGCAAGCGTTAAAAGAAGAGATTGAACAAGAAGCCGCTCGGCGCTCTATGAGCCTGAACGCCTATCTCGTGCAACTCATTCGGGAAAACCTAAAGACGCGGCGGCGCCGTGGTGGAATATCGCGTCCAGTGGGGATTTCGATCGAGGGGTGGATCTAAAATGGAGAACAGGTTTTTTACCTTCACACAGGTAAATATGCTGAAAATTATTCTGCCGAGTTGCCGAATTCAGGCACGGCTTCGATGGGAACAGCGCGAGGATATTCGCGTCACCGTCTGCATGGCTGAGGCGTCTATTGCTGAGCATTTTCAGTCGAATATGGAAAACGGTATTGCTGTAGTGAGCCTCGATGAAGACGTGGCTGAGTCGCTATCGCGAAAAATGCTGAGTCTTTTCTCCTCGAAGGAATACCGCGTCGAACTGGATATTGCCCTCCCTCAGGCATGCGGGCTTTATCTGGAAGCAAAAACGGTTTCTGTGGATTCAGGAGAAGCCGGCGGGCGGCTACATTGTGCATCGGGCGTTGCGGAAATTAATGGTGACGCTTTCGAGGAACTGATGATTGAATCGGGAACAGCGAAGATTGATATTGCTTCTGTTGTGCGCAGCCAACTGGAATCCGGAATGACGAATATTCACATCGGTGAGGTTGTGGAAGAGTTGACAGTGGAATCCGGGAAGAGTGATATACAGGTTGGCGCCGGTTGTGCAGCGAATATCCATATTAGTTGTGGAATGGGAAAAATAACGATCTTTGTGCCGCGCGATGTTCCGGTGTGGCGTTCAGTTGATATGGGTCTAGGGAAATGCCGGGCAGATCTGAATCCCGTCGGGGAAGCGCAGCCTGGTGAACCCCATATTCGTGTGAAGGTGGATGCAGGGAGCGGCTCTGTTACGCTCTGCCATCCTGATACGGAAAGTGCGTGCGTGCCCGCAGAATAAAGTGAAGAACGCATACACGTAACCTGCCTCTTATCTGGTCTTCATGGATAAAGGCATGGATTATGTGCAGACGCGAGAATCTACACAGGCAGCTCAACAACGCCCAAGCATAGGAACAAGCATAGGAATACGCACAACGTGGAATCTACAAAGGAGTAGAACATCGTAAAACATAAAACGTCGGCGTAAGCGCGTAGCGCGATAGTGTGCAAGGTTCTCTGGCGCTGCGGCTTGCGGTATTGCGGGGCATTAGTAGCGTCAATATTGGCTATCGGCATGAATAGAAACCGATATGGGGCGGCAAGTCATAGGAATTCTAAGGCGGGTATGACGTCGGGATATAGCAGATGCGTAGCAGCACGTAGGATAGAGGGGTGAATCAGAGACGGGATACGCAGCGCAAGGATACGCGACATAACGATCCGCTGTTAGCATGTGAGTATTTCCAGGCTGGTCAGTGTCGATCGTGTACGGAGATTCGCGTCCCGCAAAATCTGCAATTGGCGGCGAAATGGGAACGAGCCAAAGAATGTATCCCAGCCCAGGAATGGTTAGCTCCACTACCCTCTCGTCGCGATGCCTTTCGTAATAAGGTCAAACTGGCAGTTGGTGGGCGGCGCGGCGAGATTCGGCTGGGGGTAATGAATCCAGACGCCACCGTCAGCGATTTACGATATTGCCCGCTACCAACGCCAGGCATCCAGTACGCCACCCGCCAACTCGTGCGATTCCTCAACGAAATTGATATTGCGCCCTACCATATCCGTACCCGCCAGGGATTGATGAAGTTCGTGATCGTTACTGAATCGCCTGACGGTGAGCTGATGATCCGCTTTGTGGCGCGCCGACGCGGAGTGCAAGGCCTACTGTTTAAGAGGCTTGAGCGGCTACGGGAGCTGATCCCTGCGGCGAAAGTCGTCAGTTTGAATGTGCAAAGTGAACCTGCCGCCATTATTGAGGGTCCGGAAGAAATCCTGATCTCGGCGCAGGCAGAATTGCCGATGCGCCTATGCGTCGCAGATAAGGAAATGACCTTGTATGTGCGCCCGCAGTCATTTTTTCAGACGAACACGGACGCTGCCCAAGCCTTATATACACGGGCGGTGGAATGGTTGACGCCGCGAGTACACAAAGCGTGGGACTTGTACTGTGGCGTGGGTGGTTTCGGGTTAGCGCTCGCGCTTCACGGTATTCAGGTGACGGGTATTGAGGTGCAAGAACAAGCGGTTGCAGCAGCGCAGCGGGCAGCCGACGAATATGTCGAGGGCAGGGCACAATTTCTGGTTGGGGACGCTCAGACCTGGCCGCTCAGCCCCGATGTTGACGCGATTATCGTCAATCCCCCGCGCCGAGGAATCGGAACAGATTTAGCGCGGTGGATCAATGATTCTGAGGTGGAGCAGGTGCTGTACTCTTCCTGTAACGTGGAATCGTGCGCGCGTGATATTGCGCAGCTTTCGAATTATCGTGTCGAGCGAGCGCAGGTGGTGGAGATGTTTGCGCACACCGCCCATTTTGAAACGATCTGCCTCTTATCGCGCATAGCCTGAGTAATAGCGGCAAGGCGGCTACGGGATGCTAGCGTTCGTGTTTCGCGGTTTTCGCGTCAGGGGGATGCGAAAGTGTTGTCAGTAAAGCCGGAAAATCTCCATAGCGGAGGGGCTGATAGTCGCAGCTGCAAATAGGAGGAGCCGGAGCGGTAAAAGAAGAGTGTTCGAAGGAGTGTTCGGAGCGAATCCGACGTTTCTAGCCGCCATTGCGGGATGTTGTTGTTCCGCGGGCAACACGGCTACGCGATTATCGGGCTCATAGCGGAATTCGTGTATTTTGCCGCAGAATGTTGCCACAGTCTATTAAGTAGGTGTTTCAGAAGTGCATGCTTCTTGGCGTGGCACCTGGCATAGCCTGAGTGATGTATCGGATCTCGCTATGTGCGAGGTCAAGCTAGGGGTGGCATGATGACGTATAAGAAGAACTCGCTGCGGTTAGTTCTCCGAGATCTGCCCTGTGATATTCGGTGTGATCCACAGGTGGCGGGGATTGAACTTGCTATGAGTGAGCCGTTGCGGGCGTATTTTCGCTATGAAGAAGATGCAGATACGTTGTCGATTATCCAGACGCGAGGGTTTTGGGAGCAACGCCGCCCACATATTTTTGACGTATTGCGGAAGAGAAAAATTGTTATCACGGTAGGGGTGCCCCTGAATGAGCTTCAGGTGCAGGTTGGCGCTGGATTGCGTATGAATGGTGTGCACATCGGCTCAGGTATCTTCCGTGTGGATAACGGGAGCGTTGAGCTGCGCAATACGATCTTCAGGTCTGCCGATTGTGCTGGTTCATCGTGTTCTTTTCATGCCAAAGACGTCAGTATCGCTGATCAGCTAGTAGTTGATATTAAAAATGGGTCATTCACCTGGGAAGATACCCCTGGTAGTGCTGGTGTTGACGTGCATAAGAGCATCGGTAGGGTGACGTTTTATGGAAAAGAAATGCGCTCTGGGCAGTCAACACAGAGCGCACGTAAGCCGCGTCTTAGTATTTCGTGTGACGGTGGATCGGTAAAGCTCGGGAAAAGCTGAGAAGCGAGGATTTTAGGCGCTTTCCGTTGCTTGCGTAGTAAGCATGACGCTCGGCGCAATGGAATTTTCATCGTGAATGAATAGCGATCGCCCAGTATCTGTTGATGATGCAATGCGTGCTGATATCAGCAGATACTGGGCGATAACACTAATAAAATAACTCGCTTACATGTCGCCATTTCGTCGGCGCAACGCGGTTTTGGCTGTACCGATGAAATGACTGCGCATAGCTTATGGGATAATGTGCTGCTCCAGATTTCTTAAATATGGTTGCCCTAATGTGATGGTGGTTTCAGAAGGCCAGGCTAAATCATCTTGTGATACCGCTATGGTTATCTTCTTATCGCCATAGGCGGCATATTTCGATAAATCATCATTTTCAGAAGTCGAGAATAGGCTGAGCATTTGTGCGGAACGTGAGGAGTACCCACCGCCAGCACCTCTGCGTGCGGTGACGGAGGTTGGTTGCGTGAATACAAATATGGCACAGGTTTCCTTATCAGGATGTAGATATTCCATACCACTTTGCCCAGGGAAAAATTGATTGAGGATTTCCGAGCCTTTCATAACTTTGATTTGCCCTTCAAAAACCTGTAATCCAGCGTTCTTTGCTTCCGCAACCCGTTTCTCGTGGGCGGCGCTTGATGTTGCAGCCGCTTTTTCTTGAACCTTTTGCTCCAACGCGGCGACGGTATCTTTTCGGATTTTCAGTGCCTCTCGCAGTGGTTCAAGGTTTGATGTATCAGACCACTTTTCAATCTCTGCAGACGTATCCTTATAAACTTGCGGGACATTGAATTCCGTAAAAGACTCCTGATGTACCTTAAGAATCTCCCCGTCTTTTACCTGCCAGAGAGTGAGCTCACCATCGCCGGTGGCAGAGTTAAGCGTGAGGTGTTGAAGTTCGTCCTTATTCTTTGACGGGTTCAGACTTGCTTCAAAGGAACTCGACCCGAATCCGCTCGTAAATACTTTATCTGTTTTTATTAGCGTGTTGCTGTTGGCGCTATATAGATAGGGTCTGATGAATGAAAGAGAGCCGAGATACATTCCCTTGGCATCTTGGGAGATAAGTAAAGCAGGAATTCCCGATTGGTCGATATCAACCAAAGCATAGGAATAGCTGATGCTTTGTGCGTTCCAGATTTCCGCAGGATCTGCTTGCACCGCTTCTTCCGGGGCGTTGAGAATATTCAGGTACTGGACGTATGCCTGATAGTTTGGCGAAGAAAGCGGATCTTGATTCAGGGCGGCAATACCCTGGCGATTTTCCTCGTCGGTTTCGGCGCTGTTAGCAGCAACTAGCTCAGTGATTTTGTTGTTCTCAACTGCCCAAATGCTATTGCCGATAATGCTGGCAATCACTGGGTGATCGTAGCTCTTAACCCACAGTAGCTTCTTATCGGCCGATAGCGCGGCAATGAAATATGGCGAATGGGTGGGGTCGCCGTAGACGATAGTAGTGTCGTCAATTGTGCCGGCGACGGTTAGCGAGCTGCCTAAGTTTTGCACCTGGACCGCAGGAACATCAACCAATTCTTTACTGGTGATTGCTGCTGGTGTGGTCGTATTGCATACCACCTTGCCATCTTTGACGGTATATGGGCGAGCGAGACTGGTATCGCATTCCGGCAGGTCTGTGATCTCTTCGCTGGTCATAACGTTCTTTGATCTAGAGGGATCGCTTGCGGTGGCATGGTTGGTATCGCCGCTGTTTGACGGGGAATTATTGGTGGAATTATTAGCGGAGGTGTCTGGGGAGGTGTTGGGAGAGGTGCCTGCAGAAGTGTTCGGGGAAGCCGGCGCAGTGCCAACAGAATTGCCGCCAGTGGTTGTTTCTGATGTTTTTGGTTGATCTTTGCTGGCTGTGGCGTCGGAATGGCTGTCTTGCTTTGTGCTGGAGTTAGCTGACGGCTCTTTCTTTGTTGAATCGTCGTTTGCAGAAGAGGCGCTACCGTTGCGTTGTGCCAAATTGATATAGACCGCCTGAACCTCGCGTGCTTTGCTTATGCTCACCAGTAGAAGGCGGTTTTCGTCAACGGATTCGACGTAGCGAGTGCCATCAAAGTCGGGAAGCTCTAGTACCCACTGGGCTTTTGCTCCATTGGCGTAAGAGGGGTTGTCAAAAATTTTGTCTTTGAAATAGAAGACGAGTCCCCCACCGATAAGAGCCAGGCATAGGACGCAACTAATAATCGCATAAGCCCACGTCTTTTTCCGACGTTTTTGTACTGGTGAGGCGCTGGGATAAATGTTCGCATTATATGGCTGTGAAACGCTATAGTATTGCGATTCAGTAGTTGGTGCCACATAAGGGGGTGGAGGAGGATAAGCGATATTATTAGGAAAATCTCCTGTGTGGTTATTCGTGTTACTCATAAGTTTCTCGTTTTGTGCTTTATGACGGGAATATAGGTGGATACCAGTGCCGGCTTATTATGATACGATAATAAGCCTTAATGTTTAGGGAATCATCTCTCCTATTAATGTGAGATATAGATTTACATGTTATTTCTCTGAGAAATATGCGTTTTGTGGTTTTATGTGAATCCTTAACGAAATGCTTAAGGGTGGGGAGCGTATTACTATTTCGCGCGGTTAATGGCTGTCTATTAGGGGCTGTGGAAAATGGCGGATCTAGTTTTGCCCTATATGTATTTATGTAGGCACAAGTTGCTGTGGATGTTTTACATGTCCACATGGTGTACGTATGGCTGAGGGGTATAGCTTTACGGTGTCGCGCATTTATCCTGTGTTCTCTTTTTGTGCTCTTTTCCTGTTGTCAACGCTAAGCTTGTGGAAAATAAAGAGTAAGTTGGCACGGCGTGGCAATGCAGTATCTCTGATTGGCTACGCTTAGTACGCGGTGGATTCAGATGTGTGACGAGTATGTGGAGGATATGAGATGGTTGCCCATAAAGTCATTCTTCCCTTAGATGTCTCCTATGCAAGAATGACGGCGCAGTTGTTACTTCCGTCTGTGCATAAAGATTCGGTTGTGGATATTGTTGGGCATATGCTCGCGATGCAGGGGCAGTCGGTATATGCCTTTCCACATGCGGCCATTATCCGATCGCGAGAAAGCTCTATAACGGATGTTGTCGAGGCTTTTGAGCGTGGTGATTTGGTGCGGCACCGGCCTATACGTGGAACGGTGCATATTACTCGAGCACAGGACTATCACTGGCTTCGTCAGGCGTTAAATCATAAGCAAGGGAGCTTTACTTCTCGCCAGGAAGAATTTTTTGGCATAACAGAGCAGACGTATCAGGAAGCCTTTAATATTGCCTGTGAGCTGATTGCTTGTGGTGGTGGATCGGTGCGTCGGCGTGAGTTATTCGCAGCTTGGATTGAATGTTTTAGTAAAGCGCATGCTGGGCAGGATGCGGGCGAGGGTAATGGGCGTTCCCTGCCGCAGCGATTTGCTCAACTGTTAATGTGGGGTTTGGACCGGCAAGGTCTTCTCGTCGAAGGACCGATGCGTAAGAATGAACATTATTTCATTGATGCCCGACGCTTACCGGCTGCCGATAGCGCTGCTAGTGGGTTTTATATGGATGCAACAGTGCCGCGAGAACAGGGACTCGCAGAAGTGGCCTATCGGTATGCGCGTGGCCACGGTCCAGTAAGTATCTCTGACTTGGCGCGATGGGCCTCGCTCAAGAAGTCCACAGCGCGGAATGCTTTGGAGGAAAATGTCTACTGTGGACGACTGGGCCGTTACATAATTGTGGATAATAAACTCGCGCCGTTATCGGCGGTAGCAGGATCGGATGTGACGTTCTACTGCGAACCAGATCTAATGGACCGTGCCGCTGACTATCGGCATGAGGCAGAGCGGATATTTTATTTGCCTAGTTTTGATGAGCTACATGTGGGGTATCACAATCGAACCTGTTTAACGGATGAAATGGGTGAACGGGTGATTTGTCCAGCGGGAAATGGTATGTTCCGATCGTTAATTGTGGATAGTGGTCGTGTCATTGCGGTTTTCCCCAGTTCTGGTGTGGAATGGATAAAGGCGCCGACGGTTACTCGTCAGCGTCAAGTGCAAAAAGTGATTGATGGTATCACTCAACGTATGGAATTGCTGGGTTAGAGAAAGTAGCGCGGTCAAGCGGATTGATGGTACCAGAGCCCGTGGTGAAGTAGGGTTTGCTTCCGTGTTCTCTGTACTGATTTTAGAGTTTCGCGGGCTTTAATCGAGTTTGAGCGGCAGGCAGGCCGTGGCTCTTTTTATTTTCGGTTAGTGACGTTCTGATGGAATGTGTGGTTAACAGATTGAAATGTGGCTAACAGATGAACGGCGCTGACACGTGATGTCAGATTTTGCTAGTCCTGGGGATTGTACTGCTACGTTGCTGGAACTGGGGATAATGCGAATAACGGGTTCTTTGTTGGGTAGACGGCGTTTAGCTGTGGAAAACGATGAAATTGTATGATCTCTGATGGATCTACTAGATAAAGACTGGATATCTGGTATTGGCTATGAAGTAGCTTGTGCGGAAATGTCCTTTCATGCTGTGGGCGATCATTGTGGACAGATCGCGCGCTAAATGCCGTTACCCCGTACTATGCAGATAACTATTTTCTGCTACAGCGCGATGAGCGCATGATAGATAGGACGAGGAGGCGAATATGATTCGAGTCGCCATTAATGGATACGGCAACCTGGGTCGTGGTGTAGAGCTGGCAATTTCGAAGTGTGCTGATATGGAGTGTGTGGCGGTATTTACTCGGCGTGACCCGCAGACGCTCACCACATTAGGCGCTCCAGCAGTGCCCTTGGCGGATGTGGAGAAATGGCGGGGCAAGATTGATGTTGTGATTAATTGTGGTGGTTCGGCGACGGATTTGATTGACCAAGGCCCACAGATTGCGCAGTGGTTCTCGTGTGTGGATTCTTTCGATACTCACGCAAAAATTCCGCAGCACTTCTCCGCAATGGACGAGGTGGCTCGGCAGGCGGGCACGCTAGCGCTCATTTCTAGTGGGTGGGATCCAGGATTGTTCTCTATGATTCGGGTATTAGCGGATGCGGTTTTGCCAGGCGGAACAGCTACGACGTTCTGGGGGCCAGGTGTTTCACAGGGGCATTCTGATGCGATTCGGCGAATTGAGGGCGTCCAAGATGCCAAACAGTACACCGTGCCCATCGATGCGGCGGTGGAGACGGTGAAGAGTGGTGGCTCAGTAAACGTTCCACGTCAGATGCATACTCGTGAATGTTTTGTTGTGGCAGAAGACGGCGCTGATCGAGATGCTATTACCCAGGCTATTGTGACCATGCCGAATTATTTTGCGGATTATGACACGACGGTTACTTTCGTTACCCCAGAAGAGTTCGCTCGGGATCACAGCGGTATGCCACATGGTGGAAAAGTTATTCATGTGGGGAGCACTAGTGAACACCGCCATTCAGTGGTCTTTGATCTCCAACTGGATTCAAATCCAGAGTTTACTGGTTCTGTGTTAGTGGCTTCGGCGCGAGCAGTTGCTCGAATGGCGGGTCGTGGGAATACGGGTGCAATCACCATGATGGATGTGACCTTAGGTGACCTTTCGCCACGGGATAATAGCGAGCTGCGTGCGCATTTCCTGTGACGAGATATTTTGCTAGGCGGTGCAGTGCTCAGTGAAGTATGTGCTGCACCGCCGATTCTTTTGCGGAAAATACAGAGCAGAGAAACTGCGGAAGAGGGAATTGAAACTATAAGGGTAGAGGCGGATTTCGGCCTATATGCAATGCGGGTTTAGGGTTATAGGGCAAATTCTGGGGTTATAGGGCAAATTCTGTTGCTCGTGGGGGCAGACCCACGGGTCTGGTTAGGGTCTGACGCTGTGTAGGTTCTGCCCGGAGTTGGGTTATAGGACATTTCTGTTGCTGGTGGGGTTTATCCCCAGGTGTTTGACTTATGTTTGGGCAAACATAGCCGAGATGGCAAATAGATTTTAGGCAAACAGATTTTTAAGCAAACAAATGACCGGCCCCGCGCCACTCGCAAGAACCGGCCACTTTGCGCGCCCGAAGGGATTCGAACCCCCAACCTTCTGATCCGTAGTCAGATGCTCTATCCATTGAGCTACGGACGCTTAGCGCAATCAGTTTACGACGGAAATGCAGTGAAATGCCAGTTGCGGAACGTGTCCTTGCTTACGATTTTGCATAGATGTGGGCAGACAGTTCGGATTCCATGACGGGTATATGGTCGCCACTACGCCTAATGTGTGCCTATGAGTAACTCCCCTGAGGGCAGGGAGGACAACAGATGTTATCAACTGCGCGGCGAAACAAAAATCAATCGAGGGTGCCACGGCCATGTATGTGCTGTGGTGACTGTAGCTACCATAAAAGCCATATAAGAGGGATATGTTCAGGCGAAATATCCACAGTTTTTGCTATCGAATACAACTATTCACAGCGCGGATGTATGCACAGCGTGCCACTATGCGCGATGAAGATATATTCATCGGCTGTGGAAATTAACGTGGGTAAGAGTTATCCATATCCTGCTGCTGTGCATAGCGGTGGGGTATCTGTTTTGTAGATGAAAACACTTACCGACTTGACGTGCGTAAAAGAGGGGCAGACCTTGATAGCACAAGCTACTGTGAGGCGTCTCGTTGTGGATTCACGAGCGTTTTCGTGGATAGAAAACAGGAAATATCTACACGTGCGTCCACATGCACAACACCAAGCTGATATGTGTAGCAATCATATGTATGTCCACGCCATATTGGAGGGCTGACTGTGGATATGTGGAGGTGAATGTTTGCGGCGAAACGTCTATAGCAGTGTTTCCTTGCGATATGTCGAGCATGAATATTGGCGGTATCCACACCTTTAGATACCGCCAATATAGACAGGAATTAGTTGTGTTGCTACAAGTGGAAGCCGAGTAGTAGTGGGCCTAAAACAACGGTAAAGAGGGTTACAAGCACAATAGCGATGATATTCAGCCAGAATCCTGCTTTGACCATGTGGGAGATCCTGAGGTATCCCGATCCGTAAGCGATAGCATTTGGAGGTGTTGCCACTGGAAGCATAAATGCGCAAGTGGCAGTGAGAGCAACAGGAATAACGAGAAGTTGCACGTCAACACCCATTCCTACCGCAACTGCCCCGATGATTGGCAGGAATGCCGCGGCGGTTGCCGTATTGGAGGTCATCTCCGTCAGGAAAACAACGATGGCTGCAACGGCAATTACGATGATAATGACGGGCAGACCAGCCAGATGGGAAGCGACTGAGCCGATCCAGTTCGATAATCCTGATTTACCAAATGCGGCAGACAGAGATAGACCGCCGCCAAACAGCAGAAGAACATCCCAGGGGATTTCCTTGGCGGTTTCCCAGTCGAGAATGGCGACGCCTTCTTTGGGCTTGGCTGGAGTAATAAAAAGAACGAGCGACAGAATCATTGCGATGGTGGAATCGGTGATCGGTCCGTCGGGCCACAGGGTGGGGATGATAATCCACGATAAAGCGGCTAAAACAAAAATAGCTCCGACGATTTTCTCTTGTGCGCTCATCGGTCCCATCTTTTTTAGCTCGTTCTCGATCAAGGCGCGACCGCCAGGCAATTCGTCAACTTCAGGCTTGAACAGGCGAATAAGCAGTTGCCATGTGATTAGAACAAACAGCCATGCCAGCGGTGTAGCAAAAAGCATCCACTTGCCAAATGACAGCACAATACCGTGGTTATCTTGCAGGTAGCCACGCAGTAGCGCATTTGGTGGCGTGCCAATCAAGGTAGATAGTGAGGCGATGGAGGCGGAATAGGCGATTCCAAGCATGAGGGCAATGCCGAAATTCGAGTTCTTTGCCGTGTTGCCCTTTCCGCTTTCTGCGCCGACCGTCGTCAACACGGAAATGCCGATAGGTAACATCATGACGGCGGTTGCGGTATTGGATACCCACATGGAGAGAAAGCCGGTTGCCACCATGAAGCCAAGAATGAGGCGCTTGGGTTTGGTTCCGACGAGAAGCACGGTCAAAAGTGCAATGCGTCGGTGGAAATTCCATCGTTGCATGGCTAAAGCCAGGAAGAAGCCACCCATGAAAAGGAAGATGGTGGAGGAGGCATACGGGTTGCCTGCGTCGCTAAATTTCATGACCCCTAAGACGGGGAATATGGCAACAGGAACAAGCGCGGTGGCGGCGAGGGGGATGGCTTCCGTCATCCACCATACGCCCATGAGGACGGCGACTGCGGCAGTGGCAGAGATGATATGACCGCTTGTTTTTATCTCTTTCTTCGCTAAAGTCACTAGGAGGTCTTCGGATAATTCCTTGGGGAATATGACGTAGACGACGAGGGCGGCCGCAATTCCTAGGAGGATACCGCCGATGTGACGTAGCCACGGACGGCGAGTGGGCATGATGGCGTCATCGTGATGATCGAGAGAGCCGGCGGAGACGGTGGAGTCTTTGTGTAGGACGGGAATACTCACGCTCGTTCCTTTCTGGTGTGATGGAGCGACGCTGGTGCACAGAGGGGCGACGGCCCAGATTCGACGCTGAATCAAGGCCGCCACGTTTTATGACGAGCAAGCGTTGCTCGCGCATTGCTTGCAAAGTATGAGCGATAGCAATGCGCCTTAGCCTGCGTGCTGCGGGTCACAGATACATTGCCGTGATGTGTCTACCTTATGAAAAATCCGATAAAGAAAAAAGCCTTGATGTCAAGATGTTATGAAATTGTTATAAACTTGCGGCTTTGCTAATAATGCTCGCTGCTACTTGGCGTTGTGTTGTGTTTAGCTTGGAAGTGAAGCGGTGGTGTTGCCTGGTGCTGGCTTAAAACGGTGGGAGATAGGAGCTAGTTGACCTGGCTGCCTGCGTAGATCTTATTTTGATGGCGTATGGAGTGTATTAGCTGGGTATTTGTGCGATCTTTCCATGGGCTATGACGAGATTGTTGCACGGTTTGATGTTCTTATCTTGGCGGGTGAATGGCTCTAATGCGGGTGTGTTTATCCACCCACGCGCTCCATTTCTTAGCCTTTGACCCCTGCTTCTGTGTGCAACTGCGATGTAAATATGGCTAATCGCGCCCTGTTTGCCAAATTTTGGGGAGTGTAGGACATTTTATGTGGGTAGGATTTAGTCTTGGGTGATTATGCTTTTTTATCGGATTTTGCCGCACCCCGCACAATGCGATTCGAATACGGCTTTGGCTCTATATCAACGAAAACCCCTCTCAGAAAGATGAGAGGGGTTTTGCGGCGGAGACAGAGGGATTTGAACCCTCGAGCCGCAGTTGCGCGGCTACTTCCTTAGCAGGGAAGCGCTTTCGACCGCTCAGCCATGTCTCCATGCAGAATCAAGGGTATCGGATTATATCCGTCACGCATAATTCTGCGGCGGAGAGTGGGGGATTCGAACCCCCGATGCGGGGTTGCCGCATAACGGTTTTCAAGACCGTCTCATTCGGCCGCTCTGACAACTCTCCTTATTGGGAACACTCCCGTGCCAGTGTTGGAATCATGACGATTCCGCGATAGACACCGTAAAATTCTGGCACGTTATACCTAGTAAACGCAACTAGATCTAAACCCACCTCAAGCAACCTCACATATACGCTGGTTAATCACATTCTTTGGCAAGCGCTCAAGCGGCAAAAAGAACGCTGGTAAACGCATGGCTTAAGAATGTAAAACGCGCACTCGACCGGCACAAGAGTAACGGAAATCTGCGCTAAAACGTTGCCAGTAGGGCAGGCGGCTTATGCAAACTCTTTAAGGCCATAGGCATGACCTTAAATATTCATAAAACAACTCCGTCAGCGGGCAACTGTCGTCAGCCCTTAATTCCCGTGATGGTCTGTCTGCCTGCGTATAGAGCACTCTTTTTGGACATCCAGCACCCCACGCCGTACCAAGTACATATCCCGCCCGCTAAACGGACAATGCCATCCACAACGTAACCTCCCGTCAACATGTGAAAAACAGGAGGAAAGCACGGCAAGGTGGTAGGAAAAGGCGCCAGCAAAGTAAAACTCAAGACCAGCGCGGTGATCCGCTAGAGCTAACCTCAGAGCAGAGTCTCTAAGAACTGGGCAAGCCCATCTTCATCAACTGGTGGGCAGACGGTATTGGCAGCCGCACGCACATGCGCAATAGCATTCCCCATAGCGACGCCGACCTCAGCCCAGCGCAACATGTCGCAATCATTATCAGAATCCCCCACCGCAATAGTGTGATGAGCCCCGACAATATCCACAACATCTTGCAGACCCACAGCCTTATTGATGCCTTGAGGCGCCAAATCCATCCACGCTGACCAGCCAATATTGTAATGCACCCCAGGAAGCCCCAGATCCTTAACTGCATCCAACATCTCTTCAGCGCTCATGGAAGGAGCGCGAACCGTCACGCGCGTTGTCAACGGCACGACCAGCTCTTCAACAGGGACGATCGTCGTTTCCCCATTTAGCTCTCCCGGCGGGAATGGGCCAGTAATGCGAGGCGTCGTCGTCAGGGATTCCAAAGCCATCAACGCTTGAGGTAGCGCCTCGTGGATAATGGCAATTTCCTTACTGGGATCGAATGTGTGGGCACGCACGAGCCGGACGTCAACCAGATTATTGCGTGCATGGGCAGCAATCTCTTCGGTGGGCACGGGGGAGTTCTCGCCAATTGCCAAGATAATCGCACCATTAGCCGCGACGGCAAACCCGCACTCCATTCCCAGTTTTTCCAAGACGATCTGGGTGCCCTGAATTCCTCGTCCGGTCGTGACGACGATATGCGTACCAGCAGCAATATGGGCTTGAATGGCATCCCGCACACGCTCAGAGAGCGAGGTGTCGTGGCGCAAGATCGTCCCGTCTGCATCCAAACCGATGACGAGATCTGATCCCGCGTGAATCCCCTGGGCGACCTGCCGCCAATCGACTTGCGAACTCTTGGCGGTTACATCCGACTCTGAGGAGAACATATTCTCAATTCCCATATCTCACACACCTGCAATGTTGATTCACGGACGGTAGTGAATACGCGTCACGCAATCGGCTCAATAAGGTCACGGCCACCAAGATAGGGGCGTAACGCTTCGGGAATATACACCGATCCGTCAGCGTTCTGGTAGTTTTCCAGCATTGCCACTAGCCAACGCGTCGTTGCCAAGGTGCCGTTTAAGGTTGCGACGGTGCGAGTGCCAGCCTCGTGGCGCTCGCGAATCTTCAACCGCCGCGCCTGGAATGTCGTGCAATTGGAGGTGGATGTGACCTCCATAAAGCGCTGCTGGGATGGCAACCAGGCTTCACAGTCAAATTTTCGAGCAGCAGATTGCCCGAGATCGCCAGCGGCAACGTCAATAACCCGATAGGGTAGCTCGACTTTTTGGAGCATCTCCTCTTCCCACGCCAGGAAACGCGCATGCTCATCCTCGGCGTCTTCAGGGCGGCAGAAAGAAAACATTTCTACTTTATTGAACTGATGGACGCGGATAATGCCGCGCACATCACGCCCATGCGAACCGGCTTCTCGGCGATAGCAACTCGACCATCCGGCATAACGCAACGGACCGTCAGATAAATCCACAATTTCATCGCTGTGATAGCCAGCCAACGCAACCTCAGATGTTCCAGTGAGGTAGAGATCATCTGCCGGCAAATAGTAGATTTCGTCGGCGTGTGCGCCAAGGAATCCAGTCCCGCCCATCACTTCGGGCTTGACCAAAGTCGGCGTATTCATCAGAACAAAGCCATTTTCTTGCGCTTGATCGGCAGCCATCGTCAGCAAGGCCAACTCTAACCGAGCGCCGATACCGCGCAAATAGTAGAACCGCGCCCCCGAAACCTTCGCGCCGCGTTCCATATCGAGCGCACCGATTCCTTCGGCAATATCGAGATGGTCGCGAATCGGGAAATCCATCTGGCGGATCGTACCCACTTCCCGCAGCACCTCGAAATCATCTTCGCCGCCAGCGGGAACGCCATCAATAATAAGATTCGGCAGTTTGCTCATCGCGGCTTCAAATGCGGCCTTTGCTTCGGCAGCTTGGGCTTCAAGGACCTTGACCTCTTCAGACATTTCCTTTGCACGGGCCAAGATAGCGGGCCGCTCTTCGCTGCTCGCTTTACCAATTGAACGAGAGAGCTCTTTTTGTTCAGCGCGGCGATCTTCAAAGGTCTGTAGCGCGTGACGGCGGAGAGAATCGGCCTCGAGGACGGCGTCCACATCGGCTTCGTTGGCGCCGCGCGCCCGCTGGGAAGCTTTCACGGCGGCGGTATTGCTACGGATAGTCTGAATGTCAATCATGAAACCAGAATAGAGCGAAGCGGGCAGAGGGGCAATTGCGGCCGTAGTACGGAAACCGTAGCGTATGATGTACGCCATGATGTGGCTATACGTTGCGGCGGTCCTGGGAGCGCTTTCTCTCGTCACTGTTGTTATCTTGGGGCTTCGCCAGCGGGCTATGCGTCGGGAACTACAGGATATGCACCGACGCTTGGCGGAGCTGAAGAATGACGTAGCAAGCTCGCAGCCGGAGTGCACCCCAGCACTGACACGTGATAACGCCGATATAGCGCACATATCCTCAGCAGAGCCAGAGCTTCCGGCGGAAAACAATGAAGACCATGCTCATGTAGTACGACCGCCCGGGCCGATTGTCGTGGTGTATAACCCGACGAAAAATGTTGATTTTGACTATATTCAGCGGTTGCTTGCGAGGGTGGCAAATGACGCCGGTGCGGCCGATCCTATATGGATTCCGACCACGCAGGAGGATCAGGGTCATGGTCAAACCCGGCAGGCTCTCGCAATGGGCGCTTCGGTGGTGATCGCTGCCGGTGGCGATGGCACGGTACGTAATTGCGCGGAGGTGTTGGCTAAAACGGGGACGCCCCTAGGCTTGCTCCCAGTGGGCACCGGAAATCTGTTGGCCCGTAATCTTGATCTGCCGATCCATTCTTTGCGGCGGATGGCACAGATTGCGATCACCGGAAAAAATGGGGCTATCGATGTGGGCTGGATTGAGATTCCCACACATCGTCCGTTTGTTTCGGGGAATACGAATTCTGCAGAGGAGACGAAAGACGTCAGCCATGATTATCGCTGGCAACATCGGGCTGCGTCGGGAAAATATGCGTTCTTGGTGATGGCCGGTATGGGCTTTGATGCCGATATGATGGCCTCGGCTGACGAGTATTCGGAATTGAAGTCGAAGATCGGCTGGCTGGCTTATGTGCGGGCAGCGCTACCGCATTTGCTTGCCCCGAAAATGCGGGCCCGTATTCGGACTGGGCCAGATACTCGGGGCGTAACGGTGGACGCACGGACGATCATGCTTATGAATTGTGGCGAGCTCGTTGGCGGCATGATTCTCGATCGGCACACCACTCCCGATGACGGGTGGCTAGAGTTGGCGGTTCTCGACACTCGTCATGGTTTGATTGGCTGGGCAGATGTCGCTCGCCAAGTGGGATTTAATGGTATTGGTTTACAGCCAGTGCAATTGCCAGGATTTGAGAACTCGGGTGAGATAGACGTTCATCGGGTGGCGCGTGCGCAAATTGAGGCTATGACGGCGCAGCGAGTTCAGGTTGATGGCGATGTTTTAGGGTATTCTCGCCATATTCGCGCCTATATTGATCCTGCGGCGCTACTTGTGCGAATGGGATAACAGGTGCTTTATAGGCGGCTCTGTGGCGTGGCTAGCAGTAACAGATAGATATGGGCGTGCGCCGGATCGGTAAGAAAACCGCGTAATACGCTTCGACAGGGAGCGCAGGGAACGTCGGTAAGAATAACGACGAAGAAGACCGACGGAACGACCTGTAAAGAATGTTGGTAGAGGTCGGCGCGGAATACTGATAACAACTCTTGCGCAGAGTGCTCTGCCAGCAAAGCCTGACGGGAATAAACAAGACGCCGGCAAGAAAAGATCAACTTATCAATGCGCGGTAAGGAATAAGTAAGCATTTCAGTACAGCGCAATACTAGAGCAGCGCAAGCACGGAACTGCCTGCCGCGCGGATACAGAGCTTGCCTGACCACCTGCCTGCCTAAGAGGCGGTGCAAGTGTGTTTAACCGAAATTCTCTCTCAATTCTCTCAACCCAGCTTTTCCCAGCCGGATAGGTAAGGAGAGATTATGAAAACGCAGCAGGCTAGCGACTGCGGTTAAGCAGGTTCTCTAACCAAGCTCGTGCAGAAGCAAAATCTTCGTCTGCCGTACCAGGTTGAGGGCGGATATAGTGCCGATCTGCCGTCGGATATGAGCCCAGGAAAGTCACCTTCGGGCATACTCGGTGGAGTCCGCGCAAAACAGCTTGAATTCGCTCATCAAACAGATGACCTTCGGCGTCAATAGAGAAAGCATAACGCCCCAAGGAATCCCCCACCGGCCGTGATTCGATTCGCGACAAATTCACACCCCGCGCAGAGAACTGCTCCAGCATGGTGAGCAAAGCGCCGGCTTCGTCGGTTGCCAACTGGACCATTAGCGTGGTCTTATCTGAACCTGTGCGCTCCGGCAGTACCCCAGCCCGCCCAATCAACACAAAACGGGTGACTGCATCCGGATTATCAGCGACGTCACTCCTGAGAGACTCCAAGCCGTACTGTTCGGCAGCCAACGGAGAAACAAGCGTCGCCTGATAACCAGGATCCCCGTCAGCAGCCAAACCTGCCGCGCCAGCAGCCGTAGATGAAGCGGGTAGGTGAACAACATGAGGCAGATGCTCCCCCAGCCAGCTACGACATTGACTCCATGCCGCGTTATGAGTAGAGATATGGGTGATGTCTGCCAAGGTTGTGCCAGGGCGCACCGCTAAAGTGAATGTAATATTGACGAGCGCTTCGCCATAAATCAGTAAATCTGACCCAGCCGCCAACGTGTCTAGAGTGGCATTAATGCCTCCCTCAACGGAATTTTCGATAGGTACGACGGCATAATCCGCCTGACCCGAACGCACCATTTTTATCGCTCGTGGGGAATCAATAGCTGGAATATGAATGGATTCGCTCTCAGGGCTAAATTCATTAAGCGCTTGCTGAGTGAACGTTCCACGCGGACCAAGAAAAGCGAAACGAAGCTGAGACATGGCGCTATTCTAACGAGGAAAGATACGTGCTGCCCGATTGCCCACAACCAAGATAGCTGCCTGTCACATTGGATAACTGCGGGAAGAAAACTAGGCTACACAGTATGAAAGACGGGACGCAGCGCTATGGTGCATGGTGGGGAGTGTGGGGACTCATTGTACTGACGCTTGCCGCTGTGATTATCACCCCGATAGTGATTCCGAGTCGTAGCACGGAAGATCCGACGCGCAATGACTCCGTAGTTGTTATCGGAATGTCGGGTGTGCCCTGGTCAGGTGTCGATGCGCGCACTCCACATTTGGCGGCTCTCGCCCAGGCAGGGGCAATCGCCAACATTTCTGTGCGAACCTCTGCAGTAACAACCTGTGCGGATGCGGGATGGTTGACTTTTGGGGCGGGAACTCGCGCTCGCGGTTTTGCCTCAGATGATGCGTCATGCGCGCGGGCAAATGAAGTCATGGCCACGATAGATCGCTCTCTTGAGCAGAATTCAGCGACCGGCAGTGACCACAATAATTCCCATACGTCAGATGCCGTGCCGGTGCCGCCCGCACAAGGGCACGGGCAAGACAAAGCGATGGGCGGCTCGTCGGATATAACTCAAAACGACCAGGCGAGCCAAAATACGGGGCAGAACTCCCAGACGAGCCAAGATAAGAGCCAAACTGCAGGGCAGAATACGGGCACGTCATCGAGTACGGAACCCATTGCGCAGTGGGTAGAGTTGCAAAAACGCAACCGTGCCAGCTCTTTCCATCCGCAGCTCGGAGTGCTCGCCCACAAGATAATAGACGCAGGATATAGCGTTGCAGGGGTTGGCCCAGGAGCGGCTTTAGCATTAGCCGATCATGAGGGGAATCCTCTCGGTCCAATCCGTTCCAGTGGGCTTGTCGACGGGGTAGCGAGCAGTGCCGCAGAGGCCTATCGGCAGGTAAAAGCCGCACATCTCGTCGTTGTTGATCTTGGTTCGGCCTACAAAGATTCCTCCCCAGGTAACGTCGTAACGGCAGCCTTTATCCCTCCAGGTGATATTTCTACGGCAACGCGAGCGGCAGTGAGCCGCATAGATGCGGAGCTAGGTCGGGTGTTGGCAGAGATTCCTGCGGGAACAGATGTGATTGTCATGTCTGTTGGGGATGCCGATCGCACCACCTCACGTCTGCAACTGTATGCTTCTGCTCGCGCTCCGATCGCGCCGGTAACAGGCGATGATATGGCTGATATTGACGATATAGAGAGCCAATCGGTAGCGACGTCGCCAGCTACTCGCCAATCGGCGTTGATCCGCAATGTTGACATTACGGCAGAGGTGTTAGCCCGTTTCGGAATCTCTGCTTCCGGCGACATTGCCGGGACGCCAGTGCGTTACGAAACTGGCGGCACATCCATCGCCCACCTGGAGGACGTCAGTGAACGAGCTGTGATGACTCGTGGATGTGTGGGGCATTTTTACACGATATTTATCGTTGGCGCGGTGCTCGCTATCGTCAATACGGCACGCACGATTCGCCGGCGGCGTTTAGGTGCTCATCACGTCCTATCTATGTACTGGGTGGCCGCTTTGCCAGTCTCGTCGTTCCTGATGAACCTGGTTCCCTGGTGGCATGCACAGCGCTATGCGGCAGTATCGTTCTTTGCCATGCTTTTCGGTTGCGCCACCGTACTAGGGCTTATTGCCTTGCGGATTGGCTGGCGCGAAAGTCGCTATGGGGCAACGTTCCTGGCTGCGATAACCGCGCTGACGATTGGAGTGGACGCCTTGCTTGGCTCTCCGCTACATTCCATCTCAGTGTTGGGCGATCAACCGCAGTCGGGCGGGCGCTTTTACGGTATCTCTAATGCGCCATTCGCTATCTTTGCGGTAGCTATGCTGTTAGTGGCGACGCAGGCTGTGCGCGTGTTATCGCAACGGGCAGAGAAGATCAGCGCTCCACTTGGGGTTGGCCTCATCGGTCTTATTGCGGTAATTATTGACGGCACTCCAGCTATCGGTGCGGATTTCGGCGGGGTCCCTCCCTTCATTATTGGTTTCGCCGTGTTTGCGTTACTTGCTTGGGGGCAGAAGATAACCTGGTTGCGGCTGCTTGTGATTGGCCTGGCGGGTGCTGCTGGGGCGATTGGTGTGGCGTTCCTGGATTGGCTGCGTCCTGCTTCGTCGCGTACCCACTTAGGGCAGTTCTTTGAATCCTTGCGTCGCGGGAAAGCTGCAGACATCGTCCTACGCAAAGCTGACCAGGTGATAACTCAAGTGCCGTGGATCGGATGGCTGGGAGCAGTGATAATGATTGTGCTCCTGGTCATGCAATATCGGATGGTTAAACGTTATGGGGATGGGCGCGTCATCTGGGATACGCAGTTGCGTCGGTCTTTCCTCGCAGGGGTGATCCTGCTGGGGTGCGCCTTGCTAATAAACGACTCGGGAATCGTCATTCCGGTTATCGGTGGAGCCTATATGGCATTGCTGTGGGCAGTGAGCGCGATCTGCAGTAGCCGTTCGCGTATTCCGGTCTCGTTCCACGGCGCTTCTGTCTGATCTGCTACGTCGCTATGCTGAGCATGGTGGAAAGCTGACGGTCAAGGTAAACAGACGGAGTTGGGAACCAGGATCTAATCGGGTAAAACTCGCTTGGGTAGAACCGTAGAATCAAGAATCATCTGGCGGGAAAGTTAAAGCCTGTTTGCCAAAGTGCGGATTTCCCCGTCCTACGTTAAACGACGGTAAACAGCCCAACACATGAAGTTGTGCAGGTGTAGAGCAACCCCTAACACTATGCAGATAGTCCGGTAAATATTAAATAGCTGGCAGGCGGCTGGGCCTCGCCCCCCTCCCCAAAAAGAGTAAAACGCATGCACGCAAGCGGGTGGAGGCTATGTAATCCCTGCTGAGCGAGCGAAAAACAAGTGGGGTTAAGGAGAGGCCTCAAATAACGAGAAAGACGCAGAAGCGCCACGCAGATCGACCTAACCGAAAGAGATATATCACCAGTTAACCAGGCAAGGCTTTGCAGCCCAGTAAAAAGAAAGTCATACATACAGCGTCACAAAAGAAACGCGATACAAGCGAATAAAGAACAAAGCGTGTATAGGGGCCTGTAATCTGCCAAAACAAACTGTGCCAAACGGGGAGGAGAAAATAATATCTGCTGATCCTGCGCCCATCTGGCGCCTTACCATCCGAGAGTTAAATAGCCGAGCCGACGCCCGGAATGTAAAGGCTAAATCCCTATTCCCTAATCGCTAGCGAATCTTTTGCTGCCGTCAGCGTACAAAAGCGGTAAAAGGCATACCCGGCTGGGGTGGCGTAGTGTTGCGATTCTTTTTCGGCACATGAATACGACGAAGCCGACGGGACACGACCGCACGGATAACATCGCGATATTGCGTGGCTCGATGTATTTGCCCAGCCAAATTGCGCCCAGAGGCGCGATGGAAGATAGGGCAGGGGATTTCTTGCACCGTAAAACCTTGGCACAGCAGATCAATCGTCATCCCGACCTCGACACCCCAGCCGGCAGCTAAGGGGAAGGCCGCTTCTAAGGCTTCACGGTTTAAGCAGCGCTGCCCGGATAAGGGCTGACGCGGTATCCAGCCGGTGAGCCGCCAGATCCACCGTTTAGCATATCCGGTGACGATTCCATGACCGCCAGCGCCTTGTTGCGGAGGCAGATACGCAATCGTCATATCGGCAGTTCCGCGCACTACCGGCTCAATCAATGCGGCACATTCAATAGCGGAGTCGCCGGTATCTGCGTCGAGAAATAGGACTGCGCGCGGGGGAACTCCGTCAGCATCGCGCATAGCAACCACGGATGATCCAGTTTCCAATGCGGAGGCCTTCCCGTGATTAACGGAATGACGTACCACGGTTGCCCCGGCAGCGCGGGCAATTTCGCCGGTGTTATCGGTCGAGCCGTCATCAACAACGACGATCAGATCAACGCGCGGAATAGCTCGGGCAGCGCGAACTGTTGCGCCAATTCGATCCGACTCATTTTTCGCAGGAATGACAACTGCGACTCGTTCACAATGCACAGCATGATTCTAGCGAAATTTCGTATGGGTAGAGTAAAGATCTCACCTGGCTTTTTACCAGATTCGTTATCTGGGTACTGCGCTATGGTGGCACATTTGTACCGGCTAACTGTTATCCCTAATGTTTGTTTTGCCAGTTAGCCAGTACAGATGTGAATGAGTTATGCGCAGATCCCTAACGCAAGGTGACTTGGCGGGAAATAATCCCGGAGCGGGTACGGCGTTCTTCGGCGGTTAATGGCTCGTCAGAAGCGATTTCGGTAGTCAGCTTCGCGTCAAATTCCGCTAGAGAATCTGAGAGTTCTTCCGCTTCGGTGCCGGGGGCTAGTTCAAAAACGGGAATCAGAAGCCCCATTGCGCGGAATGCCCCAACGAAACGAGCATCATCGAATGTCAATTCGCGACGGTGATGTAGCCGAGCGAGCGCATCGAGGACGCGATCTTCCTCTTCTGAGCGAACGAGCCGGATGAATTCGCGTTGCATTCGACACCAGAAAGCGTGTGGAACCCCAGGAACCTGCCGAGTCGGAATCATCTGCTGTGACATTTGCTCAATAGCTTCGCGCACGCGCGGATCGTCAGCTTCGGACGGATCAACCCAGAAATCGTAGCTATCGCACAGCGTCATGTGTGTTTCGACGGAGGTATCGAGGATGTCCTGTAGGCGCTCGCCTGGTTCAGGCTGTGTGGTCTGTGCCAGGGTTTGCCCCGGTTTGAGTTGTTGGGCTTTGAGTAGGCGATCGGCAATATCAAGTGAAATATCGCCAGAGGACATAACCGTCTGCACGGCCACCAGTAGGGTGCCGTCGGTACGCCGTAATGCGCCAGCCATTCCGGGCAGTAGGGTAACGAGAGTGACCTCATCGCTGCCGTGCTCGGCATTGGTTTGAACGGTCATGGTGGCAGCGGGGATAATCTCGCGCATGGCCACTAATTCGGATTCGAATGGCAAGCCTTCAAAGGGGCGATCAACGTATTGGATACGAACTTTCTTTGGTTTGTCGGCCTTATCGCGACGGCTTTTCTTACCCACATTTCCTCCAGTGATACTCATGACGCGCAGGGTGAATCGAAAGCTGTGGCGTCAACAGCTTTGCCTCAGTATTTAGCTAATTTAATCGACGACGCCGTAAAGACGATCGCCAGCATCGCCCAAGCCAGGGACGATAAAGCCTTTATCGTTGAGCTTCTCGTCAACGGCAGCAACAACGATACGGACGTTGCCCCGATCAGCCAGATGTTCTTCCAATGTGGCGATTCCTTCGGGAGCAGCAAGAATACAAATGGCAGTGACGTCCCGTGCGCCGCGTTCGAGCAGATAGTCGATCGAGGCGATCAAGGTGTGCCCGGTTGCCAGCATGGGATCAAGGACGAAGCACTGACGGTCGGTTAGATCATCAGGGAGCCGGTTGGCATAGGTGATTGCTTCAAGGGTGTCCTCGTCGCGCCGCAATCCTAAAAAGCCCACTTCAGCCGTCGGCATTAGGCGCGTCATGCCTTCCAACATGCCCAGTCCGGCCCGCAAAATTGGGACGACAATGGGCTTTGGTTCACGAATTGCGGTGCCGATCATCGGAGCGATAGGGGTTTCGATCTCGCGGTCAACGACGGCGATCTCGCGGGTGCACTCGTAAGAGAGCAGCATAATGATCTCTTCAACGAGCTGGCGAAAGACCGGACTGGGGGTGTTCTTATCCCGCATCACGGTGAGCTTATGAGCCAACAATGGATGGTCAACCACCTGTAATTTCATAGCTCTAATGTAGCGTGCTGACGGTGGGTCGTGCCACCACCGGAATAGAGGCGGGTACTGCGTATTATGGCAGTGTGTATGAGCGCGAACGCGAATGGTTGGCCATCGCCCAAGAACTTGCTCGGCAAGCTGGTGATAGTGGGGATGTGCCGGTGGCAGCATTGGTCTATGACGAGCTGGGGCGTGAGCTTGGCCGCGGCGTCAATACGCGGGTATGTGATAACGATCCGACGGGGCATGCGGAAATTAATGCGCTACGAGCTGCTGGACGGGCGCGTGGATCGTGGAATCTCAGCGGCTGTACCTTGGTGGTCAGTTTAGAGCCGTGCACGATGTGCGCTGGAGCGATTGTTAATGCACGGATTAGCCGGTTAGTGTTTGCTGCTTGGGATGATAAAGCGGGGGCTGCAGGTTCGGTGCGTGATGTGGTTCGCGATTCTCGATTGAACCACCAAGTCGAAGTGATTGGTGGGGTGTCGTGCCAGCGAGCGAGCGAGGAGCTACGCCAGTGGTTTATTCAACGGCGTGGTGAATAATTGCCATGCCGTTGAGATAAACATCCGTGGCTTGCGGAAATAAGTTTGTGGTTTGCAGTAAAACCCGTAGTGCATGGGATAACGACGTAGAGATGGCGGTATGGAAATACGGTGTGGTGTGCCGTGGTCTGAGGCTGTCGTTTGAATTTTATCGTCAGTTTTATTGTCGGTTGTGAAGTTTTGTATGAGATCTAGGATGGCGTATGTGAGGTCGTAGTAGCTTGACGTGAGATTTTACAGACGCGTGATCTGAGATTTATAGACGCGTGAGGTGAGGAGGAACGCCTTTGGTGGAGCGGTCCGTCGGAACGGACGGGGCGCATGGGCTAGGAAAGTGTTGGAAGAATAGTTGCGGGAGTGAGGGGTGGCATAATCTTCAGTGCTTAATGCGAGTTGCCGATCACATTTTGTGGCGCGCTTCCTTTAGTGCTTGCACAGTTAACGTAATATCGGTAGGCTGTTCCAGCAATATGAGGTGGAGTGTCCGAGCGGCCGAAGGTGCAGCACTCGAAATGCTGTGTAGTGAAAGCTACCGAGGGTTCAAATCCCTCCTCCACCGCGAATGAGCCCCTCTCAGGGAATCCTGAGGGGGGTTTTTCGTTGCTATCAAGCCAAAAAGTGCTAATCAGGGTGTTAGGTCGAGCCTGACGGAAAAAGCCGACAAAAGGTGCA
>NZ_JBKIWR010000014.1:0-96447 GCF_046599595.1 Trueperella sp. LYQ143 | reverse complement strand
CGCTACAACAGGGACGGCGAGATTGTGCTCCGGTTGCTGTTCGCTGTCTAGTGGTTATTGCTAACAGTGATTGGATGGATGGAAGAAGATTCATGCTGTGGTAGTGTTGCGGTGGTGTGGTTGTCATGAGATAACTATGGAGTTGGACCGTGGCACGTAAAACAATGAAAAATAAAAGTGAACTCGGCGCGATTGCCCGTGAAGTTCTTGCTGCCGATTTTGAGGCTATCGAGGTCAAACAATTTCTCGTAACCGAATTAATCCGAACTTATGATGAACTCGTTGATCCGCTCAACACTCTAACGCACGTCTGCGAAGAACTTGCACGACTCGGAATCAACCGCTCAGAGATCAACCAGATTCTCAATCTCGAACATAGCCAAAGCAAACTGACCTCACTAGGAACCTTCACTCTCTATGGCTACCCCAAATCTATTGATGAGCCCGCCGAAGATCACAACACTTCACATCCAAACAACGATCCCCTGCAACCGTTAGACGATACCCAATTTAGTGACACTACTGAATCGGCACACAACCGAGAAAACGATTGATACTCGCACTCGTCTATGAACGTGCAGTGACATAAGATGAGCATAGAAACGAGGTGAGATAGATGAGCGTGACATATACCTTCGACGATGTATGCGATACTGCGATAGACGTCGAGACAATCGCTACTGAAGGTGGCTGCCTCAATGATTTATGGCGATTCGGTATCCTGCAAACGATCGACCTGTATCAAACCGCTATCAACGATGACGGGATCGAGGGCGGGATAAAAGTGTTCGCCCGTGAGCCTATTACCTCGGTTTCTGAAATCAACTGCGGCTATGCAGCGTTAGCGAACTACTTCGCTAACCGCGACGGTTGGAACGCCCCCGAATGGGCCAACCGCCCCTGCCGCTGTACTGCCCCGTGGTTTCCCGCCCAACGCCCCGAATACCCCTTACCCCAGCGAGTGATAAAACTTTCGATTGAGGAAACACCTGATGAATTCCGTCAACGCAACATCTTTATCACTCTTGACGACCTGATACGAGTATGACTGACCTATCCGCAGATACCATGAGGAAGATCTTCAATGATCTTTCCCTAGCACTCGAAGAAAAGAATATTAGCGCAGAAGCATTCATTGTCGGCGGCGCGGCAATGGCTTTAGCCTACGACCACACTCGCACAACAAGAGATATCGATGCGGTGTTTTCTCAAGGACAGATAGTTCATCAGCTCGCTAATCAGCTACGCGAAACTTACCATCTTCCCAAAAACTGGCTCAACGACGCAGCCAAGGGATTTATGCCCGGGAACGATAAAGAAGCCAAGGTCATTTTCCATACCGCTAACCTCACCGTTTCAGTAGCATCACCACGCTACATGCTTGCCATGAAACTGTTTTCAGGACGCCCTGGACGTGACTATCAAGATGCAGCACTATTGGTAAACCAGCTTGACCTATCCTCGGTTGAACAATGCGAACAAATTCTCCAAGAATACTATCCTCAACGACTATTACTGCCTAAGCATCAATATATCTGTGCCGAAGTCTTTGACATATCTAAATACATCCGACAAGCACCATCGAGAACAGAAGTAATCGACCATAACGAAGAGAATCATTCCCGATCTATCATGCACGCACATAAGCCACGGAAGTATCCGCGCCGGTAAAGCCTCAATAGGCTAATAGCATAAAACAACGGTACCGCCTGAGGATGTGTGTGTTGGAGCGGTACCGTTGTCTTTGCTCAGCAATGGGACTACCTGTGAATCAGTTTTTTCGGATGTGTTCTATCGGGATTCGACATGTGCTGTGTCGCCGCTGCAGCTTTACGGATCAGATCTGGCTTATAACCTGACCAGCGTCGGACTTCCCCATTAATCTCAGCTTCAACTACGGGCGCTGTCAGAAATCCCCAGGATTTAAGCTCGTCCCGTTTGGCATGTTCGATGCTGAGATCGACCTGATTCACATGTACCCCATGCCGTTCAAAAGCTCTGAGTGTTGCTGAGCATTGAACGCAGCCAGGCAATGAATAGAGAGTAATCACGACAAGACCTTTCATATAAAAAGTGGCCCCGCCTGCAAAAAGGCGGGGCCACAAAAATGATTTGCCTTGCTTCATACAATCCTATTCAGAATTGCGACCAGCGTTTGAAATCCGCTTCTGTCCAGCATGGGCATACTCATCTTATACACATGTATCTTTTCATGTCAATATATTATTCTTTTATATTTTTCTATATTCTGTTTTGCTTATCTATAGGATTCCATAACAAGGATGGGTCCAGTAAGCTAGTAAGAACAGAAGGAGGGGCTATGGTGCAGTACGTAACCGATATTCATGCGCTGAACCTTGCCTCTAACACTGAAACAACCGGAGATTGGCACGCTAGCGCGATTCAATGGCGCAAACTTTATATCGCGGAAAGTGACAACTCGCTATTCGGTCTATGGGGTATCGAACTCAACTCTCCCCTACCTATCCGCGAACATGAAGGTCAGCGATTTAACATTGCGAACCATCTACGCGCACTACTCGATATCATCGCCGCTGGGCGCTTTCCTATCGCGCACGGAATGCGTAAAGATTACATCGGAAATGATGCCTACAACGACACCATCTTCAGTAAGGTACTTCTACTGCGCCATCAAGACAACTGGCCAGATATAGACGCCTTCATGCGCAAAGAATACGGTCTATCATGGATGATATATCTCAAGCAGGCACACAATGACATGGCATGAGCAGCACAGAACGATTCAGGATCAGTTCCTACGCTTTATTGGCGGCGATAGCGGGCTAGTTCTCAAAGGCGGCACTGCTCTTATGAAGTGTTATGGCTTAGATCGTTTTAGTGAGGATCTTGATTTCGATGCAATGTGGACGGGCGTTTCAACCATCCGTCGAGTGCAGAAATTCTGCGCTACCTACGGCTATGAGATCTCAATACGTAAAGATTCGCCATTTGTTCAACGAGTAATGGTTCATTATGGTAATCCATCCCATCCATTGAAGATCGAGACGTCTAGCCGTGATATTCCGATAGACAACAATCTCGTGACAATCATTAATGACATCCAGGTCTACACTCTGGATTGGCTCGCAGTTTTGAAGGCTAATGCATTTTTATCACGTGACACTATCCGCGATTTGTATGACGTATCGTTCTTAGTTCACCACTACTACGAAGATTTATCTCTCATACCGCGCCAGCAACTTCGTGCTGCTTTTGCTGTCAAAGGTCTTGAGCAGTTCGATGTTGTGCTAGCGACAAATGACGATGAACTCATTGATAGCGATAAGCTCATTGAGTCATGCCTACTCGCCCATGAGAAGCTCGGTATTACCACTAGTGATGAGGAAAAGAATCTTTCCGCACACATTCAGCTCTGGCATGAGCTAAACGAGGGTAAACATCAGGTATCTCCCAAACATTCACCGCGCCACAGCCGGTAAAATAGCGCATATCCACCAACCATCCATTTTGATGGGTAAGGGCTGCCCGATGAGTAGTTAGCGTCGGGGTCGGTGCTTCTTTTGGGGCTTTATACTGCTTTCTGTGATGTTAATGTGTCTCTCCAGGAAGCGCCGTTGCACATAGTCACCGATATTGCTCTTGGTGTAATGGTCTGCAAGCCTGGGATTGCCTGGGTAGATAATCTTGTTAAGCACCTCGGCCAGTGCCGCATTACTGCCAGTATCTTGAGAGTAAAAGCGTGCTGCAACAAATTCTCCACGCAGCGGTTCTTGAGATAGTTTGTGGACTGGAATAGGGTGTCCGGCTTGTTCGGCTAGTTGGGAAAAGAACACTGACTGAGTGCGAGTGTTACCCTCTCTAAATGAGTGAACGACGTTTATTTCACCCCAATACTCAGCCAGTGCTTTCACGAAATCCTGCCGGTCAAGCCCGCGCAAGCAATTATCTGCACCAAGACTATCGAATAACCGCTCAGCTTCGCGGGTTAATCCTGGACCAGGCGGATAATACCTGTGCCCGCCCTTGACCATGCCAACGTGACGTTCTTGACCAGCCCACGGATAGACATCTTGGAAAACATGGCGGTGGATGGCTTTGAAATGCTCATAGGAGAAATCCTCAGCAAGCGGTTTATCGAGCCATTCAATAGCGCGCACCATCGTAAAAGCCGTCTCAACATTTTGCAATACTTCGCCATCGCGAATATCGAATTTGTTAATGAGGCAGCCGCACCCCGTGATGGGATCTATGGTTTCAGGGTAGAAATACGATTCCCATGTGGGATACTCGTTCCCTTCACTAAGCAACATATTTATCTAATACAATCGCGCGGTATTCCTCCATCGTCATCTCATGGCGGGCAACCTTCAGAAGAAAAGGACGCAGATCTTCAGGCACATATCCGGTTGCTAAGCGCACGCATCCCATCGCTTCGTCAACGATTTCTTCATCAGTTTTTCGAGTGTTGATCTCTGTGCTGCTCATCGTTTCTCTCTC
This sequence comes from Trueperella sp. LYQ143, assembly GCF_046599595.1. Taxonomy (NCBI): domain Bacteria; kingdom Bacillati; phylum Actinomycetota; class Actinomycetes; order Actinomycetales; family Actinomycetaceae; genus Trueperella; species Trueperella sp. LYQ143. The sequence goes on along the minus strand of NZ_JBKIWR010000014.1, from coordinate 91,968 downwards.
CCTTCTAGTGGTTCAATTATACTCGTCTTATTGGCTGTTTACTAGAGTAAATCCTGGGATAATCAACGTTTTCAGGTTGTTCTAGTCTGATTTCATATCCTGGGATTCTCCGATGTTTAGCTCCTGTTTCTCGCCGTCAAGAGAAGTGAATGTACCAATAAGAAAGCCATCATTTTCCTCAACGATGCTATCGATGCGAACCTGGACTAACGTTTTATCTCGTTTGCGAACGCTCACTTCATCGCCTGCAGCGAATCTTCTGCCTTTCACGTAGTATTTTCCAGTATCCAGGTCCTTAACGAATCGGTTTTGCGTATTGCGGTTTACTCGGACAAAGCTGAATCGTGCTGTTGTTTTGTTGGTATTTTCATCAGTTTTGAGTACTTCTGTGATCTTTATTCGCCGAGTTTTTCCTGATCGGGTTTTGACATTAAGGTATTGCCCTTGTGCAAGATTGGGGCCTATAACTACCCATCTGTTGTCTGGGGTATAAGTGAAGCGGGTTTCGTTTTCGCCTATGGATTCTGGCCAGGCATAGTAGGCTCTCATGGTTGTGTTGTCGGCTGAGATAATGTCTTGGACTATCACTTTGTGGGTTGAGTTGTTTCGCGTGGTTACGGTGACTGTTTTACCTGGGGTGAGGTTTTGCCCCTCGATTATCCATCCATAGTTGTTATCGAAACGGAATATGACCATTCTTGAATCGAGCATTAATTCCGGCTGTTTATCCGTGAAGTCTACGGGGGCGATTGTCCATACTGCTTCACTATTACCGTTTCTGTTTTCCCGTCGGTAAGGTGTGATGAAGATTTTTCCTGCGTTCTTCAGGTCTGATCGACGGCGTCGGTAGTAATTATTCCCCGCGTGTGGCCACTGTTCTTCTACGGCGATTTCTTCGAGTTCTGAGTCCGTCATATCGCCGTGAGTATCGAAGGCAGTCAGTATACGTTGGTATTCTCTTTCGATATCAGACAGTCTTGCCGCAGCTTTATGAGAAGTATCCGGGTCATTATGTCTCGCCCGATATGCATTGCTGGTCATGGTTTTCTCCTTAGCGTCGTGTGCGTGAGCGGTTTTTGGATTGTTTATGGGTAATGTGTTTTTGGTGTTCGCGTTCTGGTTCTCGTGCTAGCTCTTTTTCTTGTGTGAGGATTCTTTCTGGCCAGACGGCTTCGATAAGTGTGGTCGATCCTTGCATGACGTTCGTTAGTGCTGTTTTGACTTTTTCCGGATCGCCGCCAGCCCATCGAGCGATATATCCGATGGAGTATTGTGAGGTATCAATACCCGATACTGAAGCGACGATATAGGCTACTGATTCGGCTTCAATTTCGTATTGTCCGCGATGGCGTTGATAGTCATGAATATTTTCATGAAGAACCAGGTGAGCGCATTCATGGATGAGGGTTTTGAAGCGCTGTTGTTGTGACATCTCTGTTCGTATCACGATTTCTTTATTGATCGGATCAGTGTAGCCCTTGATTCCATCTGATAGTTGTGTTCCAGGTTTATCGCGTAGTGTGTAGCCACGTTTTTCAATGAATGCTGTTAGGCGTTTCCATACTTCACTGTTGCCCTCACCTTCTAGGTCGTGCGCTATCCACGCTTTTGGTGCTTCTGGTAGTGGTGCTCCGTAAGTTTGCGAGGCAGAAAAGACGCTAATGGCTTTGAATCCGACAACTGTTCGCCGCCATTCAATAAGTCCGTCATCTATCGTTGATATATCTGCGATATGATCTCCGCTTTCGCGATTGAACGGCAGCTTTCGTGTTATTGGCGCGAAGATTCGGATTCCCTTTTGCCCTTTGACAACTTTGCGGCCTTCTTGCTGCCATTTGTTGTATCCGGCTACGGGTTCTCCAACAGGTATTCCTCGTTTGTATTGTTGCATTGCGATAAGCATTGCGTTACTGAGTGAATAGGAGGGCATTCTCGCAATGAAGTCTAGAACGGCTTTCCAATCGGCAGCATTGGTTGACGCAGCTAGTTGTTCTATCTTTTCGACAAGTTGATTGTGAAGATGCTCGACGAGTTTTTCACGTTCAATCTGGTCGAGATTGCCAACACCGCTTGCCCATAGCGTGTTATCCAGATCGTTAGGAGCCAGCGGATCGAGGTTTTGGCGCACCTCACCGCTATCACCCTCGATTTCGCTAACATTTCCGCCTCCAGCAACATCACTCCAAACCAGATCATTTTCTGGCTGCGAGACGTAAAGTTGAGATGGCTCTATCAATTCCCCATAGCGATACCATTCTTCCTTGACAACATTTCCGTTTTTGTCATAGCAGATATAGGCTGGGCTATCCTCGCGGTGATAGTTCCCGTGATTACACCAGGTTTCTCTTCGGATCGCACCATTGTCGTAGTATTCGATAATTGCTGGGGCGTTATCACGGTGGGCTTGCCCATCGTCATACCATTGTTCTTTACTTATTTTTCCGTCTGGGAAGTATTGGATGTAAGCCGGTAGATCATTGTCTCGTTTTTCTCTGTCAAGTTGGACCCATAGTTCAGAGTAGAGTCGCCCCTCAGAGTCATAGTGAATACAGGCTGGGCCATCCTCACGATGATATAAATACCCTTCTATTGACCATTCTTCGCTCTTGATCTTTCCGTTATCGTGATACGCAATCCTTGTTGGTCTTCCATCGTGAGCGGGATACCAGTATTCGTCGATGATCTTTCCGTCAGGGAGGTAATAGATAAGAGCTGGCCCATCCTCGCGATAGGCACTGCCATGACGTATCCATTCTTGCTTAACTATTTGCCCTTCGGGGGTGTATTCAGTGAATGCTGGTCCATCCTCACGATGGAGTTGACCATCATCATCAAGCCATTTTTCTTCCCATATCTGCCCCTCTGACCAATACTCTCTTTCAACTTTAGCCATTGTCATTCTCCTTAGATTGCTATTGCTTCTACTGCTGTGCGCATTCCGCTTTCGGCAGTGCGCACGTAGCGTTGGGTAGTGGACACATCGGCGTGCCCAAGAAGGTTTTGAACAGTGAGCAGATCGTTATTGACTCGATATGCTTGAGTGGCGCAGCGATGCCGAAGCGTGTGTAACGTCCATGTTTTCGGCAAGAATTGTGCAGCGAGTTTAGAAATGTATCCTGGAGATAGATGCCCATCATGCTGCCCTGGAAACAAGTATCCCGTGAGAGGATCGCTACGCTGCTCTATATCCTCAGCAAGATTTCCTGGTAAGGGAACTATCCGGATACGTCCCCCTTTGCCATTAACTGCCAGGGCAGGTCCGAAAAGGTCACTGCATAGATCTTTACGATTCACCTGTGCAATCTCACTAGCTCTTAATCCGCATGAGCCGGCTAGCCGTAAGATTAATTTCATTCGGTCATCAGCTCGTTGGATTGCTTCAGCTAAAACTTCTTCTGGAATTGGTCGTGCTGGCGGTATCGGACGGCGAACGCTAGGCAAATCTGCCGCCGGATCAGCTATCCCGTGAGTTACTGAATACCAGTGAAAGAATTGCCTGAAAGTGCAGTATTTCGAGTGCCGCGTTTCGGGTTTCCACTGTTTTTGCGAAGCCCAATTAATAATTACATCCTCAGTAACTTCACCTGGCGATAAACCGATCTCACGACCAAAAGTCCGTAAGACTGCAACGCGAGTAGTCACAGTCCGCCGCATCCGCCCAAAAGCTACAAGGCGTCGAGCAAATGCATCAATTTCTTTTTCCCATTCTTCAGGGGCTAACTGCGGTTTTAACATGCATTTAGTTTGATAAAAGGCCACGCCAAATATAAGGCGAAAAACAATAAATACATCATATTGAAATACATCGGCATAACTAGATAACTTCCAAGAAGAAACTATTTCCCGCATACCTGCCACCTCATTACAGACATTTCCCACAAAAGTATGCGATGTGACACAATTAACACACTAATTAAGAGTTTGCTTAATCCGGAGGTCGTAGGTTCAAATCCTGCCCCCGCCACTAAGCGAAATTCAGCCTTGGAATCTAGTGATTCCGAGGCTGTTTCTATATCTAGGCGATAGGCATTTTCGCTTGGAAATAACTCAGAAACTGACACCTGAAGAAACTGCGCAACGTGATAAATATTCGTTGCATCCCCTGGCATATCAGTCTCGCTACGCCAGGGGCGCTCCAATAGGGCAAGGCCACCCAATAACACGAGCTACGCCACACCAGACCCCACCAAACACCCTAAGGCTAAAACATTAACCACACATTTTGCCCTATAACCCAGGGCTACAGAGGCCTACCACTGCCCTATTACCACGTCGAAAGACCGCTATCGCGGTCGAGCGATGCCGCGGAGGCGAATCGCTCTCAGCAACCCAAATAAGACGGGCTGCCGACTCGCCCTCCATTACATTTGGAGGTCATTATGAATACTTTTGAATTCGCTCGCGAATACGTCGCCGCACTTGATGAGGCGTCGATCTCTCGATTTGTCTTGTATCGTGTGTCCCCTGATACTCAGACCTATCTCGATCTTGATCCGAATTTGAACCGCCATATTTTAGAGGCGCACCCGCAGATGATTTTTGCCAAAAATACCCCGCAAGTTATTGATAGCTCCGATCCTGATGAAAATATTTCTCTCGATGAGATTTTGGGTGATGGTACGCAGATGAATCAGATCACCACCCCGCGTACTATCTCGGCGCTGTCTCGGTGGCTCAACGCTCACAGTGATGAGCAACTGTTTGCTATGCTCACCGACACGTTTAAGGTTCGCGGCGCGCAAGTATCAACACTGCAAGAAGTTATTGAGTCTCATGTGGGCGCAACGCATTTTGCTATGCTCGTTGTTAATGAGATTGCTAATCCGTCGGCAAAAAGCTTAGAGAAACTGTTTACCACCCTCGGCTATACATAGATCCGCAAAGCTAAACAGCATTTCCACCGCCCCACCCTACCCCTCGACCAATACCGACTTATCCAGAATTCCCTATACGAAGCGCTCGAAAATGGTAGTGTTCGATTACCAGGTTCAACGAGGAAGTTGTCAACGGGCAATACACTTAGGGAGCGCTTGTGTTCACATACCGCTATCCACGCCGTACATACGCTTTAGCTTCCCTCGCCATGATTGTGGCGTGCCTGGTTTTCATGTTCGCCTTAAAGGACCGTATCTTAGATTCCTATAACGGGGTGACTCCACTGTTATGGATTTTTATTACCTTTATTAGCGGTCCGATTTCTGGCATATCCGCCGCACTAACAATAACCCATCTCAGAGCTGACGAGAATGCCATATCGAATACCACACCGCGCTCTTGGATAGCGCTAAAACTCTGCGACTTATTGGTTCGGTACACAACGCTTGCCTTAATGCCGTTCTGCCTAGCGTACCTACTCGCGTTAGCCGCTTCTAGCATTACTACTCATCGCGGTCTTTTAGATCTTGGCTACATCCCATCTGCACTGTTATTTACTGCTATACCTGTAATCGTTGGCGAGATTATTGCAACGATTATTTCTATCCAGCTTATCGCCGTTCTCGCATCACTAATCCTAGGTACGTTCCTCGGCATTTACGCAACCAACGCGGTATCTACTATAAATAATTGCGATACCTGGAATCCTGCTATCTATCGCCTCATTATCCCTTGCTTAACGATCGGCATACTAACGCTACTGATCGGCTACATTTACCATTTCACTTCACACCCCAAAACGACATTTTCTCTACAACTCGCGCTAAGCGCCGCATTATTCATTGTTTTCTTTCTTCATTCCGGAACGCCACTATCGACCATGCGCCACCCCACTGCATCAAATTTCTTCTGCAATACTCACGGCAAAGATACGATCTGCGTCTGGAAAGAAAGCGACTACAAAGTACCGGCTTTTACTAAACAAATAGAGCGTGGAAATCTGCTATTAACTCTAGCTGGCAATCCACCTAAGCCCGCCCTATTTTTAGAAACCGGATTAGAACCCGTTAAAGATAATCTGCAGAATAAGAGCACAATTGAGGACACTTTCACTCTCGGTGCGCTAGGCGGGAATGAGAACCCTTGGGTATCTGCACAAATGATTGCCGGACCATATCTCGATAAATTACTGGCCGACGTTCACTCCTGTAATGATACGGATGATGCTCGCTGGGCTTTGATGGATATTACTACCAACTATGTTTATGGCGACATTACATTCTCTGGCTATTCCTCAGAAAATGTAACCAACGATAATGCCGTCGCCCGACTTGGCCAAAAATGGGCAGGATATACCAACGAGCAAATAGTCCAGGAACTTATGCGCATGGTCGATGAATACCGCACTACCTGTCAAGTTAAGGATCTATCATGAGCACCACCGCTATTAATCTATGCAATTTCACCCAAGGCTACGGAAAACACACGATCTTTAATGAGCTATCCCTACAGATTCCCAGCGGAGGGGTGATCGGACTATTAGGCCCAAATGGCGCAGGTAAAACCACTCTTTTAAAAAGCATAACAGGAATTCTCAAGCCTAAAGCAGGAACCGTCACTATCATGGGCAGAGCAATGAGCAACGCTCATGAGCGCCGCCTCGCCTTGCAAGATCTCAGTTTCCTTCCACAAGACTTTTCTGCTGATCCAGCTCTCACCGTGCGTCAATTCGTTGAATATAACTTGTGGATGAGGACTTTCCCGAAGAAACAGATTGCCGACGCCGCAGCTCACGCCATTGAGCGCGTTGATTTAACAAAAGACGCAAACAAAAAGATCCGCGCCCTATCAGGGGGTATGCGTCAACGCACTGGTATTGCCGCGGCAATCGCAGGAACGCCTCAGCTTATTATTCTTGATGAACCAACCGCAGGCCTTGATCCAGAACAGCGCGCCCATTTCCGTCAGTTACTATCACAGCTCAACTCGACCATATTGCTATCAACACATTTGGTAGAGGACGTCGAATCCGCCGCACAGCACCTCGTTGTTCTTTCTGAAGGCAGAGTCGTTCATAACGGCTCATCTGAGGTATTAGTCCAAGACGGAGATCGTTCTGTGCGAGGCTTAGAGCAGCGCTACATTGAGCTACTTCGCGCGTGATGATTATGGACTTTCCACCGCTCGCTTTCGTAAAAACACGGAGATTTGGCTCGGCAGTGCTTGCTTCTCTCGTACTTATTGCTGCCTTTGAAAGTTTCTATACCGAGTCTTTTGGTACTCCGTCTTTTGATTATGCGTGGGATACCGCGTTTTCCTATTTCCTCGGACCTTTCCTTGGTTGTATCTGCGCGATAGTTGTCAATTCTGTTGCTCCACACATGGAAACTCTTGCGGTAGCCCCTATTCGATTATTTCGAGCCGCACTGACGGTGACGCTGTGTGCTATCCAATGGCTCGGGATCATCCTTATGCGCTTTGTAGCAAATGCTTTTCTCCTCCAGGTGCCGATCAGTGAAAAAGATTTGCGAACTCTTCTAGTATCAACTCTCGCTTTCCAAGCTATCGGTATGTGTTCTGCCTGCTTGTTTTCCTCCCTTAAAGTGGAGATTATTCCAATCCTTGCCCTGCTTATATGTGTGGGATTTGGCTACAATCGCGATTCTTCCCCGCGCCCGTACCATATCCTTGTTGCTCATACGCCAACGACGGCTGGAATCGCCGTCGTTTTATGGTTCATCGGAATCGGTTGCCTGTTAACCGTCACGCCCTCGCTATTAGAAAAGAAAAGCTAATTAACACGCACATTAGAAGCAAAGCGGTATCTCTACAGCAAGGGCGTCGTGACAACAAAACAGTTTCTCTCTCCCCCCCCCCCCCAAAAAAACTCCTACACAGAATAACTCCGCCCTACGCAACAAGGTGGTAACCCTCATTTCCTGCACTGCGCTAAACAGCGATCCGGCTCATAATGAAAATACCCGTCCACAAGCCGTATAAACCCTCTATCGCGGGGGGGGAGGTAATTTCCGCTCATAGCGGCAGCCAGAGGCATTCTCTGGCATCTCTAATAAACAATCCCTCGCAGCTAACCTCCACAGCTTCCCCGCATAAGTTCATAGTTCCATAGACGGATAGAAACGCTATCCGTAGCTTTCCGCAGAGTATTTAGAATACCTACAAGCACATATAGCGAGAAATGCTTAAGTATCACATAGACGTCTTATCCGATGGAGGGTGGTCACATGAAAAATTGCCTACGCCCTATCGGAATCTCGATTGCAACTACTGTATTTCTCACAATGATGTGCGTTTTTGCTATTGCCAGTATTTCTTTTGAGCTTTCCTATCGGGCTACTATCGCCAGCTCGCGTGCTCCGCAATACACAGAAAACCTGGAGCATGCGGGGCTGGCTTACCGTATCGACAATACATTTCTCGACGGAAACCTACTGACGATCCTGTACTACGAGCCCCTTTCCGATCACACACCTCCTCCCCCAGGTTTGGCCACCTGGCTAGAACCAGGTCATAGTGCGATCACCCAATCAGCTAGCGATATACGCTCCGATATTGAAAAACAGTTCGGTCCGATTGAGGCCACTATCAACAACAGCGTCACTCTCGATAAAGAGCTTCTTGTTTACGTCAGACCTCTTCATCATCAAGAGTTCGTTGATCTTGCCATTTCCCAAGATAAGGTCTTTCTCGCTTCCGGTTTCAGCACCGACGACGGAAGATTCCCTAATGTTCAGGGCGCAGCATTCGGATTCCCCAGCTACGAAAGATGGGCACAATACTTATTCCCTATTGCTCTGGTGACCTTAGTATGCCCGCTTATCGTATTAATTAGAGCAACTCGGCGCGATTTCCAGAATCATGTACACCACGATCTCGTTATTTTGCAATGCATTGGTGCTCCACGCCGAAAACTATATGGTTACTGCGTCTCAAAACTAGCTGTTCCCACCGCTATCGGGAGTTTTCTCGCGCTCATTATGCAACTCCTTTTCGCTAGCGGTTTTCTTCTCCTACCCATCTCTAAGCGGCATCTTCACTCGGCAGCATTCTTGCCACATCTGCCAACTTTGGTGTTCATCGAACTAGCGGTAATGGCATTTGCGTGCCTCTACATCACCAAACCTGCATTATCTATAACACTGCAGAGTCATTCGCATAATCGCAAAGCCCCGACGTGGCGTGGCATCGCGGTTTTCGCCCTCGGTATCGTCATTGCCGGAATATACAGCCTCACGGCTCTCACACTTCCCGCTTCACTCCTTCTGATTCTCCTCGTCCTTTCCATTTTCTGCGTCTCTATAGGGCTTTCTGCCACCCTCAGCGCTCTCGTTCAGCTCACCTCTCTCAGAGCCGCTAAACACAGCAAGGATCACCTCACAGCACTCTTTGCTCGCTGGGCTTATCGCAATGCCGACACTGCTTCACGCCCCGCAGGGCTTGCCGGAATCTTTATCATTATTGGCGTGCTACTCGTCGGAATATTTAACATCCTCGCCGATTCAACATCATCGCCAGCGCCACATGAACCTTCACTGCAGGTCACGAAGACGAAAGTTGTTTGCCCCGAGACGAACACCGACTGCGCCCTGAACGTAGCACAGAAAATCAACGAAGCCCTACCGCAGGCCATGATCGTATTTACCTCAGATGGAGGTGGCATACAGGTTCTTACTACGCCTGACGGAGCGCAACACAACCTCAGCTCTACCCTTGGTTCTCATCCTGCCACTAAGCCTGATCCGGATTTTAACCTCGACCTCGCCAGGTTCTACGTACAAAGCTATATAGCTCCTCGCCACGGCACCGGCAAACCAGACCTTCACCACACACAGCGCGCATATATCTACACGCTCACATCTGCCTCTATTTCACCCTTGGACAAAATCGAAGATATTGATTTCAGCGATTCAGTATTACCGCCTATCACAGAATTTGACGGCGAAAATTCACGATCTACTGCCGCGATCTACCAGCAACAAGCCTCCTGGCTGAGTATGTTTGCAGTATGTGCTTTTATCATCGGCATTAGCGTGACCTGGATTCAATTTTCCAAGGAAAACAGCCGGCAAGCCCGCGAACTCGCTCCAATTATTTCCTTAACAGGTAAACAAAAGCCAGTCGTGAGGGTTCTCCTGCGGCGCAATATCACCATTGGCATTACGACTGGGATTGCCGCAATAATTACCGGCGTCTATCTCTCCTATCAGATGTTGCGCCCCGCCAATGGCATCATCCCTTGGGAATTCATCGCGGTGATTACCGCGATTTATACCGTGATACTTTTCGCCCACGCATGGGCAAGTTATCGGCAGATTACCGTCGCTGCTAAATCATGGCATCCGGGAAAGGAAAGCTAATGTCAATCCTTGTATGTGACGATCTCGTATGCGGCTACGGCGGCGAACCACTGTTTTCTCCATTAAATCTTCGGATTGACGCCGGTCAAAGCGTAGCAATCACCGGCCGATCCGGCATCGGAAAATCCACCCTACTCCTGACGCTGCTCGGCATGCATCGCCCCATCTCAGGTATAGCGAGTGTTAACGGAGAAAACATACATTCCAAATCTTTCTCCGAACTAGCCCGCCTACGTTCCACAACGATTGGAACTGTTTTTCAAAATGGGGCGCTACTTTCCCAATACACTGCACTAGATAACGTCATGCTTCCCCGTCTGCTTTGGGATAAGCACGATGGCAATGTTGAACGTGAAGCGCGAGATCTGCTCCTCCAGCTTGGGGTTAATCCGCAGACTTTAGCTCAGCACTTATCCGGTGGAGAACGCCAACGCACTGCACTGGCGCGAGCGCTTATTAACAAGCCACAACTGATACTCGCCGACGAGCCAACCGGCGCACTTGATTTTGAGATGCGTGACGAGGTGATCGCGCTGATCTTCGACGTTGTTCGCCAACGTGGTTGTGCCTTGCTGCTGGTCACGCACGATCCAGAGGTTGCCCGCCAAGCAGACCGTACCGTAAAGCTGGTTTCTGCTCGGCCCTAAGCCAACCGAGCAGAAACCAGCTCACGGATCAGTTATGCACCGCCGCTAAATCTCTTAACATTCGCCGCGGTGTGCGTATTTGCTTTCTATCCGTGGCCTTGCACATACAGCAGGATCGCTTTCAGCGCAGTGCGAGTATGTTCGCCCGCCGTCTGAGGCGTTGCGGATAGTAACGGGGATCGCTTTTAGCGCACGTCAAAGCGATCCAGGTTCGTGACCTTCACCCAGGCTTTGACGAAGTCCTCAACGAATTGCTGTTGACCGTCAGCGCTGGCATAGACTTCAGCTACTGCCCGCAGTTCGGAATTTGACCCGAACACCAAATCCGCGCGAGTTCCGGTGAATACTACGTTCCCATCGCGGTCTTCTGCTTGGAAGCGGTGCTCGCTGCCGTCGATACCGTGCCAGGTGTAACGCAGATCCAGCAAATTTACGAAGAAATCATTGGTCAGCACGCCGGGGCGATCCGTCAGTACACCATCTTGGGAGCCATCCCAGTTGGTGCCCAGCACGCGCATACCGCCCAAGAGTACCGTCATTTGCGGGACGGAGAGGGTCAGCAAATTGGCGCGGTCAATCAGCATGTACTCGGCGCGGTTTCCTGCCACGCTTTCGTGCTGGTAGTTACGGAAACCGTCAGCCAGTGGCTCTAGGTAGCTAAATGACTTCACATCCGTTTGCTCTGCGCTAGCGTCGGTACGCCCTGGGGTAAAGGGAATATCGACCTCATAGCCGGCAGCCCGAGCGGCCATCTTCACGCCGGTATTGCCAGCCAAAACCACCAGATCAGCAATGGATACCTGCTTTTCACCAGCCTCGGCGTTGAACTGGGTCTGGATACCCTCCAGTACCTCCAACACTTTCGCCAACTGTGAGGGGTTATTAACCTGCCAGCTGCGCTGCGGTTCTAGCCGGATACGCCCACCGTTGGCACCGCCGCGTTTATCCGAACCACGGAAGCTCGCACATGCCGCCCAGCCAGCCGAAACCAGCTCGGAAACCGTCAGCCCACTGGCTTCGATGCGTTCTTGTAGCAGCGCAATATCTCCCGCGTCGATCAGTTCATAATCGCGGACCGGAATCGGATCTTGCCACAGCAGATCTTCCTGTGGCACTTCTGGCCCAAGATAGCGCGACTTCGGACCGAGATCGCGGTGGGTGAGCTTGAACCAGGCGCGCCGGAATGCTTCTGTCAGGGCTGCTTGGTCATTGCGGAACCGCAGCGAGATTTCACGGTAGATCGGATCTTCCCGCAGGGCAATATCCGAGGTGAGCATGCGCGGTTCACGCCGCCCACTGCCTTGCGCCATCGGCACCATATCCGAACCGCCGCCATCCTTGGGCCGCCAGTGGTAGTGCCCACCTTCACCTTTGACGCACTCCCACTCGTAGGCAAAGAGAATATGGAAAAACTCGTTATCCCAGCGGGTCGGGTGGTACGTCCACGTCACTTCCACGCCAGAGCCGATGGTGTCATTCCCGTTGCCAGTTCCGAAGCGATTCTTCCAACCGATGCCCATTTGCTCAATCGGAGCAGCTTCCGGCTCAGCATCGACGTAATCGCCTTCAGGTGCAGCGCCATGCGTCTTACCGAAAGTGTGCCCACCGGCGATAAGAGCAACAGTTTCTTCGTCATCCATCGCCATGCGCTCAAATGTTTCGCGGATTTCTTTGGCGGAGATGAGCGGATCAGGGTTGCCGTTCGGGCCTTCTGGATTGACGTAGATCAATCCCATCATGGTTGCGCCCAGCGGTTTTTCTAGCTGGCCCTTAGCGGCGAAACGCTCATCGTTGCTCAGCCATGTATTTTCTGATCCCCAGTAGACGTCATCGTCTGGCTCCCACACATCGGGGCGCCCGCCACCGAAACCGAAGGTCGGCATGCCCATCGTTTCAAGTGCGACGTTACCTGCCAGGATCATCAGATCGCCCCAGCTAATAGCCCGACCGTACTTGGCTTTGATCGGCCATAACAGACGCCGAGCGCGATCCAAAATGACGTTATCTGGCCAGGAATTGAGCGGGGCAAAGCGCTGCTGGCCGGTGCCGCCGCCACCGCGCCCGTCAAAGACGCGGTAGGTTCCGGCGGAGTGCCATGCCATGCGGATCATTAACGGACCATAGTTGCCGAAATCGGCTGGCCACCACTCCTGCGAGGTTGTAAGCAGTTCAGCAATATCCCGCTTCACTGCCGCCAAATCGAGGTTGTTAAAGGCGTGCCGATAGTCAAAATCCTTACCGTAAGGGTTGGCAACGTCGGGATTCTTCGCAAGGATTTTCAGGTTAAGGCGCTCGGGCCACCAGTCGCGGTTGCCAGTGCCACGGCTTGCAGGTGCGGCACCGTCGGCTGCTGACTCATGTGGGGTCTGTTCGCCGCTACCGTGAAATACTGGGCATCGATTTTCCATATCCATAGTCACTGCAGGTCCTTTCTGTGCGACCCATAGGGGAAAGTATGAACGCACGCGGGTGACGCCTTTGCTCCTTACTGACGTAGCAAATCGCGTATTGCCCGCGGAGTGACGAGGTGGTGGCTACGCGCAGATAGGCTTCGTATCCACCCTCACGTCCTGTTACTGAGAAGCATACCCTATCTGGATTTACTCCAAAATATAAATAGGGCATTTCCCTGGACGTCTTCAGCATATACACATAGCGAGACTCGCAGGAGTAATTCTGTTCACAGCGCACATCCTCCACAGCCACTCCATGCAGATACACACCCAAATATTCGCACGCAAACATAGCATCACACCCAGGAAACGCCCGAGATACCAAAGTAGATACAAAACAACCACACCCTTTGCCAGCCCAATAACCAAGCAGCAACACAAGCAGCGCGAACCACCATAAAAACACATCGCCCTAATACACAGACGGCTAACATAGCGGCAAATATTAACGGAGCATATCCACCCACACCACCGAACATGAATATTTAACTATGTGCGCGTGAACATGGCACAAATTTTCCTATCTTTGTGGAATCTCAACTCAGATTTGGTGTTCTCCGCCTCACAGCATTACCATGAAGCCATGTTCACAACTCTGTACGCTTGGTGGCTCGCCTGAGGGCGGGTTTTTGAGCGTACAAAAATTACTTGTCAACCGCCCCATACGAGGGCGGTTTCTTGCTTTCAGGGGCTACAAAAAGGAAGAAAAAAAATGGAAAACACCAATCCAACCACGCAAGACCTCCACGAGCCGAACGCCGAAGGGTTCTTCGGAGTCTACGGCGGAAAATTCCTTCCCCCACACCTGGAAGAACCTATCGCCGAAGTACGTCGCGCCTACGCACAAGCCAAAAACGATCCCGAATTCCAAGCAGAATTCCGTCGCCTCCTTCACGAATACGCCGGGCGCCCCTCACTCCTCTTCAGCGCCGACAACCTTTCTACCGAAGTAGGCGGGGCAAAGATTTACCTCAAACGTGAAGATCTGAACCACACCGGAGCACACAAGATTAATCACTGCCTCGGCGAAGCACTGCTCGCCAAGCGTATGGGCAAAAAGAAGCTCATCGCAGAAACCGGCGCAGGCCAGCACGGCGTCGCCCTAGCAACTGCCGCAGCATTCATGGGGCTCGAATGTGAGATCCACATGGGGGCAATCGACGTCGCCAAACAACATCCGAACGTAGTTCGCATGCAGATGCTCGGCGCCAAAGTAGTGGCCGTAGAAGAGGGCGGTCGATCCCTGAAAGAAGCAGTAGATTCGGCGTTCTCCACCTATGCCCGCGATTACAAAGACGTATTTTTCGGAATCGGCTCCGTCGTTGGCCCCGACCCCTACCCGGCAATGGTGCGCGATTTCCAGGCAATCGTCGGCCAGGAAGCCCGCGAGCAGATCCTTACAAAGGAAGGGCGTTTGCCTGACGCTCTCGTTGCTTGCGTGGGCGGCGGATCAAATGCCCTCGGTCTATTCACCGCATTCTTAGACGATCCAGAGGTGGCGATTTACGGCGTTGAACCGGCCGGGCGCAATATTGAGCAGCTCGGCGAACACGCTGCCACCATGACAACCGGCACGCTCGGTATGCTCCACGGCATGCAGACCCTCGTCATCCAAGATGACGACGGGCAACCTGCGCCCGTACATTCGATTGCTTCCGGCTTGGATTACCCAGGCGTTGGCCCCCAGCATGCATTCTTGCGTGACGCCGGACGAGTCAATTACACCTACGTCACTGACGATGAGACACTGGAGGCATTCCAGATGCTGTGCCGCACAGAGGGCATTATTCCGGCGCTAGAATCCTCGCACGCGGTCGCATACGCAATTAAGCTGGCTCGCGAACTCGGCCCAGAGGCGGTCGTGATCGCTAACCTTTCCGGGCGCGGTGATAAGGATGTGGACTATGTTGCTGAGGTGCTAGCCGGGCGGTAAGCAGTATATTGCGGTAGACTCATCTTGCGGACGAACACAATCTCTCAGACCCGTTTTCACCATCCTTTCATTTGGGTATTTGCCGGATGAATAATCCGAGCTAACATCGCGAGATTGCCGCACAACGGGTGGTTATGCATAACATTGCATAACCACCTGTTTTTACCTGCCGGCAGATAGCTCCTTTTAGCAAATAGCTCACCGTTAAGCGTCAAAGGCACAGTCTTAGCTTTCACGGCGGCAAGAGGTAGGCACTATGCACACAGGGTTTCCCGATTTAACACAGCTTGCTTGCCGCCATTACCCGTTTGCCACGTTACCCATTTAGCTACCAGCCACCTGTTTACCGTATATATCTGCCCGACACGCAGGTATGTTGCCTTGCACCACACATGATCTGCTTGCCGGGCAACCTCGTTTGCCGTGCGTACTCGTCATTCGTTTGCCACAAGACAGCAATCCACATAGCGTCATGTTTCCTGCCCAACGGCACATCTTGATAGATTTGTTCTCAGTTGTTTATTTTTCCCGACGAGAGGCGGTATCCGTGGCAGTGGATCCGGTGAATTCAACTGATTCAGTCAACTCCGCCGAGTTTAGCTCTTCTGCCGTCGGTGTACCTGGCACTACTTCTTCCCACACTATCGGCTCTGCTCACTGTGCAAACGCGGCGGGTCGCGTCTCGAACTCGGCAAACGCCAATGAGGTGCTCCCCCCCCCTGTAATCTCAAGCGCTAAAGCAACCCAACGAGCCGAACTACATAGGACGATTTGGCGTATTGCCAACGATTTACGCGGCAGTGTAGACGGGTGGGATTTCAAGAACTACGTGCTGGGCATGATGTTCTACCGCTTTATTTCAGAAAATCTCGCAGCCTACCTTAATGATGGCGAACATCAAGCAGGCAATCTGGATTTTGATTACCAGCATTTAGATGATGATTCTGCCGCGGTAGCTCAAGCCGAAACTGTTGAAGAAAAAGGATTCTTTCTTCTCCCCTCGCAACTGTTCGTAAATGTCCGTCAGCGAGCAAAGAATGATCCTAACTTGAATGAGACGCTAGAGCAGGTATTCCGCAGTATCGAAGCCTCAGCACTTGGCACACCGAGCGAGGGCGATCTGCGCGGCTTGTTTGACGATCTCGACGTCAATAGCAGTAAACTCGGGGAAACCGTCGCAAAGCGCAACGCAAAATTAGTGAAGCTTCTTGACGCAATCGGGGATCTCCCGCTAGGAAATTTTGCCGATAACACAATCGATCTTTTTGGCGACGCCTACGAGTATTTAATGCAGATGTATGCCTCGCAGGCAGGTAAATCCGGCGGAGAATTTTTCACCCCGCAAGAGGTTTCCCAGGTGCTGGCACGTATTGCCGCTTTAGGAAAAACTCGAATTGCCCGCGTATATGATCCAGCCTGCGGCTCGGGCTCGCTACTACTGCAGTTTGCAAAGCTACTCGGCCCAGAAAATGTTGGCGGTTTTTATGGGCAGGAAATCAACCTCACCACGTACAACCTGGCACGTATCAACATGTTTTTGCATAACGTCAACTATGAACGTTTCAATGTTGAGCTAGGCGATACGCTGGTTGATCCGAAACATTGGGATTATCAGCCCTTTGACGCCATCGTTTCCAATCCGCCATATTCAACACGGTGGGAAGGTAAAGCTAATCCGCTGTTAATTAATGACCCTCGGTTTGCACCCGCAGGGGTGTTAGCGCCGCAATCGAAAGCAGATTTGGCGTTCACAATGCATATTTTGCATTGGCTGGCAGTGGATGGCACGGCAGCAATCGTCGAGTTTCCTGGGGTGTTGTATCGAGGTGGGGCTGAGCGAAAGATTCGTCAATACCTGCTGGATAACAACTATGTGGATGCGGTTATCCAGCTCCCGTCAGATTTATTTTTCGGAACGACGATTGCGACGTGCATTATCGTCTTGAAGAAATCTAAGCGCGATAACTCGGTGTTGTTCATTGATGCTTCTGCCGAGTTTGTGCGCGAGGGCAATAAGAATAAGTTGCAGGAGGCGAATCGGGATCGAATTTTGGAGCTGTACGCTCAGCGTCACGACGTGGAATACGTGGCAAAGCTCGTACCCAACGAGGAGCTGGCGGCTAATGATTACAACTTGGCGGTTTCAGCGTATGTGGAGAAAGAAGATACCCGCGAACAGGTAGATATTCAGGCACTTAATGCGGAAATCGCACAGATTGTGGCACGCCAGGCACGGTTGCGGACGCAGATCGATGCGATTGTGGCGGAGCTAGAAGCGGATATGCCAGTACGCGCACGCGAAGAAATGTCTACAGATACCACTAGCACCGTGAACGAAAACGAGGTGGCACAATGAGCAAACTCGCTGACCTGATTGCGAAGCTATGCCCTGACGGCGTGCCATATAAGCCGCTTTTAGAGGTTGCTCAATACGTCAGAGGAGTCTCCTACGGAAAAGATCAAGAAAGCGTTAATGGCGAAATCGGAATACTGCGCGCTAATAACATTGCATTTCCTGCAAATCGGTTGAATTTAGATGATGTCAAACGCGTATCCGCAGAAGTCAAGGTACGAAAAGAACAACATTTATTCACAGGAGATATTCTTATCTGCGCAGGTAGCGGTAGCAAACAACATATCGGAAAAGTTGCTCTGATCGAATCAGATATGCAAGAAACCTTCGGCGCATTTATGGCAGTAATTAGATCTCACAAAGAAATAAACTCTCATTTCTTATTTCATATCTTAACTGGAAAGCACTTTAGCGATTACTTAAATAGATCCTTATCAACTACCACCATTAATAACATAAGTGCAGGAGTGCTAAAAGATTTCAAAATCCCAGTCCCACCTTTGGAAGTGCAGCGGGAGATTGTCAATACCCTCGACTCTCTCTACGCTCTAGCGAATGACTTGTCTGCTGGTTTACCGGCTGAATTAGCTGCTCGCCGTCAGCAGTACGAATATTATCGTGATCATTTATTAAATTTCTCCGAGATGGCGCAATCAAGCAAACTCTCTGACCTGATTGCGAAGCTATGCCCTGACGGCGTGCCATATAGTGAATTGCAAAACTTGCTGGTTTATGAGCAGCCCAGTAAATATCTAGTTAAGTCAGCAAAATATGACAACACAAACACGACCCCAGTATTAACCGCTGGACAAACTTTTATCTTAGGATATACCTCTGAAGAGATAGGTGTTTTCCCTGCTTCCCCCGAAGACCCAGTAATTATCTTCGATGATTTTACCACTGCTTTCAAGTGGGTCGATTTTCCTTTTAAGGTTAAATCTTCAGCAATAAAAATTTTATCACCCTCAAAACAGCACTTGTCACTCATTAGATATATTTACTATGCCATGCAGACAATCGGTTTCCAGCCTACCGATCATGCCCGCCATTGGATTAGCAAATACTCAAAATTCAAAATCCCAGTGCCGCCTTTAGAGGTACAACAGGAGATTGTCCGAATTCTTGATACGTTCTCGACGCTGGAAGCGGAGCTGGAAGCGGAGCTGGAAGCACGGCAACGGCAGTACGCCTATTATCGGGATACGCTCCTGACGTTCGATGCAACTCAGGGGGGGGTACGCTGGATGTCTCTAGGTGAAGTTGCAACGTATTCAAAATCTAGGATTGCATACGATCAAGTTAGTTGCGACTGCTTTGTTGGCGTAGATAACATGATCGCACATACTGGTGGCATTCGTAGGGCAAACTTCGTTCCGTCGCAAAATTATTTTACGGAATATCTAGTGGGAGACGTCCTTATTGGCAATATCAGACCCTACTTGAGAAAAATTTGGCTTGCTAACAATACTGGCGGATGTAGTGGTGATGTACTTGCTATTAGAATTAAAAATAAGTACAACAGGCTAATCACCCCTGGCTACTTGTATCATTCTCTATCTTCTTCACGCTTTTTTCTTTACGCAGTACGACATTCCAAAGGTGGCAAAATGCCACGTGGAGACAAAAGCTCCATTATGCGTTATACAATCCCCATCCCACCGTTAGAAGAACAGCGTCGCATTGCTAACATCCTCGACTCGTTCGACGCCCTGGTGAACGATCTTTCCGCAGGTTTACCAGCCGAATTAGCTGCTCGTCGTAAACAATACGAATATTATCGCGACCAATTACTAAATTTCCCCGAGATTGAGGTCGATCATGTCGCCGAATGAAACTGATTCCACGCTTCCCGATCCAGGCACTCCTACCCCGCATTATGAAGCCCTTGCCGTTGGCGGGGAATCCACCGTCGTTGCTGAATATCAAGCCGAACCCACCAACGACACCGCATATCAATCCGAAGCCGATCTTGAAGCCGAACTGATCCGTATCCTCCAAGCTCAAGCCTACGAATATCTACCTATCACCAGCGAGGCCGAGCTGATTGCTAACCTGCGCACTCAGCTAGAATCTCTCAACCACATCACGTTCAGCGATAGTGAGTGGCAACGCTTCTTCACCCAGAGTATCGCCGGTAAAACTGACGGAATCATCGAGAAAACAGCTCGTATCCAAGAAGATCACGTGCAACTACTCAAACGCGATGACGGCAGCACGAAAAATATCACCCTTATTGATAAAGACAATATCCACAACAATCATTTACAAGTCATTAATCAATACGAAGTAGCCGGCAAAATCGGGCGCAACCCCACTAGCTCCCCCAGTTTTCCCACAGTTAGCACGCCTACAGCCAACGTCTCGGCTAACGTCTCCATTCCCTCCAGCAATGCCGCACCCGCAGATTCCCCTGCCAACACTTCCGCAACCGCCACTGCCACCAGCAGGGATCTCACCAACGCCGCCGCACACTTCCCCACCCCCGCGGAACATTCCCGTTTGGCAAACTACTCCAATCGCTACGACGTCACTATCTTGGTAAACGGTCTACCCCTAGTACATATCGAATTGAAACGCCGAGGCGTGGATATTCGGGAAGCGTTCAATCAGATCGACCGTTATCAACGTGATAGTTTCTGGGCTGGCAGCGGTCTATTCGAATACGTGCAACTCTTCGTCATCAGCAACGGCACACTCACCAAATACTATTCCAACACCACTCGCCGCCAACACCTCAAAGAAACCAGCAAACAGCGCCCCGGCAAAGCCAAAACCTCACACAGTTTTGAGTTCACTTCATGGTGGGCCGACGCCCAAAATCACCAGATCCGTGAACTGACAGCTTTCGCTAAAACATTCTTTGCCAAGCACACCTTGCTCAATATCCTCACCAAATATTGCGTCTTTACAGTAGATCGCCTGCTACTTGCCATGCGTCCATATCAGATCGTTGCCACCGAACGAATATTGCAACGTATCCAGATTGCCAGTAACTACAAGCGGTTGGGGCGGGTAGACGCTGGCGGTTACATCTGGCATACCACTGGCTCTGGTAAAACCTTAACCAGCTTCAAAACCGCACAGCTCGCTGCCGCCCTACCGATGGTCGAAAAAGTACTATTCGTCGTGGACCGCAAAGATCTCGACTACCAAACCATGCGCGAATATGACCGATTCCAAAAAGGCGCAGCAAATTCCAATACCTCCACTGCCGTTCTCAAAACCCAGTTAGAGGATTCAGAGGCGCGCATTATCATTACCACCATTCAAAAGCTCTCCACCTTTGTGAAAAGCAATCCGGCACATCCGGTTTTCACCCAGCACGTTGTGCTTATTTTTGACGAGTGCCACCGCTCCCAGTTCGGCGAGATGCATACCGAGATTACCCGAGCTTTCAAACGTTACAGCCTATTTGGTTTTACTGGCACACCGATTTTCCCATCCAATGCCGGCTCTGGCGCGAACCCACGCCTAAAAACCACCGAGCAGGCTTTCGGGGATAAACTCCACACCTACACCATCGTGGACGCAATCACCGATAAGAACGTATTGCCTTTCCGGATTGATTACGTCAACACCATCCAAGTGGGGAACGTTATCGACGCGCAAGTCACCGCAATCGACACCGAAAAAGCCCTGCTTGCCCCGGAACGTATCGCCGCAATTACTCGCTATATTTTGCAGCATTTTGATCAAAAGACGAAGAGATCAACCAGTTACGAATACTCCGTCGTACAGAACGTGGCAGAAGTTGCTACTGGGCGCAAACACCACAATGAATACGGCAACGAGAACGCTAAAGAACGTGCCCGACGGCGAGAGCGCGGCGGGATCGCCGCACAAACCCAACGCCAACACGTCAATGGATTTAATGCGATTTTAGCGACCGCCTCCATTGATGCCGCCCGCCGTTACTACAACCAATTTGCGCTACAACAGGCCGATTTACCACCACAACGCCGACTCAAAGTTGCAGTAATTTATTCTTTCGGTGCTAATGATCCCACCGAAGATTTCCTCACCGAGGATGAAGGATTCGACACTGGATCGCTGAGCGACGATGCCCGTCAGTTCCTGGATGACGCCATCTGTGACTACAACGAGATGTTCGCAACCAACTACGATACGTCGGCTGACAAATTCGAGAGCTACTACAAGGATCTATCGTTGCGGATGAAAAACCGCGAAGTTGATCTGGCGATTGTCGTCAATATGTTCTTGACTGGCTTTGACGCAACAACCCTCAACACACTATTTGTGGATAAAAACCTGCGTGCACACGGTCTGATTCAAGCCTATTCACGAACTAACCGTATCCTTAACTCGGTCAAGACCTACGGCAATATCGTGGCTTTCCGCGATTTAGAATCTGCTACTAATGAAGCACTCGAACTCTTTGGCAATAAGAATGCCCACGGCGTCGTACTACTCAAGCCATACGCTGACTATTTTCATGAGTATGCTGAGAAAATCACCCAACTGCTGGATCGTTTCCCGTTAGGGCAGCCGATCATTAGCGAAGATGAGCAAAAACAATTCATCACCCTATTTGGTCACATTTTGCGGCTAGAAAATATCCTCACATGTTTTGATAATTTTGCGGCAGATCGTCTGCTCAGTGAACGTCAATCCCAAGATTATCGCAGCATCTATCTGGATTTGTATGCCGAGTACCGCCAACAACGAGAGGTAGCAAAAACCCGCATTAATGACGATCTTCGTTTTGAAATCGAACTCATCAAACAGGTGGAAATCAACGTTGATTATATTTTGATGCTGGTTGAACGCTACCGCCAAGAACACGGCGATGGTGAAAACCAGGAAATCAGAGCCGCCATCCGACGCGCAGTTGATGCCAGCCCGAGCCTGCGCAATAAGCGGGATCTCATTGAGGCTTTTGTGGATTCAGTTTCTCCGCAAGCAGCACGGCAAAGCGATCAGAGCTCTATCACCGCCGAATGGCAGGAGTTCATGGCTAAACGCTATGCCGAAGAACTCGACGATATTATTCGAACTGAAAATCTGC
Source organism: Trueperella sp. LYQ143 (assembly GCF_046599595.1). Taxonomy (NCBI): domain Bacteria; kingdom Bacillati; phylum Actinomycetota; class Actinomycetes; order Actinomycetales; family Actinomycetaceae; genus Trueperella; species Trueperella sp. LYQ143. Next base: position 69,303 of record NZ_JBKIWR010000014.1, on the reverse strand, counting down.
GCCCGGAAGCTGCCCGAGAGTTCATGAACCGAGCATTCCAAGACGGAGAGTTAGCCACAAGCGGAACTGCAATTGTGAAGATCCTGCCTCCCACCTCACGTTTTGCTCAAGTGAAAAGAGGCCTGCCGACGTCAGGGCCTGACGAAAGCCTCACATCCGCGCAAGGTGCTGTTACTCCTAGGGATGGCGCCGCCTCGGCTGCCCTAAGCCAGTCGTCCTCAACTCAAGCGTTCCTAACACCCCAGCCATCCCTCACTCATGCCGAAAAGAAGAGCCGAGTAACCGAGAAACTGCAACAGTTCTTCGACCGTTTCTTCGGTGTAATAGCCCGCCCTCAATCGCATTAGCTGGAAGGTTGCGCCGGTAACAACGCTGCAACCTATCTGGCTATCGCCACACCCAGGTTTCCCTTTCACCGCACCCAGGTTTCCCTTTCACCGTGCAACGTCATACACCACACAGCGCCACTTCTTCCCAATTGCTCGACTGTAGTAAAGTCATCACGTACTGTCCTGCAGGGCATGAGTATCGCGATTGCGCGTATGGCACACATCGCACGGATCGCCGTCGTATCTTTGCCTGCAGTTCATAGACGGATCCGCTCCTCGTATAGTTTCATCACCTTGCGTTGTGTGCCGCCTATGAATGACCAGCAACGTAGAAGATTCCCATACAGGAATCCATAAAGGAGAGAGATGTCCCTCGCGACCCCGGCACAAATCGTTGACGCTGCCGAATATGGCCTACTCAAAAAGGCCACCACCCCATTTCGGACCACGCTTATATCCGCAATCTTCGCCGGTGCTTTTATCGCCCTCGGATTCGTCTTTTACACCACCTCGCAAATGGGCGCAGCACAGATGCCCTACGGGTTAGCGAAAATTGTTGGCGGCCTGGCTTTCTCCACCGGCCTTGCCATGGTCATCATTACCGGCGCTGACCTATTCACTTCTACGTCGATGACGCTCATGCTCGGCGTTGGCGGAAAACTGCCCTGGCCTCGCCTGATTCAGCACTGGGGCGTCGTTTACGTCGGTAACTTTATCGGTGCCTTATGCGTGGCCCTCATCGTCTTCTACTCCGGCACACCACATCAAGGTCATGGCGCATGGGGCGCCGCCGCACTCAACACAGCCATCTCTAAAGTCTCCCACAGCCCGCTAGAATCCGTACTGCTCGGCATTTTGTGTAATTTCATGGTTTGTATGGCCGTCTGGCTCGCCTTTGCCGGCAAAACCCTCGCCGATAAAATCCTCGCCATCACTTTGCCGATTGCACTGTTCGTCTCAGCCGGTTTCGAGCACTCTATTGCCAATATGTTCATGATCCCAATGGGTCTGCTAGTAAAACACGCAGGGGCTGACGAGGTGCTCACCGCAGCCGGCAATCCCGCAATGGGCGGCCTGACCATACCGGATTTTCTGCTGCACAATCTTATCCCCGTCACACTCGGCAATATTCTCGGCGGCGGAATTTTCGTTGGTTTGGGAATGTTCTTTTGGCACCGACGTGATCGCGAAGCACATAGTAATGCGTAGTGAAGCCTCTGGGACGGCGCGAACGCAGACGGTAAAGCGTGCCCGCAGATTGATCTAAGAATAGGCGCATATAGCTAACGGAAAGCTACGGCTGGGTAGCCGGCGCTCACCGATAATAAAAACATCCGCAAAACGGGAACGGCTGGCGTAGACTCGGCAAAATAGTTAGCGCGCGCCACTTACCGCGATCAATGGTTAGCGCAATGGCACTCGCAGATATTGATATAGCCCCTTGTTGCACCCGATAGCGTCTACTGTTTGCCGATCAAGCGAGCCTGATCAACGAATAACGATCTCCCCTCCCTAATGGGCAAATGATCTCCCAAGGCAGGAAAACCCTAAGGCAGTAATCTCCTAAGGCGAGAAATCCCCAAGGGCTTTCTGCGAATTACTGCGAATTACCGGCAGAACCACTCGGCGCAATCCCGAGGAAATCATCCAGCGGATTACTGGCGTATCCCCCCCCCCGCAGGCTATCTGACGCATTCCCTGCGGGTTCTGGCAGATATTTTATCGGCGTATTACCGCATAACGCCCCTAATATATCCGCGTACTCGCGCGCTTATCCCCGCCGGATAGAAAGCGGGCAGCCAGCACAGTGCAGAGCCATATTCGGATCTGCTGCCGCCGAACTGGATGAACATAAGCCATGCTCACAGCTATTATTTCCAGCCTGCCGAACCAGCCCCGCGCGAGTCATGTGGTCAACCATCAGTTGCGCATATTCCTCACTCACGCCGGCAATCTGCGCCGCACGCGCAACCGTCGCTCCGCGCTGCAAGGCAATCGTTAACCTGCGCGCTGGCGTCATCACCTGCGGAGTTCCTAGCCGCACTGCTTGCGGTCTCACCAGAACAGCCTGCCGATCTGGAACACCAAAGTTGCCAGCAACCACGCCACGGCTAGCTGCGCACCAACGGCACACAGCGTCAGTTTCCGCCCAAGTTGACGCCACTGTTCCGCAACCGTCGCCAAACACGGGGTATATGTGAGGACGAAAATCAAGAACGCAAACGCAGCCACAACGGACGCATCCCCAGCGGTTCCCTTCAGCGTCGCCTGGAGCTGCTCATGCATCTGCCGCGTCGCCTGCGAATCATCCTCCGCCGTTCCTAGGTGTACCCCCACGCACAGCGACGTAAAGGCTTTATCCACAGCCGCGCGCGCCTGAGGCACCGTGGTATATCCGGCAACAAGCGGATCCTTCGCAGCAATACGCTCAGCCAAATCCGCGTCGATTTCCTCATCCGACATCGGATTATAGGTTTGCGCAAGCTCATTCATCTGGTCGCTACACGCCGCCTCAGATCCCACCTGATAGGTTGCCGCAAGCGAGCCAAGCATCGTCTCTTTCGCGATAAAGCCCGTAATAAGCCCTCCAGTAAGATGCCAATCATCAAATCCCGCTGGCTTGAATATCGGCGAGACGCTTTCCGCAATCGTTCCGTACACCGAATCCGAGGGCGGCATGTCCTCACCGAAAGAGTGCCCCTTAACCACCGGCGTATGCATCAACAGCCATACCACGATGGTCAGCACCACAATCACCTGGCCAGCGCCCTTAAGGAAGGCCCAGGTGCGCTGTGCAGAAGTCTTCAATGTGATGAGCGCACGCGGCGTCTGATATGGCGGCAACACCAGCATTAGTGGCGCCGCCTGCTCTCCGCGCAAGAAAATCGGTTTGAGGACCAATCCGCCGAGAATCACCATAAGGATGGAACACACATACATAATCCACACGATGAGCGTGGTATGCGTCGGGAAAAATACGTTCGCAATCAACAGGTAGACGACAAGCCGCGCATTGCACGTCAAATACGGGGTCAAAATGACCGCGATAATCCGATGCCGCGAATTTGGCAGTGTTCGCATGGCCGCCAGCGTCGGCAGATTACAACCGAAGCCGACGATGAACGGCATAATGACGCGCCCGTCAAGACCAATCCAGCGCATGACCCGATCACCAAGGAACGCAATCCGCGCCATATAGCCCGAATCTTCCAACATGCCAATCGCAATAAACATGACGATCATCAGCGGAGCAAAGGACGCCACGACGCCCATACCCGTCAGCAAACCACCGACAAGGATTCCCTCAAGCACCCCGCCCGCTAAACCGAAATGCGTCAGGAGCGCGATAACCCCTTGGGTCAACGATGGGCCAGAGAGTAGCGTCCAATCCTCCCCCGGCCAGTTACCGAACGTCGCGGCCGGCAAAGTCAACTGCCATCCGTCTGGCGAATCAAAGATCTGCTCAAACGGATCTTGGAAAATGGCGGCGAACACGTTACATAGCCAAAAGACCACATACATGGTCAGGAGGAAAGATCCAATGCCGATCACCGGATTGAGTAAGATCCGATCAATCCGATCAGACATGGACTTTTTCGCCGTTGCTGGTTCACTGGCGCCGATCCGCGCAGTCAAAGCGTCAATCCATTCAAAGAGGGCAACCGCGCGTTCTGCTTCTTCTGCCGCTAACTCTTGCGCAGATAGCTCCTGTCGACCAGCGAGCACGGAAGCTGAGGGCGTTGCGGGAGCTGCGGGCACAGACGTTGCGGCATGCGCCCGCACACCTGCCGTGTTACCGGCGAGCACATCTTCTGGAATACGCGCATCTGCTGCGTTATGTACGCGCTTTTCTTCGTGACTCAAAGCCTGCGTATGGGCAGGTACGTCTGCGGCATGGGCTTCAGCATCTGCCATATCAGCGAGCGCCTCGTTACACTCAGCAGTATCTTTATTGCCCAGCGCCTCGGTATCGCAATCGCCATCACGTAACGGCTGTTTTCTATATGGGGCCGACGTAATATCCACCCGCGTCGGCTGCGATTGCACGCTTTGCGGGGCTAAATGCGCGTTATAACCAGGGGCTTTCGGATCGGCAGCTATTCCCACCACTCGGGGGCGATCAATCAACGCCTGACGGACCACGCGGGTTAGCCGGTCTAAACCACGACGGCGGCGCGGATCGACGCTGACCACCGGAACACCCAGTTCCTCTTGTAATGCCACCGGATCACAGGCCACACCGGAAGACGTGGCAATATCCATCATGGTCAGCACACACACCAGCGGAACACCCGCCTGGGCAAGCTGACCAACCAGATACAGGGAACGAGATAACGCGGTCGCATCTAATACCGCAACTGCCAGCCCGACGCCGGAGCTGATATGAGGATCAGTGAGCGAACCAGCAATACCGGCAACCGTATCAACGACAACTTCCTCATCAGGGGAATTCGGCAGTAATGAGTACGTTCCAGGGGTATCAATGAGGCGCACGCCCACATCACGCCACTGACCAGCAAAGACTTCAACCGTCGTGCCGGGTGCATTGCATACGCCTTGGCGCGCCCCCGTCAGCCCATTAAATAGGGTTGATTTACCAACATTTGGATTGCCAACCAAAAGGACTGTTTGACCACCATCAATGATCTGATTGCAGGTTCCAGCGCCCTGACAATGCGAACAGGTCATGAGTTTTTCTCCACAATATCCACAGCCATCCGACGTGCTGAGGCCCGATCAACAGCTATCCGCGAACCGGCCACATTAATCACCGTGCCCACCAGCCCGCATTGCTGCGCCACCACAAAGACGACCCCCGGACGCAAACCGAGTTCACTTACCCGCCGCATATGACGAGGTGAAACTGGGAATTCAACAAGACGCACCTTTGCGTACCGAGGAGCTTTGTGCAATTTCATGCCCCAAAGCTTAGCACATCCTAACCTATTTTAGATAAACGGAACTTACCTAATTCATTGTGCGCTATGTTGGGAAATATCTGACACGCACCACCTGCGATTTTCTTAGATACCCACCTTTCACACATGCCGGTTTTCTCTATGTTGCCTTTCGCCGCCGTCCCCTGCCTACTTCGATCCGCTAATCGACAGCTTTCTTTCCCGCCGGCAGTGTTTTTTTTCGATAACGACGCAGAGTTTCCTTTCCCCTCTCCACTTTCTCCGGCTCTACCAATCTGCCGATCTACGCTCTTCTCTTCCCCGCGCGCTGTCTTTTATCTTCATCATTCGTCTTTCTCCCCATCATCTGCTTTCTCTCCGCTATCTCCCCTCTCCAGCATCTACCTTTTCGCTACATACACCTACCTTTTCGCTACGTACATCTGCAGTTCCTCACTGCCTGCCCAGCCTTACCCTTGTTTTCTTCCGGCAATCGTCTCTGATTTTTTCTTTGTTTCCCGCTTCCCAGTACCCCTTTGACCCTAACGGCACTCATCTTCCGCTATTTTCTTCGCCTATTTTCTTTATCGACTTTCTTCACCTGTTTTCCACATCTGTATTTCTACATCCGCTCCGTCGGTACTCCCTCCTTTTCACCTGCTGCCCACCCGTCTTTTCGCACACGCGGTAATACTGCGCTTTCCCGCTATGCAGCTAGCCGCACCATGCACTTTCCCACACGGCACAAAGCACCCCAGCTTTCAGCGATTTACCCAGCCGACTACAATGAGAGCATGTTTTTACGTTCCCCACTGCCTACCGACGAAGCCGAAATCCGGGCAATTGACGAGCAGTTTGCCACTGAGGATTTCTGTTTCTCCTTGATCAATGATGGGGAAAGCTGGGCGGAGTACCTACAGCGCCTAACCCAAGAATCCCGCGGAGAAAATCTCCCCGCCGATCGGGTTCGCGCAGATTTCTTTCTCGCACAGGTTGACGATCAGATCGTTGGGCGCCTCAGCATCCGCTATGCATTAACTGACTATCTATTGAAGTATGGCGGGCATGTTGGCTACGCCGTCCGGCCAGAATACCGACGCAGAGGATATGCCACACACCTACTAGCAGAAGCCGTATCCCGCCTGCATACCTGCGGGATCGAGCGCGTTTTAGTCACCTGCGACGACGACAATATCCCCTCAGCAAAGACGATTGAACGCTGCGGCGGAGTGCTGGAAAATATCGTCCGTACCCCGCAAGGTCATCTCATGCGCCGGTATTGGATTAACTCATCTACACCGGCACATTCCTAGACTCTAAGCTAGCGCTGGGCTGGCACACACGACCACGGCGCATAGGGCTTTCCTCCACGTTCCCTGTGCAACCGATACAGCACTAGCAACAGCTCGTTGCTTCCTCGCACTCACGCCATAACTCCGCGCCTCACAGCCAGCCACAATGGCTAAAGCAAAGCAGATCTTTGCTGATAATCCGCCCCAACTTATTTTTTGTTTGCCTTTCCGCCTTTATCCAATGCCCGATCTTTATTCACATGAGATACGGCTATTCGCCGCTGTACCCCGCCTACTGTTCGATCCGCTAATCGACAGCTCTCTTTTTCCCCACCAGCATCGGTACTAACCGCAGATAACACAAAGACCGCCGTAAAGCGGCCTCCCCTCCCGTCACATATAGCTACAATGACGTACTTTTCTGCTTCTGCTAGGCATACTCACTTGGCAGGCACAACAAAATCTGGGTTGGTATCCCGCCACAGATTTATCTGTGTAAACGGGTACCAACCCAGATCAAGATAGCTATATTCGAGCGTCACATACTCGTTAGCTCAGCGATCACTTGCCCTTTGCGGATTCCTGCGCGGCAACCGCTCGGTTAATCGCATCCTTGAGCGCGTCCTGCGCTTCCCCATAGGACTTCCAATCACCCTTCGCTAACGCCTGCTGCGATTTCTCAATTGCAGCTTTCGCATCCTGCAAAGCAGTATCGAGAGCGCTACCCGAAGCCGGAGTGGCTGGCGTCGAGCCATCACTTGGCGTTGGCACTGCCGGTGTTGAGCCGCCCGGAGTAGCCGGATTCACCGCCCCACCCGCTGAAGCTCCCGGGGTGGAATTCGCCCCCGGTGTCGTTGCAGAACTGCCAGCATCCACCGGCGGTTCTTTCGAGCCGACGATATTCGCATCGCCAGCATTCACACCAGATTCACCGCCAAACACCTGATTCAAAGACTCATCCAATGTAGCCGCAAAGCCCACCGAATCGCCGAAAAGCGTCAACACATATTGCAAGGTCGGATATTGCGTACCTGAGGAGGCTTGCACGTAAATCGGCTGAACGTACAACAGCCCCTCACCGATAGGCAAGGAGAGCAGATTACCCTCCATGATTTCCGTTCCACCGTTGCGCAAGAGGTTCAAATCGGTTGAGACTTTCGGATTGGTCAGCATCGTGTTTTCTGCCTGCCCTGGACCCGGAACCGTCAAATCACGAGGCAATTCCAGCAGCCGCAACTGACCATAGCCCTCCCCTTTGACTCCGGTTGTATTTCCCGCATCGCCAGAAGCAGCCAGGAATCCCGTCATCACGTTACGATTCGTCGTACCGCCAGGGATATAGGACGTCGTCAAAGAAAATGCCGTCTGATCTTGACCCGGCATCTTCAACGTCAGGTAATACGGCGGCTGCTTAGGCGTCTGAGTATTAGCCGGCAAAGTCGGCTCTAGCGGCACCTGCCAGAAATCGCCACCCGAATAGAAAGACTTCGCATCGCGCACATGATAACGAGCCAGCAACGCCCGCTGTACTTTGAACAGGTCTTCCGGATAACGCACATGCGCAATCAAATCACCTGGCATAGCCGAAAGATCAGAGATCTGCCCTGGGAAGATTGCTTTCCACGCATTGATAATCGGATCATCCATATCCCACTGATACAGCGTCACCGAACCGTCATACGCATTGACGACAGCTTTTACCGAATTACGAATGTAATTAATCTCGTCCGGACGATCCAGCGAGGTATTGTTACTCGTCAACGCATCCTGGGTTACTTCTCCAAGGGTTTCCCGAGCAGAATACGGATAGTTATTTGAGGTGGTGTACCCGTCAATAATCCACACAAGCTGCTTCGGAGTTTGCGGATTATTATCCATATCAATAACCGCGGGAACCGCCTTTGAATCAAGCGTAAGGTAAGGAGCCACCTTCTCTACCCGCACATGCGGATCTCGATCAAAGAGGATCTGCGAATTCTCCGTAACACGATCTGAGAAGAACAACTCCGTGGACTTCATCCGAATCGCAAACATCATTCGCGAAAAGACATTCGATACCGACGGACCACCATCTCCGGTGTAGGTGTTCATCACCTGGCCATTTGCCGCCTTATCGTCGGGATAATCCAACTCCCACGGATCTGCCCCCTCCGGCGCACCAACAATTGAATAATCCGGAGATTGCTTACCGAAATACACCCGCGGCTCATACGAACCAAGCTCACCAACCGAGGGAATACCTGCCTCCCAGAACGTCGGATCGCCACGCGGAGTAACCGTATTGCCATAGGCCGCTGCCACACCAAAGCCGTGCGTGAAAACAGTATGGTCATTCACCCAGGAGCGACGAGATTCATCCAGACCGTCAAGATTCAACTCCCGAACAGCGATGACGGTATCGCGGGTCTGCCCGTTGATCGTGTACCGATCAACCGTCAACGGCTCACGGAACTGGTAGTACTGACGATTCTGCTGTAGCTGGTTAAACGACGGATCCACAATATTAGGATCAAGCAGGCGGATCTGGGCCGCCGTTTCTGAATCCTGACGCAACTGGCCGCGCTCCACATCTGTACGAGCGTCATACTGTTGGCTTTGCACATTAGCCATCCCGTAAGCATTGAGCGTCGCGTCAATATTGCGTTGGATGTACGTCGATTCCAATTCCGCCGCATTCGGATTCACTTTGAAGTTCTGAACCAATGCCGGATATAGCGTCGTCACCACCAGAGCCGTGGCAATACCAGCCGCAATACCAATAAACGGGGCCTTCCACTGATGCTTAATCGCTGCAAATAGGAACAGCGCGGCGATGACAAAAGCGGCAATCGCCAAGATCGTCAGACCTGGCTTCGAGGCGTTAATATCCGTGTAACTTGCACCGGAGAACCGCTGATTATTCCCCAAGAGCAGATCGTAACGCGAGAGCCAATAATTAATGGCAACCAGCAGCGCCGCCAAAGCCGCAAGCACTCCGAAATGCAGTTGAGCACGCTTAGCAATTCGCATCCCGCGTTCCGTTATCGAAATATCATCCAATATCCAGTAGCCCACGATCGTCAAAACCAAGCAGACGATAACCAAGGTCGAGAAGAACCCTGTTAGGGCATGGATAGCAGGAAGCGTGAAAACATAGAAAGAGACGTCTAAGCCATATTCTGGATCAGCAACCCCAAAAGAGCCTCCGTTAAACCACAAGAGGAACGTCTGCCACTCCTGGCAAATCGAGGTTCCGAAAATCACCGCCAAACCCAGCGGAATAAAGAGACGTGAAATCCAGCGACCGCCAGCGATCTTTTCCGCGATATTGGCATCCGCTCCGGCTTGCGCTTTGGCGCGAAGATCCGTGCGCCGAGCCAGCATAACCGCAATATTCGCAACGAATACGCCATAGCAGATCACTATCCCGATAACGCCTAACGCAATCAGCGCCCCATAGCGCGTCCAAAACACCCGCGCGGCGCCGATCTGTTCAAACCACTTCAGTTCAGTCCAAAATTGGGCGAATACCATCACTGCAAGGAGCAGAAGACCTAAGATGATTAACGTCGGGATAAAAGCTCCACCCAGTTTGAAACGTTTAGGCAAAGAACCTCGGGATCTGTTTGCCGTCAAGGACACGGTTAACCTCAATTCACGCTGACGAGTACCCGCACACCGCAACAGGGCATGCCCTTCCACCGTACAGCAGATAGGCAGTGGGATTCCAGATTATCCACTCCTGCCCCAGTGCCAGGTATGATCGAAAGACATTGCGTAACGTGCAGGAAACAGAGGAAAACATGCTTGACGACACTTCAGCAGAAACAACAACCGCCGCGGCAACGCCATCCCCATCGGCGAACACCGAGGCTCCCTCCCCGCACTTACCGGCATTACAGCAAGTTATTTACGAGATTGAAAGCCAAGTTGCTCGCTTGGGCTGGGATGGCCCTCCTCGCCTTTATGCGCTCGTCAACGCTCACGAAGCCCTCCAGCACACCCCTGACCTGCGCGATCACATCGATTCAGCAGCCTTAGCCAACCTCGCAGACGATGCCCACACATTCTTAGCCATCGAACAAGATCAGCTCCCCCTTGGCGTTGACATCGCCGAACTACTCCCAACAATTGAATGGCCAGAAGAAGTTGCCGGAGCCGCTATCTGCCTCGAACAGCTCTTCTTGCCACCAGAATACGACCACGATATTCCACAGGATCCCGAGGAAGCAGCCGCTTTTGTCGCCCAACATCCACATCGCATGGAGGTGCGGATCGCGGCGGGAATCGTGCGCGAAGGGACGAGCTGGTCCGTGGCACGGATGCGCAAATTCGATGACGATAAGAACGTCTTATCCGGCCCTGCGTTGGCACCAGCCCTCGTCGAACTGCTGCAATACGGTTTTATGCCTAACCCGTCGGCCTAACTAAGCCGTCGGTCTAACCTAACCCGTCCGGCCTAAAACCGCTGTCACCTAAATTCGAGTTCTCCGCTAATCTGCCTAATCTGCCCCTCGCCAGCCATCCAGCCTGCCCTAGTACGCAGCTACGCGAAAGCACCTAACTCGCAGGCATTTACCGGAATCGCCTGCGAGCGCTTAGCCCTGGTTGCCTGCAACGGCACTGCACGGGGTTAGCTGATCGGTATGCCCGCTCGCGATTGCCTTGGCTGCAGTAACTGCATCGTCAATAGTGCGGATAGCCCAGATATTCAGCCCCTCTGGCTCATACCCAATCGTCTGTGCACAGTTAGCTGCGGGGGCAAGGAAATCCGTCGCTCCGGCATTGCGCGCGCCGAGAATTTTATGGCGAATCCCGCCAATCTCCTCCACATCGCCATCCCACGAGATGGCTCCCGTTCCAGCTATCTGATGATCCCCACCGAGAGAGCCAGGGGTGATCTCATCAAGAATTGCCATCGTGAACATCGTGCCAGCCGACGGGCCGCCAATTCCCTCCATAATGTAATCCACTTTGCCTGGCAGTTTAACGTCGCTGACAGTCATAAAAACACCCAACATTGAGCCAGGATGCGTCCAGCCCGTCGTATCTGGCTGATAAGGGCGCGTCGTTATCGTCGTTTCAAAAACTTTTCCCTGACGGACCGCCCGCACAATAACATCCGTTCCCGGATTAACCGTGTCGAGCACAGCAGATAAGTCCATAAACGTCTTTGCTGGATAGAAACCATCCGCACCGCGCGTCGGACGCGGCATGGCTGCCTGCCCTAACTGGGAGTGCGCATCACTTTTCGCCGTCTGCCCCTGGGCGTTCCCCGCCACCGCCGTGCTCTTATCCGAACTCGTTGCACTCTGCGCGCTCTCCCCTTGCTCATGAGCTCCAGCGGTCGAGCCAGAATCCGATGCCCCTGCCGTATGAGATTGGGCGGCACTTGCTGCCGAGGAGCTCGGCACATCAGGAGCTGAAATGGCTTGCACAACATCGCCTTCTTGTAGCTTCCCCGCAGCCGGAGAATCCTGCGGCACCCCCGCCACAGTGAGCGTCATCGACACATCCATACCGGCCTTTTGGAAAGCCACTGCCCCGGCAATATCCTGCGAGGAATCCATAAGCGCCGTGTTATACGTCTGCACCGCCGCATTATTCACTTCGGCAGAATAGACCATACGCACCGGCATCACCTCTTCATCGCGGCTAAGCAATGCGCCAAGCACCGCCAAACCGGGAGCGCCCACATCAGGATTCCCGACGGAAGACACAGTAGTCATATAAAAGTTCGTATCCGACGGATATGTGGAAACCTGCGAGACCTGAACTACCGGCTTATTCTCCACCTGACCAGAGACGTCCAATACTGGACCAGGACTCTCAATCAGAAACGACGTGGGCATGGCGGCAGCACACAGTAACGTCACCGCAAACAACCCACCGGCAATCAACAGGCGCGGCGGCTTACCGCGAACCAAGCGTTCATGCGATCGTGGCCCTTCTCCGCTAAAGCTGCGCATTGCGCCCCTCTCTGTTCTCTGTGCGTATCGCATTCTCTTCTATGCCGTATCACATAAATACGGTTGTATCGGCGGAATACCTGCGAGCATCAGACGTATCGAGGCTTGAAAAGTATCTCGTTGCACATGCGGCGCTTGCCTGCCGTATCCCGCAGTTTCCTCTCCTCGTTATATACCGCATCCAGCCACTACGCCAGGTGGCATCTCGCAAAGCACGAATTTTTACGCGCCCGGCGCACCGGCAGACATTGAGTTTGCCGAGACGGAACATTACGCTACTTACGTACCCAGGAGAGGACACCATGACGAACACTCCCAACGATCATAACGATTCACACGATTCTCATTCCCAGGATCCGAATGAGATCTGGAAGAATATGCTGCGCGAGATCTTCGGGGAAGACTCAGCCGAGATCATTGAACAATTCGGTGGCTCCGCTTTCCCGTTACCGCCAGATTTTGGGCAGATGTTTTCTCCTGCCCACCTCTCCGCCTTTGCCCAGCAACTGCAACGGATGATGAATTCTACGGAGGAAAACCAGATAGATTGGGCGGCCTGCCGCAATGTGGCTCACAGCATGTTAGCTCGTTCTGGTCGCGTCGATCAGCTTGACGCAGCCTCCGCAGAAAAAGCCCAGACGGCACTGCGCACAGCCTCCCTGTGGTTAGATGTCTCCACTATTTTTGATCCCCCATCAGGAACTGGCGCGGCGTACTCGCGCCCGGAAATGATTAACCACTCTTTCGAGACGATCCAACAGCTCCTTGACCCCGTCGGGCGCAACGTCGGGCGCGCCTTCGCTGAGATGATGAACAAACAAGCCGAAGCATTACCGGAAGCACTGCGCAATGCCCTAGGCAATCCAGGATCCTTTATCGCCGCCACAATTTTCCAAGTATTGGGCGTGCAATACGGCGAGTCGATCGCCGAACTGGCGGCTTCTTCCTTTGGCTCAACGGATACTGGGGTCCCGTTGATGTCGAGCAGCGATCCCGTCTTAGTGCCCGCAAATATCGCGGAATTCTCCGAGAATCTTTCCGTCGGTGCTGACGAAGCCATGTTGTATGTGGCAGTTCGTGAATGTGCTGCCACCCGCCTGTTTGCCGGGGTTCCGTGGCTGCGTCCCCGTATCTTGGATACGATCGCAGAAATTGCCTCCGGTTTCGAAGTGAATTTCGAAGCGATTAGCGAGCACATACGCGATATGGGCGAGATAGATATGTCCCAGCCATTGGCAATGCCAGACTTCGACATGTCCAATATCTTTACCCTGGAACTCAATCCCGATCAGGTTGATACCGTCGAACGTCTCGAACTGCTCCTCGCTCTGGTCGTCGGCTGGGTTGAAGAGATCTCCGCACAGGCAGTTGCTCCGCATTTACCGAACGCTGTCGCTCTGCGAGAGATGTTTAGCCGACGCTATGCCACGAATAATCCAGCCAAGCACGTATGGGAAGCACAACTTGGTATTGAGCTAAACCCGCAACGGCTGCGCGAAGCCGCGACGTTCTGGCAGCAAGCCACCCGCGAACAGGGTGCTGAGGAACGTGACCGGCTCTGGTCGCACCCAGATCTGTTGCCCACTGCCAACGCTTTAGAAAATCCTGCCGAGTTTTTTGCCAGCGATGCCGATTCCTCGCAAAGTGATATTTCCGCTGAGTTGGATTCTTTCCTTGCCCAGCTTTTTGCTGAGAATAGCGAGCAGACGAACGACGTTCCCCATGAGCCAAAATTTGATGAGCCTCATGCAGACGGGGATGATCGCGACCTACCACCTGAACAGAGCTAAACCCCGCGCGTAAGTGCAGGGCTGTGCCTGCCGCTGTGCCGGTGTTTTTTTTCGTCGCATACACCTCATGGGTCATCACAGCGACTCGTGAGGCGTATTGCGCAAACGACCCGTTTGGCAGACCTGCTCGTTTGTGGCGCGGGAAACCGGCGTGAGAACTCGCCATCGTAGCCGAATCTTCTCTCTTTATTCCTTTTCTTTTTCCTTCCCTTTTCCTCCCCCCCCTCTGAGCGCCTTATTAAACCGAAATCACCCATTAGCACTGGGCACTCGCACCCGCGAACGCACATTCCCACAGCAGATCCCCTAGCATATTTCGACATACGTGTACCCCTCGATTCACACCCGTGCATAACGCCTTTAGCGCGTAGCACATCTCGCTACCCTCAAAAGCCAAACACGAACGAGCAAATGAGGATTTCATGCACCTAACAACCGGAGTGTTCTGGACCGGCACCCACCGCGCACAAATCGGCATTGACCCGCGCATCGCGGTAGATCTTACCGGCTTATCCCCTGCCGAACTTGACCTCGTCGATTCCCTAAGCCGACCACAAACCGACGTGGAACTGCGCGCCCGTGCCGACGCCAGGCATATCCCTCGCGAGCGCCTCACTCAGCTCCTCGAAGCGCTCACACGCGCTGGAGTTCTTGATACCACCGAACGTTACAGTTGTGATCCTCACGCCTGGCGTCGAATCTTCGGCGTCTATCCCCAACACCGCGAACACTCCCATGTGCATATTCCGCACCTGGACTATCTTGGAGCAGGTATCGCCCTCGGGCTTGTTCGCAATGGTATTGGAATCGTAACGACGAGCGATCACAATGCCGTCAGCACCCGCGATCATCCCCTCATGCGCCATATCGGGCTCGGCACGGCACGGTCAACCACTCTACGCACGCTCCTACGTCAAGAGAATCCTCATATTTGTTTAGCTACCACACACGAACCGCAGCTAGTTGTGCTCACCGGCAGCTATACCACCGATCCGGTACGGGCTGGGCGCTATCTCGCCGCCGGAAAAATGGTCTACCATGCCTGGGTTGACGAGATTGACGTATATGCCGGCCCGCTGAGCATTGCCCACGAAACTGCCTGTGGCACCTGCCTTGCCCTCCACCGCTACGAATCTGATGAACGTTGGGGAATACTATGCCAACAAGCCTGCGCTGCCGCTCCACTGCTACCCGATCCCGCCGCCGCAATGCTTGCCACTGCCCTGGCAGTACGCGATATTCTCAGCGCCCTTGACGGGCATCGCGTGGAATACAGTTGGCGAGTCCCACCGCCACCTGACCCTCCGGAAGCTCATATCGTCACTACACATCCGCGCTGCGGATGCCACAACATACTTGGCCCCGCTGAGGTTACGACCCCTGATAATCGGCAATAACGGCCAATATCTCCACACCGAATTGGGCTAACTTCAACGAGCCAATCCCCTTAATCTGCCCTAACTCAACAAGATTTGCTGGCTTTCGTGCCGCCAAATCTCGCAAGGTGACTTCCGTCAGCACTGTATGTTCTGGCTTAGCCAATTCTACTGCCCGTACCTGACGCCACTGGTATAGCTGAGTAAACAGTTCTACATCATTCGGATGACTTGCCGCCCACAGCGCTGCCTCAGTTTGCGCTCGTTGACGCGCCTGGGTAGAACGGGCCTGCGGGTGCGGCCAATGCTCAGCCAGAAATGGCGATACGCTCCGATCAGCACGCCCCGGATTGCTCCGCGCATAAGAGATATGGAGTTCCTGGCGCGCACGAGTAATCCCGACGTATAACAGACGCCGTTCTTCGGCTATCGCCTGTGCCGTATCGGCCAACGAAATCGGCATGAGCCCGTCACTCATCCCTCCGAGATACACCACCGCCCACTCCAGGCCTTTCGCCGCATGTAAGGACGCCAAAGTCACCGCGTCAGTTTGCGGATGATTGCCCATCTGAGCGCGTTCTTCCAGTTCGGCAACGAATTGGGCAACACTTGCCCGACGCTGTGCCCACAGTGACTCCGCCAATCTGCTGAGCGCTTCTAGCGCGTCCCAACGTTCCCGAGCCGCACCATATTCCTGAGGTGGTTGCGGGCGCCATCCCAATGAATACAAAATCCCGGAAACACATTCAGGTAGCGTCCCGCTATATTCCCCACGGGCGGTGGCTCGCAAAGCCACCATCGCCGCTTTCACTTCAGATCGATCAAAAAACCGCGTCGTATCCTTAACGGTGTAGGAGATTCCCGCCTGCGCCAGAGCATGAGCATACTCCTGGGATTGAGCATTTGTGCGATACAAAATAGCCACATCGGATAGCGGAGTACCTGCTTCATGCGCCGCCCGTATGCGCTGCGCAATCTCACGCGCCTCCGCCGCATCGTCGGGATAACAGTGATAACTCACCGGCACACCGGCTGGCAATTGCGATGTTAACCGCACTGCCGCAGCCGAATTATTTTCCGCAATGACGCTATTAGCTAACTGAACAATCTGTGGCGTTGAGCGATAGTCTCGTGACAGCTTCACCGTCCGTGCCCGCGGAAATTCACGGGTGAACCCCTCCAAATAATCAGCTTTCGCCCCTGCAAAAGAATAAATGGTTTGGCAGACGTCCCCAACCACACAAATATCCTGAGAAGCCCCCAGCCACAACTTCAACAACCGATGCTGGACCGGCGAAACATCTTGATATTCATCCACCACAAAATGCCGGTACTGCGCGCGAATCTGCGCCGCAATATCTGGTCGATCCCGCATAATTCCAATCATGACGAGTAATACGTCATCAAAATCTATAACCGCACGTTCGCTTTTGACGTCCTCATAGCGTTCCATGAGATCAGCAATTTGGGTATAAGAGTATCCACCAACTTCTGGGCGGTTTTCCTCGCGAGCACGCGCAGCATATTCTTCTGGAGCAATAAGCGATACCTTTGCCCACTCAATCTCGGCTGCTAAATCTCGGATCAAAACGGCGTCAGTATCCATAGCCAGATCGGCGGCTGCCTGGGAAACCATTGGGAACTTTGACTCGCGTATCTCCGGCACATAGCCACCGACGGCATTCGGCCAGAAATATTGCAACTGCCGCAGAGCAGCAGAATGGAAGGTCCGTGCCGCCACCTGGCCAACCCCTAAATCCCGCAACCGCGAGCGCATCTCTCCGGCAGCTCGGTGGGTGAAGGTCAGAGCCATAATATTATGCGGATGTTGTTGCCCGGTGAGGACGGCATGGGCAATACGGTGAGTAATCGCGCGCGTCTTTCCCGTTCCGGCCCCTGCCAGCACTGCCATCGGCCCGGCGATGTGTTCGACAACCTCTCGCTGGTTTTCATCCAAGTCGTCACGTATGGATCGGTTCACCGCTGTTGCCCTCCTGGCGTTCCTCCGATAATCCGCTGACGATCTGCTCACCCAGCCAATCCTCAATCAAAGCCCTGGCAACCGAGGATTTCCCTGGGGCGTGGCGCGGATTGGCCACAATCATGGCCCGCAGTTCTTCGCGAGTGACGAAACGCGCCTCCAGGATCTCCTCCCCGTCAGGATAAACCTGCGGGTGCAGATCTCGCGTCCAACCGCGAAACCCTAACATAAGTGAACGTGGAAATGGCCAAGGTTGCGAACCAAAGTATTCAACGTCGCCGACCTCGATGCCGACCTCTTCAAAGACCTCACGACGAACAGCCGCCTCTAAGGTTTCCCCAGCCTCGACAAACCCCGCTAAGGTGGAGAATTTCCCTTCTGGCCATGAGCGGTTGCGGCCAATCAGTAGCCGATCATGGGAATCACGAATTGCCATGATGACAGCCGGATCAGTGCGCGGGAATAAGGTATGACCGTTAGCGCAGCGCTGTTCCCAACCGCCCATTATCGCCGAGCTGGGCTGACCGCAAAGTGGGCAATAGCGACTGGAACGATGCCATTGTGCCAAGGCTAACGCCGTTGTGGCACACCCGCTATCTGCGGCGTCCATCGTCAGGCCCAATTCTGTTAACTTTTCGTAGCGAATCTGCGAGGCATTCACCTCATGATGACGAAAACCCGCAACAGCACATTCGCTCTCGGCAATATCCACTGCGGCAAAGCGTCGGCCTGCCTCGTCCATCCCTAAATAGAGCAGCTCGTGGGCAGTGATCTGCCGCCCCAATAGCTCAGTTAATTCACTCCGAGAAAACCAGGCCAGTTTCCCAGCGCGCGCCGCCAATGTTTGCCCAGATAATAACGCCAGTTGCAGCTTCGGATCTGCCAATAACTCCGCCATATCCGCGCGCCCACAGGCATGACGCTGCACGGTTGACCGCGCCAAAAGCAACTGTGCATACATCCGGTATTCCCCTCCTGCCTCTACACAATACCCACTATCCTCATTCCCCTTCGTTACACGTGGCGAGAATAACCGCATTTTTGAGTGATAACCTGCCACAATAGAGGGCGTGACATCTACGTTTTCCACACGGCCTGTGGCCCGATACACCGCACGGGAAGCCGAACCATGCCTCCCGCTAGCAAATACCCCCGCGTTAGGGGCACATATTCGCGGATCTGGCGTTGATGTCGCAGTGTTTGCCAGCCATGCTACCGCCGTTGACGTCTGCTTTATTGATACTTACGGCGGGCGCAGCAGCGAACGTCGATTCCGGTTACGTCACGGCGCAAATGGCGTGTGGGCCGGGCATGTTCCCGGAATTCGCGCTGGGCAGGCCTATGGTTTTCGGGTTCATGGCCCGTGGGATCCAGACGCAGGATTGCGGCATAATCCTGCCAAGCTCCTTCTTGATCCCTACGCGCGTGCGATTATTCAGCAGCCCACTTTACATCCGGCACTGTATTCGCACTGTGTTGACGATGAACTGCACCCCGATCCGGCGTTCCTCCCCGATCAGCGCGACTCGCGAGACGTCACCGCATTAGGTGTCATCGTGGATGACGCTCCAGCGGTCGATAACCGCCCTCGCATACCGTGGAATCACACCGTCATCTATGAGGCCCACGTCGTCGGGTTAACGAAAACACTGCCCGGTATCCCAGAGGATCTGCGGGGAACATACGCTGGCTTAGCTCATCCGGTAACGATTAACTACCTCACCGGTCTAGGGATCACCGCTATCGAATTACTCCCCATCCACGCCAAAATGACCGAGCCGTTCCTCACCCGTAAAGGCATGGAAAACTACTGGGGGTACTCCACATTGAGCTACTTTGCCCCAGAACCGTCCTATGCGATGGCTGCCAACCGCGCCGCTGGCCCGCAAGCCGTCCTTGATGAAGTGAAAGGGATGGTGAGTCTACTTCATGACGCGGGCATTGAGGTGATTTTGGATGTGGTCTATAACCACACCTGCGAGGCCGGCTCTGACGGGCCTACCGTCTGCTGGCGCGGTCTAGATAATTCAATGTACTACCGGCACAATTCCTCGCGTCCCGGCTCTCTCGTCGATACCACCGGCTGTGGGAATTCCCTGGATTTCCGACGTTTACCCGTCATGCAAATGACCTTAGATTCCTTGCGTTATTGGGCGGAACATATCGGGGTGGACGGTTTCCGTTTCGATCTTGCCGTCACCCTGGCGCGCGAAGGCGATTCCTTCAACCATCAACATCCCTTGTATGTTGCGATGGCAACCGATCCGATCCTCTCCACCGTCAAGCTCATTAACGAACCGTGGGATATTGGTCATGGCGGCTGGCGCACCGGGCAATTCCCCGCTCCAACAGCCGATTGGAATGATCGTTTCCGCGATACTATGCGCTCTTTCTGGTTGACGGAACCCGCATCGATTCATCACGGCGGGATCGGTGGCGATCAGCGCGACGTCGCCACGCGGGTAGCCGGATCAGCAGATATGTTCTCTCATGGGCGTATCCCTGGCGGGCGCGGTATTCACGCCTCCATTAACTTCATTACCGCCCACGACGGTTTCACCATGTACGACCTGACCTCGTTTAACCACAAACACAACGAGGCAAACCGCGAAGATAACCGCGACGGCACAGATAACAACTGCTCGTGGAACCATGGCACCGAAGGTCCGACGACAGATCCACATATCCTCGCCGCACGCCGCACCACCATGCGCAATCTTTTCGCTTCCCTGATTCTCTCCGCCGGAACACCCTTTATTGCTGCCGGCGACGAGATAATGAAGACCCAGTTCGGCAACAACAATGCCTACTCTCAGAACACGGAAATCTCGTGGATTGATTGGGACCTCACTGACGATCAACGCAATATGCACGACACGGTTTCGTATTTGTTGCGATTGCGCCGCGATCACCGCGTCCTGCGCCCCACTTCGTTCTACACCGGATCCGCCCGTGGTCAAGACACCATCATGGATATTGCCTGGCTCGATGATACCGGCGAACTGATGCCCGATTATCTCTGGTTTGATCCGAATACTCGGCTCGTCCAAGTCCTGCGATCTGGCGGCGGGCAGGATGCCGATGCGTTAATCATTTTCAATGGCAATATCCACCCGCATACGGTTCGCCTTCCTAATGGGCGTGGAACTCCACTGCGCCTGGACTGGTGTTCTACCTGGGAGCATCCGCGCTCAACAATCTACACGTATGCTCCGGGTGCGATGACCCGAGTGCCCGCGCTATCTGTGACATTATTCTTCGCTAACCCCAGCTAGCAGATTTTTCCCTCTCTCATTCAGCTCGTACCATAGAGCTATGAGCGATACACATGCCAGCGCAGCAGCATTAGCAGATTCCACCTCCGATGCCTCTTTGGAGCGGGCTCGTGCTATAAGCGCGAAACTCAATGCTGCTATCGACGACGATCCGAGCCAATTTCGCGTCTTAACCGGCGCCCGCCCTACCGGCCATCTGCATATCGGTCACTATTTTGCGACTTTACGCAATTGGGTGGATATTCAACGCCGTGGAGTGGATACCTGGCTGCTCATTGCTGACTATCAAGTCATCACGGATCGTGACGAAACCGGACCACTGCGCGAACGCGTTTATTCTTTCCTTACCGATTATCTCGCTATCGGTATGGATCCTGAGGCAACGACGATTTTTGCCCACTCGCATGTGCCCGAGCTCAATGAGCTGATGTTACCGTTCTTATCCCTGGTTTCTGACGCTGAACTGCGGAGAAATCCAACGGTTAAAGCAGAATTAGATGCGACCAATGGTCGCCCGATGTCTGGTTTACTGTTGACTTATCCCGTCCATCAGGCTGCCGATATTCTGTTCTGCCAAGCGAACTTAGTTCCCGTCGGCAAAGATCAGCTCCCCCACCTGGAACAGGCGCGCGTCATCGCTGATCGTTTTGAAGCCCGCTATGGTCGGCCCGATACCCCGCGCATCTTCCCTCGCCCGCAAGGTCTGCTCTCCGAAGCAGAGAACGTGCTCGGTTTGGATGGCACGAAGATGTCCAAATCTAAGGGCAACACCATTGAATTAGGAATGAGCGCCGACGAGACAGCCAAGCGGATCAAGAAAGCTGTAACGGATTCTGATCGGCATATTACATACGATCCGGTCAACCGCCCGGAAGTGTCGAATCTGCTGTTGTTAGCTGCCTTGGCAAGCGGAGGGGATCCAAACACTATCGCAGCAGAGATTGGCGACGGTGGTGGCGGCATGTTGAAGAACGTCGTCACTGAAGCAATCAACGAACATCTCGCCCCGCTACGCGCACGCCGCGCTGAACTTATTGCAGATCCGGCGTATCTACAGCAGATCTTGCAACGCGGAATCACGCGAGCACGCGAACAAGCACAGCTCACGCTTGACGCAGTACACGAAGTCTTAGGGATGAAATACTAATCGCGAATCGGAAATCCTTGCAGGAGAGCGATCTCGGTTAACTCAATTTTTTCCCCTGGACTATCCTATGCACTGTACACATCGGGTTGTGCCCACTGGCAGGTAGTCGCTACGGGTGCCTGTCAGTATCACTGCCCAGAGAATGTAGGTAAAGGGAATTCATGACTAACACCGTCAACACCTATTCGATCGCGCCGTATGTGCGTTCTGTTTCTGGACGCAACGCGCTGAACGCCACTATTACCGAATACTGGCAAGCGACCTCTGCTGCCGTCGTCGGTCAACTGGCCGATGCGTGGCAAAAGACGGAAGAAACCTATAACGCCACCCGAATGCAGCATTACTTCTCGGCTGAGTTCCTGATGGGGCGGGCGCTGCTCAATAACCTGACGAATCTTGGTCTGATCGACGAAAGCCGTGCAGAACTGGCAGCGTTTGGGCAGAATCTCTCAGACGTTCTCGAAGCAGAACCAGACGCCGCCCTCGGTAACGGCGGTTTGGGGCGCTTGGCTGCCTGCTTCTTGGATTCGTGTGCCACTCAGAATTATCCGGTGCGCGGCTACGGCATTTTGTATCGCTACGGACTGTTTAAGCAGTTCTTTGACAACGGATTCCAAGGGGAAAAGCCCGATCCGTGGATGGAGGACGTCTACCCCTTCATTATTCGTCGGGAAGAGCAAGAAGTGCTCATTCGATACAACGACCTCACCGTCCGTGCCATTCCCTATGACATGCCGATCACCGGCTATGGCACCCATAATGTTGGGACTTTGCGGCTGTGGAAAGCCGAACCAATGGAAGAGTTCGACTACTCCGCTTTCAACTCCCAAAATTTCACTGGCGCAATCGTTGAGCGCGAGCGCGTCCACGATATTTCCCGTGTCTTGTACCCCAATGACTCATCTTTTGAGGGCAAGATCTTGCGGGTGCGTCAGCAGTACTTCTTCTGCTCGGCCTCCTTGCAGCAGATCGTTGCGAATGAGCTAGCTCAGCGGGGTGATCTGACGCGCTTTGCCGAGTTCAACTCGATCCAGCTCAACGATACCCACCCCGTCTTGGCTATCCCTGAGTTGATGCGTATTTTGCTTGACGAGCACGAGATGAGCTGGGATGAAGCATGGTCGATTGTTTCGCGTACCTTTGCGTACACGAACCACACCGTATTAGCTGAGGCGCTGGAGACCTGGGAGATCTCGATCTTCGAGCGGTTGTTCCCGCGGATTCTTGAGATCGTGCGAGAGATTGACCGTCGTTTCCGTGAAGAACTCGCCGAGGCTGGATTCGATCAGGGCAAGATCGACTATATGGCACCGATCAGCGGGAATCGGGTTCACATGGCGTGGATCGCCTGCTACGCCTCCTTCTCTATTAACGGTGTTGCCGCCCTCCATACGGAGATCATCAAAGCAGAGACATTGCATGATTGGCATGATATTTGGCCGGAGAAATTCAACAACAAGACCAATGGCGTAACCCCGCGGCGTTGGTTGGATCAGTGTAATCCGCGCCTATCAGCGCTGCTGACGAAACTCATCGGATCTGATTCGTGGGTGCGCAACCTGGATGAGCTTGCCGCACTGGAGCATTTCGGCAATGATCCTGTTGTCCTCGATGAATTGAACAGCATTAAAGCGGCAAATAAGGCTGATTTTGCGGCATGGATTAGGGATCGTCAAGGCATCGAGATCAATCCAGAGGCAATTTTTGATGTTCAGATTAAGCGTCTGCACGAATACAAGCGTCAATTACTCAACGCTTTCTATATCCTGGATTTGTATTTCCGCATTAAAGACGATCCACATCTGGATGTTCCGCCGCGAGTATTTATTTTTGGCGCGAAAGCCGCTCCGGGATATACCCGAGCAAAGGCGATCATCAAACTCATCAACACCATCGGTGATCTGGTGAATAATGACCCAGATGTGGCTGGGCGACTGAGCGTCGTATTCGTGGAGAATTACAATGTTTCTCCGGCTGAGCACATCATTCCAGCGGCCGATATCTCCGAGCAGATCTCCACCGCTGGTAAAGAGGCCTCCGGCACATCAAATATGAAGTTCATGATGAACGGAGCGCTCACATTGGGCACGATGGACGGAGCAAACGTCGAGATCGTCGATAGCGTCGGCATGGATAATGCCTACATTTTCGGCGCTACCGAAGATGAGCTCCCCGAATTGCGCCGCACCTACGATCCGCGGCGAACTGCAGATCAAACTCCTGGTTTACAGCGCGTGCTTGACGCATTAGTTGACGGCACATTAGATGACAACGGAACTGGATCATTCCATGATCTCCACGCCTCCTTAATGGATCCGCACAATTGGGGTGGCGCCGATCAATACTATGTGCTCGGGGATTTTGCTTCATACCGCGAATGCCGTGACCGGATGGCCCGCGATTATTTTGCTGATCGCCGCCACTGGGCTGCGATGTGTTGGAAGAACATCGTCTTATCTGGACGGTTCTCCTCCGACCGCACTATTCGCGACTATGCCAACGAGGTGTGGAAGATTGAACCGCACCCAATCGAAGGCTAGCCACTAACTAGCAAGTAAACAGCGAGCAAGACGCATAAATCTGCATAGACATTGAGGTGGGGCTCTCCCAGGTGCCCCACCTCAATGTATGTGTATCCTGCCAGTTACTTTCTCTATGTCTGCAGCGCTTTCTCGCAACATCGCTTTGGCTTTCCGTTCTGACATCCCATTGTGCGCTCCCTCCAGACACATCCTGCCCGATCCACTAGGATAATTACTGTGAGTACCAAGGCTTCTTCTTCATCGTCCGCATCGTCCCGCTCTGCTGCGGCAGCACAGTCCATAAGCCCTGCGGCATCTGGGTCCGTATCACCGTCTGTGGATTCTTCCCCGACGGAACAACCGGCAACCGCCCCGAAAAAGCGCGCACGCAAAACATCTACGTCAACTGCAAGCGCTCCGAAGAAAACTGCCAGCCGCACGCGCGCAGCCTCGTCTGCTTCTGCTGAAGCAACCACGACGAAAACGAAGAAGCCCGCAACCAAAACGACTGCGAAATCCGCTTCTCAAGGTCGTGCCACGGCTGCAGCCGCACGCCTTTCGCAAAGCGCTGAACAGGGCACCGATGCTGCCACTGAGGTATCCCGCACCACCTCAAGCAGTGCAACTACTCCCTCAGATAAAGCTGAGCAGATCACCGATTTGGATACCTCACCAATTTCTGATCCGGCACGCGCAGAAGAGCTCACCGCGCAAACTGCACTCGGCAGCTCAGAAGAAGCCGCTTCTGCTCCAGCAGCCATCGCACGCACCTCGGAATATATCGAACGTACCCCCGATCCACGCCCGGCTCCGTATGCACCCATTGGGCGTATCCCCATCGTTGACGTCCAACCCGTCATCCAAAGCGGAGCATGGCCAGCCAAAGCTACCGAACATGAGTCATTCCCAGTTACTGCGACCGTATTCCGCGAAGGGCACGATCAGTTTGGGGCTGCTGCCGTCCTCGTTGATCCCGATGGCACAGAAGTTGCTGAAGCGCCTATGGCAGACACACATCCCGGCCTGAATATCTATCGCGGCTGGCTCACCCCCAACTATCCCGGTCAATGGGAGTTCTTTGTGCGTGCCTGGTCTGATCCGATTGCTACCTGGTTCCACGACGCCCGCATCAAATTAGAAGCTGGCATTGATACCGATCTCGTCTTTTTAGAAGGCGAGCGTGTTTTAGGTCGTGCCCTGGAGCAGATGCCAGAAGGTAGCGAAGAGCGAGCTATCCTCAGCGAAACAATTGCTATGCTTTCAAAGCGTCGGATCGGCGCGAATATCCGCTTTGCAGCCGCGAATTCTGAAGCAGTTCATCAGGCTTTGCGCACCTATCCGCTGCGCGATGCCGTGACGGAATCAGCTCGCTATCGGATCAATGTTGATCGGGAACGGGCATTAGTTGGCTCATGGTACGAGATATTCCCCCGATCAGTTGGCTCCTATCTCGATCCAGAAACCAAGAAATGGGTTTCCGGCACCTTGCGTACTGCCGCCAAAGATCTCGACCGCATTGCCGCGATGGGCTTTGACGTCATCTATCTCACCCCGATCCATCCCATCGGATCAACGAATAAAAAAGGACGCAATAACACCCTCGATTCCCTCCCCGAGGATCCTGGATCGCCTTACGCTATCGGATCGGCTGCTGGTGGTCACGACGCCATCCACCCCGATTTAGGCACTTTCGAGGATTTCGACGCTTTCGTCGCCCGCGCTCGCGAACTGGGCATGGAGGTCGCCATTGATATTGCCTTGCAATGCTCCCCCGACCATCCCTGGCTCACCGAACATCCGCAGTGGTTCACCACCCGAGCTGACGGCACTATCGCCTACGCGGAGAATCCGCCCAAGAAGTATCAAGATATTTACCCCTTGAACTTCGACAACGATCCGGAGGGGATCTACCAGGAGATTGTACGGATTTTGGAGCTGTGGGTCGCTCACGGTGTGACGATCTTCCGAGTGGATAATCCCCATACCAAGCCGGTGTCTTTCTGGCAGCGGCTGCTGGCACATTTCCGTCGGGAACACCCACAGGTTATTTTCCTGGCAGAAGCATTCACGAAACCGCCGATGCTTCAAACGCTCGGCGCCGTGGGATTCCACCAGTCATACAATTACTTCGCCTGGCGCAACACCAAGAGCGAACTAGAAGAATATCTCCACGAACTCGCCTGGGATTCCGCCTCACGGATTCGCCCCGCGTTCTGGCCGACGACCCACGATATTCTCACCCCATATCTGCAGCATGGCGGTATTCCTGCTTTCGCAATTCGCGCTATTCTTGCCGCCACTGGCTCACCCACCTGGGGAATCTATAACGGGTATGAACTGGTAGAAAATGTCGCCCGCCCTGGTGCAGAAGAGCAGATCGACAACGAAAAGTACCAGTACAAGAACCGCGACTACGCGGCCGGAGATGGCTACGGAATCTCTGCTTTGCTCGGCAAACTCAACGATATTCGCTCACGCCATATTGCCCTGCGCCGCCTGCGCAACGTCCACATCATTCCGACGAACAACGAGAATATCCTCGCCTTCGCTAAGGTTTCCCATCCGGAAGAGTCAGCCGATTCCAGCGTCGATCAGATGCTTATCGTCATTAATCTCAACCCATACGAACAGCACAGTGCCACTTTGGAGCTGGATTTACGTATCTTTGGTACGCAGCCAACCTGGGATGGTTCGGCTACAATTGAGGTTTACGACGAGCTTTCCGGAAGCACGTTCTACTGGAATGACCGCCCATACGTCAGCCTTGACCCGCATGGTCAGGTCGCCCACATCTTACAGGTAAAGGCTCGTTAAGTGCCCGATTTTCCAGATTTTTCCTCACCAACGCCCCCGCAGGCAGGCCAATCGGGGAGCTCTGCGCAGCTCGCGGGAAGCTCTCTAGAACCTGCGGCGAATTCGCCACGGTCTGCCGAGCCTTCTTCGCGTCCCGTGGGGTTTTCTCCGCGATCCACCGATACTTCCTCAGCCGATCGCGCCGCTTCCTCCGTCGGCTTATCCGATGATCCACAGTGGTTCCGAACGGCCGTATTTTATGAGGTGCTGTTGCGCGCTTTCGGGGATTCGACTGGTTCCGGAGTTGGCGATTTGCGCGGGCTGATCGAACACCTGGATTATTTGCAGTGGCTCGGCGTGGATTGCCTGTGGATTCCTCCGTTCTACCCCTCTCCCATGCGCGACGGCGGATACGATATTTCTAACTACACGGCCGTCAGCCCGGAATATGGCACGCTGGAAGATTTCTCAGAACTCATCAACGAAGCCCATGCTCGCGGCATTCGTATCATCATTGATCTCGTCATCAACCATACCTCCGATCAGCACCCGTGGTTTCAATCCTCACGAGCACACCCTGATGGACCATTCGGAGATTTTTATGTGTGGCGAGATACCGATGAGGATTACGCTGCGGCGCGCATCATTTTTATCGACACGGAAGCCTCTAATTGGACTTTCGATCCGGTACGCCGGCAATATTTTTGGCATCGTTTCTTCTCCCATCAGCCCGATCTGAACTACAACAATCCTCAAGTACGCGAAGCGGTTAAAGACGTTATACGGTTTTGGGCACGACGCGGGATTGACGGATTCCGGCTCGACGCGATCCCCTACCTGTTTGAAGATGAGGGGACGAACTGCGAAAACCTCCCCGCAACCCACGAATTCATTGCTGAGCTGCGAGCCATGTTGGACGCTGAGTTCCCAGGAACTATCACCCTCGCTGAGGCGAACCAATGGCCAGAGGACGTCGTCGCATATTTTGGCAGTGAAGAAAAGCCCGAATGTCACATGTGTTTCCATTTCCCCGTCATGCCGCGCATCTTTTATGCACTGCGCGATCAACGGGCTGACGCTATCCGCGATATTCTCACTCGCACCCCCCAAATCCCCGCGGGTGGGCAGTGGGGCACGTTCCTGCGCAACCACGACGAGCTGACCTTAGAAATGGTCTCCACTGAAGAACGCGCCAATATGTATGGCTGGTATGCCGAGGATCCCCGAATGAGAGCTAATGTGGGAATTCGGCGGCGGCTAGCCCCGCTTCTTGGTAATTCTCGGGCGGAGATTGAGCTGGCTAATGCGCTCCTGCTTAGTCTGCCTGGATCACCGTGTTTGTATTACGGAGACGAGATCGGGATGGGCGATAATATCTGGCTCAATGACCGCGATTCCGTGCGCACCCCTATGCAGTGGACGCCAGATCGCAATGCCGGTTTCTCGCTAGCTGACCCTGGCAAGCTTTACCTGCCGGTGGTTCAATCCTTGGTTTACCACTATCAGGGCGTCAATGTTGAATCTCAGCTAGCTCAGCCCGCTTCGCTGTTGCATTGGATGCGCGGGATTCTCGCGGTTCGACGCCGCTACCCGGTCTTTGGCCACGGCGATTTCACGCTGCGATCCTGCAACAATGAAGCGATTCTCGCCTTTACCCGAACAAGTACTGAGTGCGTCATGCTGTGCGTGATGAATATGGCCAATACGGCGCGAGCTGGAGTTATTTCTCTTCCCGACTATGCCGAATGGAATGTCACTGACGTGTTTGGTGGCGCAGGTTTTCCAGCCATCCCCACCGACGGGCAGTATTCCATGACGCTCGGCTCTCGCGATTTCTTCTGGTTAGAGTTGAGTGCGCCCGATACCTCAGAGCCTGGCCCGGCAGCCGGACGAGAAATCAGTGGCGAGGAGGATCCTGTCACTTCGCCACAGTCAGAAGATTGTGCGTAAATGCGGAGCTTGTCGGGCAGTCGCTCTAATTCGGGAAGTTACCTGGCGTTAACGCCGGCACGCGCTGCCTGGCTTTGCCCTGAAACTGTGCACGCTGCCCTCGCTACGGTGTGCGGTACTATCCTTCACTATGGGGGCAGTACCATCAATAGGTTTGCCGTTATACCGCGCGATACGGTCGGTACGAGTCATCGCATGGGCTGCGCTATCGCTGGTATCGCCGCTATCGCTTCCCCACCCGTGCAATCGGGTGATCCGATGAGGTTTCCTGGCTTTGCGCTACGCACTCTCACGCATTGCGTTTCCCCTTCTGCCCGATGCGGTATCTCACCTTGGGCAGATCACCCTTTCCCCGTGCATTTTCCGCCCATGCCGATTTTCCAGCAACCATCTATTCATGAGGTGAATATCCGGTTATGACGACGAATTCTGACAGCATTTTTCCTCAGTTCTCACTAACTGAACTGACCGCTATCGTGCGCCCTTGGATGACTCGGATGCGTTGGTACACTGGCCAGCCCGACGATGACATCACACTGACCCACGCCCTTCGACTTGGTCAGGAAAGCGATCAGTGCACCAGCGCTATGTTTCTTATCCGCGCTCCTCATGCGCTATTTAACGTCCCCCTCACGTTTCGGAGATTAACTGATCGCTCCGGCTCATTAACCTCATTAACGGCCGAACCAATTGGCATTATGCGCGGAGATATTGGCGTTTTTGACGCAACTGACGATCCACATGGCCAATACGCCCTCCTGGGATCTGTACTACGCACCGAATACCAGGCAACGAGCGAGGCACCCGCTACTCATATCCCGTTCGCGCCAACAGGCACGCTGGCTGCTCCGCCGGAGCACTGCACTGCCAGCGATGGTGCTATTGGCACAACCGAGGGATACCTACCGGCAATGACGCTCCAGTCAACCGTCTTCCATAACGATCAGACGCCAATCGTCAGCAGCACAAGACTGCGTTCGGAACAGTCCAATACCTCGATCATTTTCCGTTTTGCCTCACCTGAGAGCGCACCGAAATCCGCCTGCGCTGGAATTATTATGAAAGTTTTTCGGGTGCTCTCCTCCGGCATGAATCCCGACGTCGAGCTACAAAGCGCGCTGGATCGCAGCCAATGCGGATGCGTCGTCCGGCAGTTTGGAGCAGCAGTAGCGCACTGGGATAACAAAAGCACTCACGCACTATTCGCTCAAGAGTTCCTTGACGGTGCGGTAGACGCCTGGCAGATATTCACGAATCACCCCGATACTGGCATGGACGAAAACACCCGAGAAAATATCCGCACCTTAGGCCTCATGACGCGAGCAATGCATGAAGCGCTCGCCCGCGAATTCCCCACGCGCCCTATCGGCCCAACAGATCGCGATGCGATCCGCACTACCTGGGATACGCGCGCCACACAAGCCCTGACGGACGCGCCAGAACTGGCACAATATCGCGCGGCTATCACCGCAATCTTCGACGCCGCTATGGATAGCCCGTGGCCAGCCGTACAGCGTATTCACGGAGACTACCATCTCGGCCAGGTTATCTACTCAGCTCAACGCCAGCAGTGGTACGCCTTAGACTTTGAGGGCGAACCGTTGCGCCCGTTAGCTGAGCGGGTCGCGCCGGATTTGGCGTTGCGCGATGTCGCCGGTATGCTGCGTTCCTTTGACTATGCCAGTGGGACTCGGCAACGAGCGGGGGCTTCAGGCGAAGCCAGCGAGCAGTGGTGTGCTCAGGCTCAGCAGTCATTCCTTGACGGATACGGCGATATTCCATCTACCTACCGCCCGCTACTGAGAGCACTTGTGCTGGATAAAGCGCTCTACGAGGTCAGTTACGAATACGCCAGCCGCCCCGATTGGATTGATATTCCAGTGCGCGGCATCCTCAAAATTATCGGGCAAGAAAAACAGTAATCCGCGTAGAATAAACCTAACAAGCATCCGTGCTGTCAACGATAAGGACTCGTCAGATGAACGCAGGACTCGTACCGATCTCTGTTAATCATGATGTACTTGACGCCGTTTCCAACGGCGCGCATCATTCCCCCCACGATGTGCTCGGCCCACATAGCGACGGTACGAATGTCACCGTGCGCGTCTCCCGTCAGCTCGCTGACTCCGTGACGATTGTGACTCCCGATGCCGAATATCCCGCCAGCCACGAATGGAATGGTATTTGGGTTGCTGTCATCCCTGGTGCGGATATTCCGTCCTATCAAGTGCGTGCCGTATTCAACGAATTTGAGATTGTTTCCGATGATGGCTACCGTTTCTTGCCGACCGTCGGCGACGTCGATCGCTATCTGTTCTCCGAAGGCCGCCATGAAGAGCTGTGGAATATGCTCGGCGCTCATGTGCGCAACTACGATTCCCCGTTTGGCACAGTAACTGGCACAAGTTTTGCGGTGTGGGCGCCCAATGCGCGCGCGGTTCGAGTTATCGGCGATTTCAACTCGTGGAGCGGTATCGCTTCAGCAATGCGCACAATGGGCACCTCCGGAATCTGGGAGCTGTTTATTCCCGGGGCAAAAGACGGGCAGCGCTACAAGTTTGAGATCCAGTATGCAGATGGCTCCTGGCATCAGAAGGCTGATCCGATGGCGCGCCGGACCGAAGTTCCGCCGTCAACGGCCTCTATTATCACCGAATCGACTTTCGAGTGGGATGACGCCGAATGGATGAAAGAGCGCAGCACTCGCGATCCTCACTCTGGGCCGGTATCCGTCTACGAAGTTCATCTCGGTTCATGGCGTAACGGTCTGGATTACCGAGCGGCCGCTGAGCAACTGATCGGGCATATCAAGTATTTAGGGTTCACCCACGTTGAGTTCATGCCCTTGGCGGAACATCCTTTTGGCCCATCGTGGGGGTATCAGATCACCTCGTACTATTCGCCGACGGCTCGCTACGGCACGCCGGACGATCTGCGTTATCTCATTAACGAACTGCATAAGGCCGGTATTGGCGTCATTATGGATTGGGTTCCCGCGCATTTCCCGAAAGATGAGTGGGCGCTAGCCAGATTCGATGGCACGCCACTATATGAAGATCCCAATCCGCTGCGCGGCGAGCAACCCGATTGGGGAACCTACGTCTTTAACTTTGGTCGTCGCGAAGTGCGCAATTTCCTCGTCGCTAATGCCCTGTATTGGCTGAGCGAGTTCCATATTGATGGTATCCGCGTCGATGCAGTGGCGTCGATGTTGTACCTGGATTATTCCCGCAATGAGGGGCAGTGGCAGCCCAATATCTATGGCGGGCGGGAGAATCTCGAAGCAATATCTTTCATTCAAGAAACCAATGCCACCGCGTACCGGCTCTTCTCTGGAATTATGATGATCGCGGAGGAATCTACCTCCTGGGGTGGCGTGACGGGCATGACGGAAAATGGCGGTTTAGGTTATGGCCTGAAGTGGAATATGGGCTGGATGAACGACACCTTGCACTATATGCACGAGAAACCTGTTAACCGTAAATGGCATCACGGCGAGCTGACTTTCTCGTTAGTCTATGCGTTCTCTGAACAGTTCCTGTTGCCACTATCGCATGACGAGGTTGTGCATGGCAAAGGCTCGCTGTACGCCAAAATGCCTGGCGATCATTGGCAAAAGCTAGCGGGCGTTCGCTTGCTATTGGCTTATCAGTGGTCCCACCCTGGCAAACAGTTGCTGTTCATGGGGCAAGAATTTGCGCAGATAGATGAGTGGAATTCTGGTCGGAGCCTCGATTGGTGGTTGACCGATAATCCGAGCCACGACGGCGTGATGTCCTGCGTCAAGCGCCTCAATGAGATTTACCGTGAGCACCCTGCGCTATGGTCTGACGATTTCACGAATCACGGTTTCGAATGGCTCGAAGTCAATGACGCTGACCATAACGTCTTAGCCTATGTGCGTACTTCGGCTGACGAGACGGATCAAGTGGTGGCAATCTGTAACTTCTCCGGTATCCCCCACAATGATTACCGTATTGCGCTACCACATGGCGGGCGCTGGGAAGAGTTACTGAATACGGATGCCGTTGAATATGGCGGTTCTGGCGTAGGTAATTTGGGCCTGGTAGATGCTGAAGAGGTGGAGTGGGCTGGGCGTTCACATTCTGCGCTGGTACAGCTTCCTCCCTATGGAGTCGTGTACCTCAGCCCTGAGCGTCAGTAGCTTGCCGTAGCAGTGCGTTAGTTGTGGGTAGCAATGGGTTTGTTGGCTTGCCGTTGTCGGTGAGCCACTCCTCCGACCTGTAGTCGGTACGGTATTCATATCTTGCGGCTAATGCGGCTAACGGCTTCTTCGATGGTAGATCAGCTACATCGCACCAGGGTTCTCGGATGAGATGTGTCAGGGGGCGTTAGGAGATCACGCGATCTCCTAACGCCCCCTGACAGGTAGGAATATGCTCGCGTATCGGCTCGCAGCAGCCACCTCAAGCACGAAAAGGCAGGTCGCGATGGCGAGCGTCTGCTGCACATAATCGAATTGTTACTGGCTGCCTCATGCCGCTATATACAATGTGGTTCGGCTGACCTGGCGGTCAGCCGAACCACACCTAAACAGATAGCAATAGCGTTTTCGTCACCCTGGCAGGGCAACAGAATCACCCCTTGACAGCGCCTCCGGTCAAACCAGAAACGATGTACTTTTGCAGGAGCAAGAACAGCAACAGAATTGGCAAGGCCGCAATGATCGAACCTGCAGCGAACCAATCCCAATGCTTGTCGTTTGATCCCACCCAGATATTCATACCCACGGCAAGAGTCCAATTTTCCTGCGAGGTAAGAATCGTTCGGGAAAGGACGAAATCATTGAAGGCTGAGATGAAGGACAACAATCCAACCACTGCCAGAATCGGAAGAACCAGCGGCATAATAATCGTCCAGTACACCTGCGAATGAGTTGCCCCGTCAATCTTTGCCGCTTCATCCAGCTCCATTGGAATAGAGTTGAAGAAACCGTACATGAGGAAGGTATTTGCGCCCAGTGCGCCCCCCCAGTAAACGCAGATCAAGGCAATCTTTGAATCAATGCCCAGCGACGGAACAATATCGCCCAAAGTGGTGAGCAGCAAGAATACCGCGACGAAAGTCAGCAACTGCGGGAACATCTGGATCACCATAAGCGACATCAGCGTCACCTTGCGCCCCTGGAAACGGTAGCGCGAGAACGCGTATGCCGCTGCAGCACCCATCAGTACTGTTCCAGCAGCCGTTGCGATACCAACAATGAGGGTATTTTTGAGCCAGATCCAGAACATTGTGTCCGACAGTTCCGCGAAGTTCTCTCCCGAAACGGAGGAGAACAGCTTATTAGCACCGAGCAAAGTCGTTGTAATATTCGGATTCAGTGCTGCCGAAATAATGTAGACGATCGGGAAAGCCGCATATATAACAGCCAGTACGCCGATCACATGCCGGAATCCAAGCTCTCTAAACCAGCGTGAGAACGGCATTTTGTTCTCCACTGGAGCGACCTTACCGACCTCAGGCGTCGTGTCGATGGGCGTTTCGGCCACATGAGTGGGTGTCATTAGCTTAATCCTTCCATCGAGTTCGACTTCTTAAACGAGTACAGCGAGACGCCACCGACAATCACGAAGATCACGAGCGACATAGCTGCAGCCAGACCATAGTTCGGCAGTGCGTCACCAGTTAGACCCGCGATCTTGTAAACCATCGAAATTAAGATATCGGTGTGGCCTACCGGCACGGAGGCATCCGCCATTGACGGACCACCGCGAGTCAACATGTAGATCAAATTGAAGTTATTGAAGTTAAAGGCAAACGAGGCGATCAACAGCGGGGTCAACGCCACCATAAGCTGCGGAAGCGTGACGTTGCGCCACACCTGCAGGGTTGACGCCCCATCAATCTTCGCTGCCTCAATAAGATCTCCTGGGATCGCTTGCAGAGCACCCGTGACGATCAAGAACATGTAGGGGAAGCCCATCCACAGGTTCACCAAAATGACCGAAACTTTCGCCATTGTTGGATCTGTTAGCCACGGAATCGCAGTTCCTAATAGCTGGTTAAAGAAACCGTACTCAGAGTTAAGCAAACCAGCAAAGAGGAATGCCGTCATGAAGGACGGGAAGGCGTAGGGCAAGAGCATGATCGTGCGGTAGATCTTGCGCCCCTTGATCCGCTGGTCATTCATCACAATAGCGAGGATCATGCCCAGGAGGAACGTCGTCATAACCGAGAAGAAGGCGAAGAGAACGTTCCAGATCAGGACCTTAAGGAATGGTTGGGCATAGCGTCCGTCAGAGAATCCAGCAACGAAGTTCGCGAATCCAACGTTGACGCGCCAGCCAACCCCCAGGGTTTCTCCGTCATCGCTTCGGAAGAATCCCGCGCTGTCATCAGCCTTGTACACTTTCCCGTTCTCCGTACTGACGAAGGCATCTTGCGCCTCGTCATAATGCATCGTCGCGGTGAATTGGAAAGCAACTGTTCCAGTTTGCGTACCGAGCGTTCCACTTTCTGCTTCGTCGGATAGCGGGACGCGCATGGTAGTAATTTCGTTTTGGCGAGCAGCGAGCTGATCTGCGGGAAGCTTCTCCCAGCCGTCTACGGAAATAATCTTTTTGCCGTCAACCTCACCCTTGACTTTCTCTAGTGGCTT
The DNA here is from genome assembly GCF_046599595.1 of Trueperella sp. LYQ143. Classification (NCBI taxonomy): domain Bacteria; kingdom Bacillati; phylum Actinomycetota; class Actinomycetes; order Actinomycetales; family Actinomycetaceae; genus Trueperella; species Trueperella sp. LYQ143. The sequence continues at coordinate 33,380 of NZ_JBKIWR010000014.1, read as the reverse complement.
TTCGGCAGTACCAACCTTGAGGACGCCGTCATCCAGAACGGCGAAACCTAACTCGTCACCCTTGACGACTAGAGCCATCGGATATTGGGGAGATCCTTCCACTCGCTTGGAGTTGGACTGCATCAGGATTGAGCTGATGGCTTTTTCTTTATCGAGCGTGTGTTGATGACCGTAATTGGTAAACGCAATATACCCCGTGTAAACAATGGTGAACGCTTGGAATACGATCAAAAAAACCAAGCCTGGGGCCAGGTATTTAAGCGCAAGAGTGCGCTTGGAGAAATACACCCAATCCACCGCGAGCAACAGTAGCGTCATCAAAACGCCAAGCACTGTCGAGCCATTGGTGAAAGCGGTGAAAACAATATAAACGCCAAGTGCATTGACTAAGGCCATGAGGACGAGCTTGACAAGAAATCCAGGCTTCCACGCGGTTGCATGGGAATCTTTTTTCCGATTCTCTGCTCGGCGGCGCGCCCTGGCCTTGCTCGCCTCTGACTGAGTTGTCATCGACATGGGGCCCTCCTATGGGATGGAGACGAAATCTCAGGTTAATGGTTCACCGGCCGGCATAAGGCCGGCCGGTGAACTTAGCTATCGATGAATCACTTCTTCTTCATCTCAGTTTCAATATCGGAGATCATCTTGTCCCACGTGGAGGCCGGATCTGCTCCAGCGACGATCTGACCTTCCGTGCGTCCCCAGAAGCTCCACACAGCAGCCATCTCAGGAAGCGAAGGCATCGGAAGTGCTTCTGCACCAGCCTTGGCGAAACCAGCCATCAACGGATCCGAAGCAGCCTTATCAGCGGAAGCCTTCAGAGCCGGCAGACGCTGACCGATTTCGTACAATGCCGTCTGGATTTCTTCCGAGCCGACGTAGTTGACCAGGAAGTCGGTCGCCAACACAGCGTTCTTGGAGTGAGCAGAGATGTATCCACCTTGAACACCCAACAGCGGCGTGGACTTACCCGGGCCAGCCGACGGGATTGGGTCAACCGCGATGTGCATATCCTTGAAATCTGGCAACATCCACGGGCCGCCAACGATGTACGGCGACTTGCCCGTCTTGAATGCATCAACAGCAATATCGTAGGTGATGGTGGGCTGCAGGATGTTCTCGCCCTTTGGCCCCTTGTTGTACAGCCACTGTGCGAATGCCTTGCCCTGATCGCCACCGAGGTTCAGCTTGTTGGTGTAGCTCTTGTTGGCATCGAGCTCGAAGATCGGGCCAGTGAAGGATGCCTCGAAGGGGTACATGGTGTACGGATCGCCGTTTTCAGAAAGCTGCATGATGAAGGGGTACTGCACGCCAGCAGCCTTGCCCTTGGCAATCATTTCATCGAAGGTGGCCGGGGTGGAATCCACCAGATCCGTATTGCGGATGATAGCCAGGTTCTCCACCGCATACGGCACGCCATACGTCGCACCCTGATAGGTGAATGCGCTAACCGCTAGCGGGTTGAATTCGCTGGCCTTATCGCCAAGCTCAACTGGCGCAACTAGACCGTTGCTAACGAACTCGCCCAGCCAGTCATTGGCGCCGAATAGAATATCCGGGCCCTCGCCGGTCGCAGCCTGCGCAGTGAACTCTGACCGCGCCTGATCGTTGTCCTTAACAACAATCTGGACGGTATTACCTGTTGCTTCCGTGTACTTATCGGCTGCTTTCTTGAAGGCCGCTTCACGGTTAGCGTCAGTCCAAATAACGAGGCTTGCGCCGCCCGCAGGAGCCTCTGATCCAGACCCCTTGCCCTCGTCGCCTTTCTTTTCTTCTGATCCGCCGCAGGCCGTCAATGCCAAAGACAGACCAGCGGCTGCAATTAGTGCAATGCTCCGTCGCATTAATCTCTCCTCATGTCGTTTAACATGGTGCGAAGCGTATTCATAGGCACGTTAACTTTTATGCCCCATTGCACACTCTCGCACGTATCTCCGATTATAGGTCGTGTCAACATTTATGCAAGGTATTACATCGAAATTGAAAACTATTCACCCAACGTATCTTGAGTAATGCCCGAAATTTAGCCAATCTCCCTCAAAGTATCCGGCAATCTTTGTGCGATTTTGACAACATTTCCAGTCGCTCGGTGTATGCTTATGTAAAAGTGATGGAACATTTGTAAGGAGTCTGTCATGGGTAAGCGCATTCGACTATCCGATCTCGCCACCCAAGCCGGGGTCTCCACCGCAACCGTATCCCGAGTCCTTAACGGGAAGAACTCCGTTGCGCCCGAAACCCGCCAAGCAGTTATCGCCGCTCTGGACCTTCTTGGCTATGAACGCCCAGAAAAACTCCGAGAGCGAGGCGGCGGCCTAATCGGCATGATTATCCCCGAGCTATCAAACCCAATCTTCCCCGCATTCGCCCAGCACATCGCCTCCGCGATGGCATTACATGGCTACACTCCCCTACTCGGCACACAAATGGCCGGTGGAGCAACCGAAGATTCCTATGTAGATGCCATGCTTGAGCAACAAGTATCCGGTTTCATCTTCGTCTCTGGTCTACACGCAGATTCCACCGCCAGCATTGATCGTTACCAGCGGCTCATCGCCCGTGACGTCCCCTTCGTCACCATCAACGGATCCCACCCCGGCATTGATCGTCCCGACTTTTCCACTGACGACATCGTGGCAGTTCGCAAAGCCGTCAGCCATCTCGTCGCTCAAGGACACCGCCATATCGGGCTGGCAACTGGGCCGGTGCGGTTCTTCCCCTCACGCAATAAGACTGAGGCATACATCGCAGCTATGCGCACCCTTCTGCCCCACGAGAAACCACGGATTGTACACACGCTCTACACTGACGCAGGAGGCCAATCCGCCGCTGCACAACTCATTCGCACCGGCTGCACCGCCATCATTTGCGGCTCCGACATTATGGCACTGGGCGTCTTACGCCACTGCCGCAACGCCGGATTATCCGTCCCCGAGCACATATCAGTGATCGGTTTCGACGATTCCTTCGTCATCTCTTTCACTGATCCGCCACTAACCACACTGCGTCAACCAGTAAAAACAATGGCTGAAGCAGCCGTATCAACCGTGCTCACCATGATTGACGGGCAACCAACCAACATCACCAAGATGCGTTTCGAACCCGAGCTAATCGTTCGAGAATCCACCGCGCCACCGCGAAAATAACAGCTAACTTCACTCATCTATCCCCATCCCTTCCTCAACTATCGCGCCATTGGAGGACGTATGGCACGCATATTGCATGAGCAAACCCCCACTCAACAGTGGTGGAATCATGCTGTCATCTACCAGATCTATCCGCGCTCATTTGCGTCACGTCACGGGCAGATCGGAGATCTACCTGGAATCATTGACCACCTCGGATACCTTGCCGACCTCGGAATCGATGCAGTGTGGCTCTCCCCGTTCTACCTATCACCACAAAAAGACGCCGGCTACGACGTCGCTGACTACTACCGCGTCGATCCCATGTTCGGCACCAACGACGACGCGATCGCCCTCATCAACGCCGTCCACGAACATGGCTTGCGGATCATCGTCGATATGGTTCCCAACCACACCTCAGATCAGCACGTCTGGTTCCAAGCGGCACTTGCAGATCCTAATAGCCCGCAACGCCAGTACTACTGGTTCCGCGATGGAAAGCCCGATAATCATCAACCCCCGAACGATTGGGGGTCCATCTTCGGCTCCCGCGCCTGGACGCGCGTCTGCGATCGCGCTGACGCTCCCGGATCGCCGTGGGAAAACGACACCCAGTGGTATCTCCACCTCTTTGATTCCAGCCAGCCCGATCTCAACTGGGACAGCCCAGAAGTACGTGCCGAATTCTGCAATATTCTGCGCTACTGGCTCGATCTTGGGGTAGATGGCTTCCGCGTTGACGTCGCCCACGGGCTATGCAAAGATCCTGAGCTCCCCGATTGGCAGTTCCACTGGGATATGGTTTCCGGCGGTTCCAAGGTTCCTGGCGACGTGCCACCTCCTCCCCAATGGAATCGCCCAGAAGTCCACGAGATCTACCGGGAATGGCGCGCCGTACTAGATGAATACGGCCCAGATCGCGCACTCGTGGCTGAAGCCTGGGTTGATAACCTCGATGATATGGCGAAATTCGTTCGCGCTGACGAAATGAGTCAGGCCTTCAATTTTGACTTCCTGTGCTCGCCTTTCACCGTCAACGCCTACCGCACATCCATTCGAGAATCCTTGCGAGCGATGGATAACGTCGGCGCTCCAACGACATGGGTTTTGTCAAACCACGACGTAGTACGGGTGGTATCCCGCATGGGATTAGTAGAAACTGGCAAAGGCCCAAATGGGATTCGCCCGACGGACCCCCAGCCCGATGCACAATTGGGAATGCAGCGCGGACTAGCCGCCCACCTTTTGCAAGCTGGACTGCCTGGCTCATGCTATATCTATCAAGGCGAAGAACTCGCACTACCAGAACACACCGGATTGAGCGACGATATTCGGCAAGATCCGGCCTATTTCCGCACCCGTGGAGTTGAGGCCGGTCGAGATGGCTGCCGTATCCCAATGCCGTGGAATTCCCAACTGCCCGGATTCGGGTTCTCTCCCAGCGGCGAAACCTGGCTTCCGCAGCCAGAAGAATGGCGCGATCTTGCCGTTGATGTTCAGCTCTCGCGGTCGGATTCGACGCTGGCACTTTTCCGCCGGCTCTTTGCAGCCCGCGCAGAACTCCGTATGGCGCAAGCGCAATTATGCGAAGTTGAGGAAGATTCCCCGTGGCTGCACTATATTTCTCGGCACGATACGCGAGATGACGTACATATCCTGACGGTATTCGATACCCCGACGCCGCTGCCGACAGGTGCAGAGATCATCATTTCGTCCCGCGCTCTTGACGAACCTACCGCACCTGGCGAGTCATATACCGTGCCCTGTAACTGCACTGTGTGGTTTACCCTCAGTAGCTAGCGCGGAAATCTGAGCGATTTTCTTCAGCTACTTCTAGCTGAGAATGGGGCGGTCCGACAATGTATTGTCGGACCGCCCCACTTTTAGCTTTATCTACGCTACTTTACCCGTCATTAAAACAGCGCATTCGCCAGTGATTTACGGGCTGCCATCACCAGATCGCATGGACCGAGAATATCGAAATAGGCAATTAACCGTTGCCGTGCCGCATCACGATCTTCTCCGTCAGTATGGCGAACAACGTCAATCAATCGAGCGCAGGCTGCGTCTGGGCGTTGATGGGATAGCTCAATATCTGCCGCACACAACTGAATATCCAAATCCGTCATTGGCGCGTTGGCGGCGCTTTCGAGAATCTCAGTGATTCGATTCGGCTCATTATCCGGATTCATATCCCGCAAACGCTGGAGTAACTCCACCTGATAGAGGACCGACTGTGCTTCCTGATCGGCGGGATCTTCGCGCAGAGCTTGAGAATATGCTTGATGCGCTGCGTCAATATCCCCGCGCTCTAACGCCGCTAATCCTTCTTTATGCAAAGGCGGGACCTCGACCTGTGGGGGGTGCGCCGATTCGTCGCCATCTAATACTCCAGTGATCCCGTACTGGGCAGCAGCCGTCAAAACGTTTTCCACAGTTTGTTCAAGCTGCTCTGCATCAGGCATCCCCTGGAACAACGGGATAGGCTGCCCCTGCAGCAGTGCGCACACAGCCGGAACTGCTGTGATTCCAAAGGCGCCAACCACCTCAGTTTCGGTATCGACGTTTACGCGACCAAGTTGAAACTGCCCCGCATATCGCTGCGCAATAAGCTCCAACTGCCCTTGAAGCTGTTGCGAGTTCTCAGAATGCGCCGAGGTGAACACCAAAAGGACTGGAACCTGCATAGACATCGTGAGGATGCCTTGCAAACTGGTTTCCGTAACGTCCGTAATATACGGCCCAGCAACAGTGTTTTCGGGCTGCCCAGCAGAGTTCGGTTGCGTCTCAGATTGAGTAGATAGCGTCGAAAAATCGACAGCCCCACGAAACTGGCTTCCCGTTAAATCCATCTGTTTCTCCTTGTCTCACACCGGCAACACCGTATTGCAGGCTATCGCCGACGCTGCAGTCATACCTGAGCTATCTGCACGCCACCATACCTGCAGCACCCTCTCAACCATACCTGCTGCTGGCAGGCAGCTAAGGAGTAAACCACAAGCAGCGTCAGCTAGATTAGTGAGCGGGATTCGCTCCGACGTTTTCCACGGCCACCAGGGTGGGCTTAGCGGATCCGATAACCTGCACAACCGCAGAGGCTGCCCCTGCCGGAGGAATATAGAACGCAACCGTTGTTGAATAATGTGCCACTGCTTTATCAGCAATCTCCAACACGGCGTTATCTTTATTGCCGGTGTACAGGGCCCCGATCTGATCGGCAATGCGCACTTTCGCGTTGCGTTGCGTCCTGGTGATTTCCACGACGTAGTTCAACTCACCAACAATGATCAGGCCACCGTCATCCGTATGGACGGCTCGAATTCCCTTATCCCCCGGAGCGAATTGAGTAGTTGCCGAGCCGCTACGCCCTAATGCCTGCCCAAAGCTATCTTGCTGGGCGGCAATTTGGGTAAATAGTGGATCGCCGTCTTGGAATTTGATCGCCTGCTGGGTGCGTGAGGCGTTATATAACGCATAGGTAGCCAGGACGTCATTCGGGTTTGCAGCATATGCCGACGGGTTGGATATATCTCCAACTTCGTTATCCAACTGCGAAACGATTTTTGGTACGTTCACCCCCGGGAATAGCTGCACCTGTGCCCACAGCGCATAGTTTGTTCGCGGAGAATCCTGGGTCCATACCGTCAACGACGTGAGATTCTGACCGTCAGCCGGTTTCTCAACCGTCATCGCAGTTCTCGGAAATCCTGTTCCCGATAGTACCGGAGTGGATTCTTTCGAAATGACGATCGGATCGAGTTGATAGCTGTCACCCAAGATTGCTTTCAGGCGAAGTTGCCCGGTGCGTTCGTCTCGCATCGGACCAGCAATCCGCCCACCCAGTTGATCGGCTGAATTACTTGTTGTTGCCGCGGCAATCCCCGCTGCAGCTTGCTCAGCAATTGCGGCGAATTGTTCCTGGGTAAGGATCTCTTGTGGCTGATCGCCATAGCGAGGCTCCGGCACCGCTTGCGGAGATGAGCACGCCGCCAGCAAGCAACACAATCCAGCAGCGATAATGGCGCGATTACGCATCCTTGTTCTCCTCTCCTGCTGTACGGGAATTACCCCAAGAAAAATCCCATAGCGCCCGCCAGGAACGCGCACCAGCTTCTGGCTGATCTGCATTATCCGATTCCTCTGAATGATCTGCCCGAGCAGGCGTTGAATCGACGCTATCTGAGTAAGCTTCTTGATCCGAGTCAGTAGTGTGTGCTAAGGGGTGTGCGGATTCATCATGCGTATCCGACGAAGACGATTCATTTTGCAGCAAGGGCGTTACGCCTTCAGCGCCCCCTTCATCTGCGTCACCTACTAGGCTTGACTCAAGCGCCTCGCCATTATGGGCCTCACCTTCGACGCCAGTGACCGCTACCTCATCATCGCTATGTGCGATGATGTCAGCGATATTGGCATTACGCAGCTCATCTGCTGGCGATTCTTCGCGATCTGCGCTTAATTCTTCCGGCTCCACATGCGATTCCTCTGGCAGTGGAACCATTGCTTCTGCGCTCCCCTGCAGATCAGTATTGCCATGGCCACTATCCGCATTATCTTCACGCAGCGAAGCGTCGTGTTCCAGATCCTCAGGCGCAGAATCATCATGCGTTACTGGCAGAATAATGCGATCAGCTTCAGCTAACTCACGATCGCGATATTCCCCGATACGAGCTGGCATAAGCACTGCCCCATAGCCAGAACCCGTCATCTCCTTGACCACATCACGAAGCTCATCCGTTGCCTCACTCGCCGGTATTTCTTCACCTGTTGGCGAGGTTTCCTCCGTTGGCGAAGTATCACCTGCCGAGGAGCTGTCATTAATTTTAGGAATGACGCTCGTCTCCTCAAATTGCCGCTCAGCAGCCGCTTCTTTGCGCGCCGCATTTTCTTCACGACGCTTTTGCACCGCTCGCTGTTGCCAATCAGAAAGCACCGTCAGCGCACCAATCAAGGCGAGCAGCACCCCGACGATAACAAAGGGAAATGGGCTGGTCTTTTCCGTCAGCTTCCGCTGCCACGTCAATTCCATCTGGGGTGCACTACCAGCCGTCGTAGTTGCAATAAACGACTGAGCAACTCCTTGGTTTGGTTCAAGGGTGACGGTTACATCTCGATCGCCCGTCCCATGCTTCGTCCACATATCCGAATTGGCTAAGGAAAACGTGTCATTAGCTGCGGCGGCGCTGACTGCTTCCCGCCCGCTATCCGTCCCCGGAATCTGCGTACCACGCACTTGACTCCAGCTCGATAGCCCCGTCACTTCATACGCCGAGGCGTCCAGAACAAAGGCCTGCACATTAGGCGTAGAGCCAAGCCCCCATTGAATCTGCCCGCTATCAGCTTGTAGCCGTATCGTCACCTGGGAATCCACCAATGATAAAACTCCCGGCGCCGTATAGACGAACTGGTGCTTATCCGCTGGCACGCTCACACTCACCGTGGTTGAATCGCTATCCATCGCGGCTCGCACCACGCCAGTTATTGCAATGATGAGGCCCACGATGACTAGGACAATCCCGCCAATACGTTTCATGCATACGCCCTTCGTTATTCCGAGTACTATCACGAGGTCCTGTTTGCCCTCAGTGTTTCTACCAATGCTAGTTATTATCTAACAATCATCCCTCACCGAGCGACGGATGTGGCATATCCCCGCAGAACCTCGCCTTTGGATTGTAACAATTATGTAACAATACCTGGTTTTGAATCCTCGCATAGCATAGTGTGAGTGACTCTACCCTTTCCCCTTCCTACCGAGGCTCCTAGTAATACCTCTAGAGCAGAAACCACTCGCAGAAATTCCTCAATACGCCCATAATACGTCGGCTATTCGGTTCTAAAGACGGCACGCCATCCAATCCTCCGCTCACCTGAGAAGAACCTCATTAGGCTTGTAGATAAGTTTGTGCCCAGAAAGCACCTCCCGTGCCGATGCTGTTCGGCACCCCTACTGAAGGAGATACGTTGAGCGACTACTCTGGTTTCCCCGTTGTCATGCGCGGATACGACCGCGCCCAAGTTGACGAACATATCGCACAACTTGAATCCCATCTCGCTCAAACGCGAGACCAGGTTGCCCGCCTGGACGCTCAAGTCCTCCAACTATCTGGCGAACTCGCTGAAGCCAATAATGCATTGAAAGAAAACGAACGCCCATCCTATTCCGGCCTTGGCAGCCGCGTCGAACGATTGCTGCGTTCAACAGAAGAACAAGCCCTAGATCTCATGACGCGCGCCCGCAAAGATGCGGAACACATTGTTTCAACAGCCCGCACCCGCGCTGAAGAATTACGCGAACATGCCGAAACGGAATCCCGCAACACCATGAGCAGTGCCCGATCGGAGGCCGAACACGTGCGTTCTCAATCCCAATCTGAAGCCCGCGAGCTATCAGAATCCACACGCCGAACCTGTGAAGAAATGTTGGCTTCCGCCGAGCGAGAGGCACAGCGCGTGCGCAGCCAAGCAGAACAGGAAGCCACCACGCTCCGCTCACAAACCGAGCACGATGTGGCACAAATGCGCGCGCAGATCACCGAGGAAGTCACCGCATTGCGTACCAGCGCCGAAGAAGATGTGACCCAGATGCGCGCCCAAGCAGAACGCGAGATCGCACAGCGCCATACCCAATCCGCCACCGAATGCCAAGAGCGGGAAGCAGCCCTGCGTGAACGCAGCGAAGAACTCGTCCGAGTGAGCGAAGAACATGCCAAAGAGGCAGAACTGCGAGCAGCGCAGGCCACCGAACATGCCCAAACCGTAACGCAAGACGCACATCAATCCGCCCAAGACATCTTGGCCCAGGCCCGCGAAGAAGCCACACGTTTACTCAACGACGCCCACAATGAAGCTCAACGCATTCTTGATGAAGCCCGCCATAGCGCCGACGAACAGCGTTCCAACGCCGAAGCACATATAGAATCCTTGCGCGAACAACGCACCAATCTGGAATCATATCTATCTGACGTTCGCACGCTTCTAAGCTCCACATCCACGTCGATTGCATTAACCGAGATCGTGGACTCTGCCGAACACCATCACGCTAAGGAATAACGATGACGCAGTGCGCTGCATGATAGCGGATTCATAGCGGGTGCGGGCACGCCTCTCGGAGGGGCATATCGCTGACTGAGGGGCATATCGCTGGCTCAACAAGATAATTCCTCAGCCTGGCACACCGCCAACGGAACCTCCTCGCCGTAATCCTGAGCAACCATAAAGGTAGGGCTCGCAAAGAGTACATAGGTTTGTGGGGGTGGATATCATTGATTGTATCCACCCCCACAAACCTATTCAGTTGTTATGCCACAACCACGGGCCTATCCCGCGAAAACCACCACAGAGGCAGCCCGCCATCTCATTCCCGCTCGCTTCCCGAACATCCTGAGCAGGCACTAGCAGCCATCGTGCCTCACCTCATTCAAGCAGCCGCTATCTGCGGCTGCTTAGGGGTTTTCTCCTCTGAGACAATAGATCAAATCAGCCCCGAGCATACAGCGCGGTCGCATGAGCGAATACATCCAATGCTCGTGCCAACTCTACCGGCTTCTCATCAGCAGTGAAATGCCCCGCCCCCGGAATCTCAACATAATACGGATTACGGCATCGGGCACCCAGCTCCTGATAGGACTCCAACGACGCAGTAGGATCATCCATACCACGCACGAAAAATACCGGACCATCAATCATGCCCACCGCAGCAGACGAATCAGGGCGATCCGCTAAGGCACGCTGAATCCATGCCAAGCCATCATTACGCAAAACCTTAAAACGCGCATCCAGGCTCGCCCGCACCTCGTCGGTACATTCACTGCCGACCATAATCGTCGTCCAGTTCTCCACAGCCGAATAGCCCTCACCCGCATCGGCGCGCTCGGCCATATTGCGACGGAAAGCCTGCCGGTCAGGATCGTCAGCCGTGATATTCGTGTCAATCAGCGCCAATCCCGCAACCATCTGCGGATACGCCGCCGTGAACTGCGCGGCCACAGAACCGCCCATTGATAAACCAGCCAACCCCATACGGGTTACGCCTAAATCATCCAGACGAGCCTTTAACGCCTCCACATACGTCGAGATTGCCGGATCTCCTTCAGCGAATTCCTCACCACGCGGAGATTTCCCAAAACCTGGTGCGTCAACCGTGATGATGTCCCGATCGGGCAATAATTCCCGAACCTGATCCCACATCGTTGAATCGAGTGGAAGAGCGTGCAGTAAAACTAATGGAAGGTCCGTCGTCGGACCAGTACGTATATATGACAGCATGCTTTCAGACTACCACGCTGTAGCTTGATGACCTCGCGCTTTCCAACAACTCGTATGCCAATGTCGGCGTGCCTCTTGCCCCGCCGTCGGGCCAAACCACGAGTCCTCCGTCCATGCCACCACATGAGCTTCGCCTACCATAATTCGCCCCTGACATCCGGGGCACACATACTCTTTACGTGCTGCACGGATATGGCGAACCGTGAATTCCATGCCGTTATCAGCCATCTCATAACGGGTGTAACCCATCAGGCGCTCAATATTCAGCGGGGCACTAACAGGTGGTTTGCGTCGTCGTTTCGCCATTAGAACAGCCGGTCTTCTGGATTATCTAAACCGCGCATCGCATCGTAATCCAAAACCACGCACTCGATACCGCGATCTTCTGCTAATACGCGTGCTTGAGCTTTGATCTCCTGCGCAGCAAAAATACCCCGAATAGGCCGCAACGTCGAATCACGCTCCAACAGGGTTAAATAACGAGTTAATTGCTCTACCCCGTCAATCTCACCGCGACGTTTAACCTCTACTGCAATATGGCCACCATCGCTATCAACAACCATGAGATCCACTGGCCCGATTGCCGTCGGATACTCACGACGAATTAGCTGTACACCAGGACCAAGAAGTTCGGTCTGCTCTGCCAACAGTTTTTGCAGATGAGCCTCCACTCCATCTTTACGAAGCCCCGGTTCATCGCCCAAAATTTGGGAATACTCATGATGGATCTCGAAAATCCGGATGACGAGGACGTCATTCGTCTTGTCGTTCTCAACCCGCCACACCTGTTGGACTCCAGCTTGACGATCGGCTTCTTCTGGATCAAGCTCGCGCAAGGTACACGGCGGTGACATCCAATTCAGCGGTTTATAAGAGCCTCCATCTGCATGGATTAAAACTGCGCCATCTGCTTTCAGCATTAGAACGCGAACTGCCTGTTCTAAATGAGCATCTAAGCGACCCGAATAGTCAACAGCACAGGTGGCAACCACAATACGCACAAGACGTCCTTCCTCTCAGCAGCCAGCTTAGCTTACTACACGAGGTCAGCCGAATTGGGGCTCCGATTCTGGCGCGGCTGACTCCAACCACGACAATATCGCCTCCACCGCCAGCTGTTCGCACGCTAACTCGTATTCCTGACCATCAACATGAACACTCAGGAACCGGATACTTGCTTCGCCGCCGATACGATCCGCCGACATACCGCGCCGATCCCAGCGCGCCAGCGGACTCCAGCGCAACGCGCGCGGAAAAATCACCAGATGCCGCCCGCCCATCACGCCAATCCCGTAGCGCCACCGTTCACCCGCACAGCGCACCGCCACTTGGATAGCTCCCGGGCGGCGCAACAGCGAGCGCAACCGAATCACATAACCAGCCAGGACGACACATACTAAGCCCAAGAACACGCATAAGGCCGCTACGATGCCGTCCGACACAGTCACGACTGTATCCCTGCGATTTCTGTGGCCGTCTCATCGTCGTAGTTCTCCACCACGACCGAGATATGATCCTCGTCTACCGTCACGAACCCGGCACCAATGTTGATGCTCTGCGCAACACCATCCGAGCGCACAAAACGCACCGTACCCTTATGCACAACCGCCATAATCGGCTCGCGCCCAGGCAAGATTCCCATCTCACCGTTGTATGCGGGCACGACTACCGAGGAGACCTCACCTGAAAAGAGGACTCCGGATCGGGCTACCACGTCGAGTTTCATGATTCCTTCTGGAGCTTGTGCCAGGCGCGCTCGATATCCTCGATACCGCCGATATTGAAGAATGCCTGTTCCGGCACATGATCGTATTCGCCATCAACGATACGACGGAAGGCTTCCACAGTTTCAGCGATCGGAACCGTTGAGCCCTCCACGCCCGTGAACTTCACAGCCGTGTATGTATTCTGCGATAGATACTGCTCAATCCGGCGAGCACGCGCCACGGTGATCTTATCTTCTTCAGAAAGCTCATCGACACCCAGAATAGAGATGATATCTTGCAGTTCTTTGTTCTTTTGCAAGATTGCTTTCACGCGGGTTGCCACGTCGTAGTGTGCCTGCCCAACATACTGCGCATCCAAGATACGCGAAGACGAAGCCAAAGGATCCACCGCCGGATACAAGCCTCGCGAAGCAATTTCTCGGGAAAGTTCCGTCGTCGCATCCAAATGCGCGAAGGTTGTGGCCGGAGCCGGATCGGTGTAATCATCGGCCGGCACGTAAATCGCCTGCAGCGAGGTAATCGAATGACCGCGAGTAGAGGTAATACGCTCTTGGAGCGCGCCCATCTCATCTGCCAAGGTCGGTTGGTATCCCACTGCAGAGGGCATACGACCCAACAGCGTGGAAACCTCCGAGCCTGCCTGGGTAAAACGGAAAATGTTATCAATGAAGAGCAGGACGTCTTGGTTTTGCACATCACGGAAGTATTCCGCCATCGTCAGGCCAGACAGCGCGATACGCAGACGCACCCCCGGCGGTTCATCCATCTGGCCAAAGACGAGCGCCGTCTTATCCAGAACTTCAGCCTCTTTCATCTCCATGATGAGGTCGTTGCCCTCACGGGTACGTTCCCCCACTCCAGCAAAGACTGACACACCACCGTGATCCTGGGCCACGCGCTGAATCATCTCCTGAATCAGCACCGTCTTACCCACACCAGCGCCACCGAACAAGCCGATCTTGCCGCCCTGAACATACGGTGTTAACAGGTCAATAACCTTAATGCCCGTCTCGAACATCTTGGTTTCTGGTTCTAGCTGATCGAAGGTTGGCGCGTTGCGGTGAATCGGCCAGCGTTCCTTGACCTCCAGCGTCTCACCGTCGGCCAAGTTCAGGCACTCACCGACCACGTTGAACACGCGGCCCTTCGTCACGTCACCGACCGGAACAGAAATCGGAGCCCCAGTGTTGGTAACTTTTGCCCCGCGAACCAAACCGTCGGTCGGTTTCATCGCGATGGTGCGCACGATGTTATCACCCAAGTGCTGGGCGACTTCCAAGGTCATTGCCACCTTGTTCGGTGCGCCATCGGAGTCTTCGGCAGGCAAAGTCACTTCGGTTTGCAGCGCATAGTTAATCTCCGGAAGCGCGTCCGGCGGGAACTCGACGTCTACGACCGCGCCGACCACCTGAACGATGCGTCCAGTTGCAAGTTTCTGTGTCGTTTCGACTGACATATTTTCTTCCTTTTCCAGCGGGCGCTTACTTTCCGAGACTGTCGGCGCCGGAGATGATTTCGGTGATTTCTGTCGTGATCTCCGCCTGGCGGGCGTTATTCGCCAAACGGGTGTAATCCTGAATGAGTTCTTGCGCATTTTCAGTAGCGGAATGCATTGCTTGCTGGCGGGAAGCCAACTCCGATGCCGCCGCCATTAGCAAGACGGAATGAATACGCTGTGAAATGTACATCGGTAGCAAGGCGTCGAACAGGGCGCGACCCGAAGGCTCAAATTCGAACAATGCCCGCTGCTCAGTATCAGCGTCATCCGCATCAACCATTTGCACGGGCAGCATGCGCCGCACTTCAACGCGCTGCGTAATCATGGATTCAAAACGGGTATAAACCACATGCAACTCGCCGATCCCGCCATCTTCATCAGCGGCAAGGAACCGATTGAGGAACTCGGTAGCGATCTCATGGGAGGTCTCCACCGAAGGCTTATCTGATTCCCCGATCCAGGAATTAGCCACCTCAACGCCGCGGAAACCATAGTGCGATACCCCGCGCCGCCCGTACACATAAAGAACTGGCTCTTTGCCTTGAGCGGTTAACTCGGCACGCAGTCGATCGGCTTCCCGCAGCACAGACGCTGAATACGCGCCTGCCATGCCACGATCAGAGGTCACCACAAAGACGATAACGCGCTTCGTATCGGTACGTTCGTTCAATAGCGGGTGTTCTTCATCAGCGTGGGAGGCAACAGCGGCGATCGAATCCGTCAAGGCACGAGTATATGGATCTTGCCCTAACGCATTCTCACGCGCTTTACCCACCCGAGAAGCTGCAATGAGCTCCATCGCAGAGAAGACCTTTTCGAGCGTTTGCGTCGCTCGGATCTTCTGTTTGTAGATACGCTGCTCGCCCGCCACTGTTAGCTCCTCTTAGCCCGGACGATCTTCTCTTGCGATCTTTGCGCAGGATCTACCTCGTCAGAGGGCAGATCAACCGAGTCATGAGCAGAGGTGAAGGAATCCAGGAATTTCTGCGTTGCCTCCCGCAATGTATCCTCGGTTTCCTGCTCCAACAGGCCCGTGTTCGTAATGACGTCGAGAACATCCGTATTGTGGCGCAGATAATCGAGCAAACCGGCCTCAAACCGAGCGACATCCTTCGTCTCAATCGTATCGAGATACCCATTCGTTCCGGCCCACACCGAAGCGACCTGCTCAGCAACTGCATACGGGGTGTACTGCGGCTGCTTGAGCAACTCCATGATGCGCTCACCACGAGTGAGCTGACGACGAGTTGTGGCATCCAAATCTGAGGCGAACATCGCGAAGGCTGCCTGTGCTCGGTATTGAGCTAAGGTGATCTTCAGCGTACCGGCGACCTTCTTCATGGCTTTGATCTGAGCGTCGCCACCAACTCGCGAGACGGAGATACCGACGTCCACAGCCGGACGCTGATTGGCGTTGAACAGATCGGACTGCAAGAAGATCTGACCGTCAGTAATGGAGATGACGTTAGTGGGAATATACGCCGAGACGTCATTCGCTTTCGTTTCGATAATCGGCAGACCCGTCATCGAACCCGCGCCGTACTCATCAGAGAGCTTGGCACAACGCTCCAATAACCGAGAGTGCAGGTAGAAGACGTCACCGGGGTATGCCTCGCGCCCTGGTGGGCGACGCAGCAGCAAGGACACCGAACGATATGCCTCTGCTTGCTTGGACAAATCATCGAAGATAATCAGGACGTGCTTGCCCTGGTACATCCAGTGCTGACCGATTGCCGATCCGGTATAAGGCGCCAGGTATTTGAAGCCAGCCGAATCAGAAGCGGGAGCAGCGACGATCGTGGTGTACTCTAGCGCACCGTTGCGCTCCAAAGTGGCCCGCACGGAAGCAATCGTGGACCCCTTTTGACCGATTGCCACGTAAATGCAGCGCACCTGCTTATTCGGATCGCCGGATTCCCAATTTTCTTTCTGGTTCAAGACGGTATCAATCGCCAGAGCAGTCTTGCCGGTCTTGCGATCACCAATAATTAGCTGACGTTGGCCACGCCCAATCGGAATCATGGCGTCAATTGCTTTGATGCCCGTTTGCAGCGGTTCATGCACTGATTTACGCATCATGACGCCAGGGGCTTGCAGTTCGAGAGCGCGCCGCCCATCAAGGTCACTGATCTCGCCCAGCCCATCCAGGGGGCGACCCAGGGGATCAACGACCCGCCCCAGGTATCCCTCTCCGACGGGAACAGAGAGCACCTCGCCTGTGCGACGTACCTCCATCCCCTCTTGGATATGGGCGAAATCGCCAAGCACCACAACACCGATCTCGCGTTCTTCCAGATTCATCGCTAGACCCAGCGTGCCATCCTCGAACTTCAACAGTTCGTTCGCCATCGCGCCCGGCAATCCCTCCACACGGGCAATACCGTCGGCGGTAAGGTTTACGTGGCCCACTTCCTCGCTCACCGCTTTTGCGGGTTCGTAGGAGTTGACAAAGCTGTCCAGCGCGGCCCGAATCTCCTCCGGCTTAATCAGTTCAGCCATTCATCTTCCTTCGTTCGAACGCGGCACCCAGCCGCGGTACATCAATGGGTAAAAACCTCGCGTACAGCCTTGAGGCGGCTAGCGATGGTGCCGTCAATAACGTCATCGTCCACGTGTACTCGTACCCCGCCGATAACAGAGGTATCGATCGTGACGTGGATATGCACGTCTTTGCCATATTTTGCGCTCAAGATGCGCCCTAGGCGCGCTTCTTGTTCGGTGGTTAACGGGATTGCACTGGTCACAGACGCAACAAGATGATCTGCCATCTGTGCGGTTGCCCGCAAATAGGACCGCAATGCCGAGGCGATCGTCTTTTCCCCGTGTGCAATAGCCCGTTTAATCAGTTCAACGGTATATGGGCTGGCCGACGCAAAAATCTGCGCAGCCAGATTCTGCCGCAACTCCAGGGGCTGATTTACCGAGGTAAATGCCAAACGCAATTCCCGCTGATCCTTGAGCAGCCGAGAGCTTTGGTACAGTTCTTCCTCAACCGTTCCCAGCATTCCCTCGCGTCGAGCACCGACGAGTATGGCGTGAACGCCAAGATGCTCCAGGGCAAGACGCAAATCGCCGTTCTGTGACCACTGATCGCGAGCCAAGCCCATGACCAGTTCCGTCACTTCGTCATTTACTCGACCGCTGAGAACGTCGTGGGCCAAGGCAGCGCGATCATCAGGGCTGCGTGCCCCGTCTTCTAGCGCATTGCTCAGCACCGCCGAGTTACGCAGCACATCCATTACGGTGAACACTTCGCGTGCCAGCGCCATCTCATCACCGGCGCGCGTGAGAAGGTACCCTTCCCAGCGCTCACAGGCTCGGTTTAATGCTGCTTTGCTCCCTGAACGCATCGTTTAGTCCTCCGACTTGTGTGCAAGAGTCGTCGGGGCTGTTGCTTCAAGCTCGTCAAGGAAGCGGTCAATGACTCGGCGTGCCATCGCCTCGTCGGTAATCGCCTCACCGACGATCCGCCCGGCAAGTTCCGTAGCGAGTTTGCCGACGTCACCTTCCAAGGCGCTCATAGCGGCCGCCGTATCAGCGTCAATGCGACGCTGTGCATTGGCAATAATGCCCTCTGCTTCGTCGCGCGCTTTCGTCTGGGCGTCGTGAACAATCGCCTTGGCGTTATCCTGGGCGTGTTCCCGAATACCAGCCGCCTCCCGCTGGGCTTGCCGGATCTTTTCGGTCAGTTGAGCTTGCTGGTCAGCAACTTCAGCGCGCGCCTCCTGTGCGGCCCGCAAACCTTCATCAATCTTCTCCGAACGCTCATCTAGCATCGCGGAGAAAGACGGCCAGCCGAACTTATAGATGGCAATGGCAACGATGACGAAGGCCAACGACCCCCAAATCAAATCGGGTATCGCGGGGATGATTGAGAATCCCCCACCGCTGGCTAACGTCGCAGACTGCATCATCACACTCCGAATACCAGGCCGGCACCGAAGCCGATCAGCGCCAAGGCCTCAGCGAATGCCATAGAGATAAACATGTTCACACGCAATGCGCCGGCCATCTCTGGCTGACGAGCGGTGGCTTCCTGGTTCTTCGAGCCGATTAAACCGATACCAATACCGGGGCCGAGGGTAGCAAGACCATAACCAATAGTTGCGATGTTACCGATCATGTGGGGTTCCTTTTGTATTGTTGGTTATCAGTGTTCTGAGATGGACAAAGAGATATATGCAGCCGAGAGCATGGCGAAGATGTAGGCTTGCAACGCCCCCACCATGATCTCGAAGCACACGAAGGCGACACCGGCCACGAAAGTTAACGTGCCGAATACACCGCCTAAAACGCCCGAGAGCGTGAAGTACAAGAAATGCGTTCCGACGAAACATAAGACCAGGATCAAATGACCGGCAATCATGTTCATGAACAGACGGAAAGTCAGGGTAACCGGACGCAGAATAAAGTTCGATAAGAACTCAATGGGCACCATGATGATGTACAGCCACCACGGAACTCCCTTGGGCGCTAGCTGTTCGATGAAGAAGTGCAAACCTCGGGCTTTGATTCCGGCGACGATAAAGCCAATATAGGCAAAGATCGCGTAGATCAGCGGCATACCAATCAGTGAGGTACCGGCGATCTGCAGGCCTGGGATAATGCCCGTAATATTCATGAAGAATACGCCCATGAAGATAGTCATGAGCATCGGCTGGTAGGCTTTTGCCGCTTCCTTGCCGATAACTTCGTCAGCAATCTGGACGCGCGAAATATCCATAATGGATTCGATGATCGCTTGCCCTCGCCCGGGAACAAGTTTGGCCCGCTTGGCATACCACATCATCAAGATCAAAATGACGAAAGCGGAAATGAGGCGAATGAGCAAGATACGATTCAGCTCAAACGGAGTACCTGCAAAGAGTAGCGCTGGTGGGCTGAATTCGTGATCAATCGCAGGAGGCTCGAAGGATCCTCCGCCTGCCTCAGTAAAGACGGGCAATGATGCAAGCTTGAGCAACAGATTCACAGTGTGCAATATCCCCATCTCGATGCCGTGCCCCAGTTCCACTTCGAACTGTTAAGAGCCTTAACCAGGATTAACTTTACCTGAAGATTTTTCTGCTTTTCAAAGAAGAACCAAAGACGCCAACTAGATATTCGCCACAGCCGGCTATCCGGCCTCGCCTACCCCACATGCTCCGGCTTCAGCAGGACGAATTAGGCTCCGTATAATCCGCGATATATAGCGCCGAGCTCTTCGTCACTACCCAGCCGTACATCACCAAAGACACCGCAAAGAACAGCACCACAACGCCGAATACCACTCTGACGTTTAATGCAGCATTGTGCCGAATTAGTACTATGGCCAGCGCCATGACACCAATTTTGACCAGGTATGACAGGACCGAAAAAGCGCTGGTAAAGCGCGTAAAGTAACGAACAAGTAGCGCCATGAAAACCGCATTAAGCAAATTGATTCCGACGATAATCCCCGCCGCGATAAGAATCTCCCGCCACCATTGCCCGCATACACATATACCGATAGCGGCGAGAATCATCGCCACACCGCTAGCTGCCAGCGTTGCCCGACAAATCACCTCGGAAGCACTCGGACGCCGCCCTGGATTCCGCCTACTCACTGCGATTCCGAATCACGTGCAGAAAACCACCCAAAACGTCTCCATGTAATGACGATGCCTAAAGCGGTGGCCACTAGACCAATGACCAACACAGAAAGACGCGGATAGATCGTGTATGCCACCGCAACGAATGACGCAACCGCCGTCCACATATATAAGATCAGGACGGCCGTTGTATGCGAATGCCCACGACGCAATAACCTGTGATGTAAATGCCCTGCATCTGCTGAAAATGGCGAGCGCCCTTGACGCACACGGCGCACCACCGCCCACATGAGATCAATCAACGGAATCGCCAAGACGAGTGCCGGAATAATCAACGGCATGAAAGCGGGAATCGCCTGCCGAGTATGCACCGTAGCCGGATCTATCTGACCAGTAACTAAAATGGCTGCCCCAGCAATGATCGTGCCCAGCATCAAAGCGCCAGAATCCCCCATGAAGATTTTTGCCGGATGGAAATTATGCGGCAAAAATCCAACACATGATCCGACGAGCGCCGCCAATACGACAACCGCCACCGAGGTGTAATCCCCAGGGGAGACCTCCCGCGTCAGATAATACGAATAGATGAAGAAAGCAAAGGCGGCGATTGCAATTGTGCCAGCAGCCAATCCGTCCAGGCCGTCAACAAAATTCACCGCATTGGCGATCATTACCACTAGGATCACCGTGGTAAATAACGTCAGGCGTGCCGAGCCAACCGTCAAACCAAAAAGTGGCACAGTCACTAGCTGCACACCTTGCCAGGCCATCACTCCAGCAGCAATCAACTCCCCAGCGAGTTTCGTGTACCACGTCAATTCCCAGATATC
Organism: Trueperella sp. LYQ143; assembly: GCF_046599595.1. Taxonomy (NCBI): domain Bacteria; kingdom Bacillati; phylum Actinomycetota; class Actinomycetes; order Actinomycetales; family Actinomycetaceae; genus Trueperella; species Trueperella sp. LYQ143. Next base: position 12,362 of record NZ_JBKIWR010000014.1, on the reverse strand, counting down.
GTCAATCGTGCCTACTGCGCACATGATCCCGCCGCCCAAGACGATCGCCCATATACCTGAAGTATTCGAAAAAATCGGGTGTAAATACGGGATTTGCCAGGCGATCAGGAGAGCCACGAGAAATCCGGTGTAGATCGCTAAACCACCCAGCCGAGCCACCGGCGTTGAGTGAACGTCACGCTGCCGAATTTGCGTCATCGCCCCCGTCGCCAAGGCAGCTCGCAAAACAACAGGTACTAACAAAAACGTCAGCACCATCGCCAGCACCATAACGAGTACATAGACTCTCACAAGGCCACTCCCAATAGCTCAGACAGTAGCTGCGGAGCAATTGCCCCTACTCGAACAATACGCGGCGAACTAGATAGATCAATAATGGTTGATGGCGTCACCGAAGCGCAGACCGGACCAGCGAGATATAGGGCGATAGATTCACCGAGCTGCTCGTATGCCTCATCGACATCACGCGCCGGAGTACGACCATGCAGATTCGCGCTTGTCACAGCCAGCGGGCCAATCTCAGCTAATAGAGCCAACGTATCTGGGCTATCGGGCATCCGCAGTGCCATCGTCCCATTCGTCTGACCTAGATCCCATCCCAAATTGGGGCGGGCCGGCAAGATAATCGTCAACGCCCCCGGCCAGTAATGCTCCATCAGGGTTTGGGCAGCGACATTAATCTCCGCACAGAGCTCACGCGCTTGGTCAATACTTGCCACCAGCACCGGAGGAGGCATCTGCCGAGTGCGAGATTTCGCTGCCAATAACGCCGTAATTGCCTGAGGATTACGCGGATCAGCGCCAATACCGTAGACGGTATCCGTCGGTAAACACAACACCTGCCCCGCCTCAATGACGCGACGCGCCTGAGCGCAGGCCAGCGGATCATTCACCGCGATCTTCATTGGCGTCCTTTCTGCGCATACACGTATCGGTACTCCCCCGTCAGATCCTTTCCGGTTCGGATCTGCGTCATCGCCAAATGTGCAGCGTAATCACGCATTGCGCTGGCTTGTTCATGAGCATGCTCCATGATGAGAATACCGCCCGAACGCAACAAGGTGTGTGCATGACGCATAATCTGCCGTGGAATGTCTAAACCGTCTGCACCCCCACCGAACAGGGCCAACTGCGGATCTTGCCGAACCTCCGGACTCAGTTCGTGGCTCGGTGGAACATACGGCGGATTAGAAACCACCAGATCCACCTGCCCTGCGAGCTCTGGTAAGCAGGTGCGCGCATCTGCATGGTGTAGCTGTACGAGGGCGCCGTAGCGCTGATTATTGCGCTGTGCGCTCTCCCATGCCACCTGATCGTATTCAACACCGTGAACGTGTACTGGCACCGGACTTTCAGTGGCTAAAGAAAGCGCAATAGCCCCCGAACCCGTACACAAATCGACAACGCATAACGGGCGCTGAGCCGCAGCCGGAACACCAGCATCGGCATGTTGATCCGCGTTCTGTGGCTGATTCGGGGGCGGGTTTTGGAACACGTTTTGGGGCGTCTTTTGGGCTACCACCTTTGTGCTATCAGTTGCCCGTTCCGCCGCCGATAGGCTAACTGGCTGTTGCCCGTGATGATATACGGGGTGATCTGCTGTTTGCGTTTGCACAGAGCGCATATCCTCGCGCTGCCCCCAACGGCTGAGGTTATCTGAGGTCATGGTGATGTTCTCTGCCGCTAAATCTGACAAGGCTGCCAACGCGGCGTCCACCACGATTTCCGTCTCCGGCCGCACGATAAAAACCCCTGGGCGAGCTTCCAGCTCCACATAGCGAAACCACATGACCCCGCAGATATGTTGGAGTGGCTCTCGGGCAGCGCGCCGACGGACCAACTCGGCATAACGGGCCAATTCGTCCTCAGTAGGTACAGTGCGAATATCGAATATCGCACCGCGTTGTGCCGGACGTGATAACTGCCAGCAGTGTTCGGCTAAAATTCGTGCGTCGTGTGCGGGGCTATCCACGCCAGCATCAGCTAAAACCTGGCTAGCCTGCGCGATCTGACGCGCCCACATCAGCGCGCCTCAGCTTCCTCCGTCGCTGCCTTTAAGCGCTCTGCCTCATCCATTTCACGCAGAGAGTCAATCACTGCCTGCAGATCACCGTTGAGCACTGCGTCGAGATTATGGGCTTTGAAGCCCGTGCGATGATCCGCAATACGGTTCTCTGGGAAATTGTAGGTACGCACGCGCTCCGAACGATCAACTGTACGCACTTGCGAACGACGCTGATCAGCTTCTTTAGCCGCTTGTTCTTCCAACTGTGCCTGACGCAACCGTGCGCGCAGAATACGCATGGCCGATTCACGATTCTTAATCTGGGATTTCTCATCCTGCATCGAGACAGTAATACCCGTCGGCAAGTGGGTAATACGCACGGCAGAATCCGTCGTATTCACTGACTGCCCGCCCGGGCCTGAGGAGCGGTAGACGTCAATGCGCAAATCATTATCGTTGATTTCAACCTCTTCTGGCTCATCAACTTCCGCAAAGACGAGCACGCCTGCCGCTGAGGTATGCACTCGCCCTTGAGATTCCGTCACCGGCACGCGCTGGACTCGATGAACGCCTGCTTCATATTTCAGATGCGCCCATACCCCTTCAGCCGGATCCTCCGGGACGGATTTGGCTTTAATGGCGACCTGAACATCCTTATAGCCACCCAATTCCGTATCCGTGTGCGAGAGAATCTGGGTCGTCCATCCCTTAGATTCTGCATAACGCTGATACATTCGCAGAAGATCCGAAGCAAAGAGCGCTGACTCTTCACCACCTTCACCAGCTTTTACTTCCAAAATGACATCTCGGACGTCATCTGGATCGCGAGGAAGAAGCGCATCGCGCAGCGCCTCTTCAGCCTCAAGCACTTCCTGCTTTAAGCGCGGCAGCTCTTCGGCAAATAGCTCGCCATCTTCCCCACCGCCGGCGACAATCTCCTCCACTTCAGCAAGATCCTGCTGGGCAACACACCAACGTTCATAACGGGAAACCACCCGTCGCAACTGGGCATAACGCCGCCCCAGTGAGCGCAACTTATCTGGCTTTGCCAATACCTCGGGGGACGCCATCTGTGCCTCAATCGAGGCGTACTCTTCCGCTGCTGCAACAGCCGCCGGAAATTGGCTCATGATGCTCCATTCATCAGGGGATTAACACGGTGATATGGGAAACGCCGGTACAGTACTCTGCACCGGCGTTTTCAAGCTCAGTTACTTCTTGCGCTTACCGTAACGTGCCTCGAAGCGAGCGACGCGACCGCCGGTATCCAAAATACGCTGCTTACCGATGTAGAACGGGTGGCATGCGTTGCACACGTCAACACGCAGCGATTCTGCAGGATAGGTGGAACGAGTTTCAAACTCGTTGCCGCACGTACAAGTGACCTTGAGGTCGTGGTAATCGGGATGAATTCCCTGCTTCATGATGTCTCCTTGGATCGTTTGATGCTCTGGGTCCACGATGCTGTGGTGAACCAGAAGCCGCCGGTCAATTTAACCACATTTACCCACTCCGGCGATACCGGCGGGGATGGTCAATACATCACACCGCCGATATTCACCGGCAGTTAGCGTTACTCAGCGCTACGCACAGAGCGCACGATAGACATTAAAAACTCGCCATTTGATTCCGTCTTGCGCATCCGCCCCAAAACGTAATCCGAAGCTTCTTGCACATCCAGCACACCCAGGGCGCGACGCAGATGCCACACAATCTTGAGCTCTTCTGGGGAGAACAACAGCTCTTCACGCCGCGTGCCCGACGCATTGATATCCACTGCCGGGAAAATACGGCGATCTGCCAACTGCCGGGAAAGGCGCAGCTCCATATTGCCAGTACCCTTGAACTCTTCGAAGATCACCTCGTCCATCTTTGATCCCGTCTCCACTAGCGCAGAGGCGATGATCGTCAGCGATCCCCCATTTTCGATGCTGCGTGCCGCACCAAAGAACTTCTTTGGCGGATACAGAGCCGCAGCATCCACACCACCAGAGAGGATTCGACCCGAGGCCGGCGCCGCCAAATTGTATGCCCGCGACAGACGGGTCAGTGAATCCAACAAGATCACCACGTCCTGGCCCAATTCCACCAGACGCTTCGCCCGCTCAACCGCTAGCTCAGCAACAATCGTGTGGTCGGAGGCTGGCCGATCAAAGGTCGAAGCAATGACTTCACCCTTCACCAGGCGTTGCATATCCGTGACTTCTTCTGGGCGCTCATCAACCAGCACAACCATCAGATGCACGTCCGGATTGTTCTTCGCGATTGCCATAGCAATCTGCTGCATGACGATCGTCTTACCGGCCTTAGGCGGCGAAACAATCAGACCGCGCTGACCTTTACCGATTGGGGCCACAAGATCAATAATGCGAGTCGTCAGGGCCTTCTGCGTCGTCTCCAGGCGCAACATCTCGTTGGGGTACAACGGGGTGAGCTTATTAAACTCCGGACGCTGGATTGACTCTTCCGGCGGCAATCCGTTAATTGCCGTCACTTCTACCAACGGATTGTACTTATGCTGGCGACCGCGCCGGTTCGTCATATCCGAAACATCGCGCACCGCGCCCTGGATCGCATCACCACGACGTAAACCGTAGCGACGAATGATTTGGCTGGAAACGTAGGCGTCATTCTTGCCTGGCAGGTACCCACCCGTGCGCAGGTAGTTATTATTGCCGTCAGTATCGAGAATACCGGCCACTGGGATGAGCATATCGCCGGTATCCAGGGAATCTTCCGGCCCTGATTCACGAATCTCCGCTGTTTCCGAACGGTCAAACTGGGCTGAGCGCGCCTCATCGCGGGTGTTATCTCGACCCTCGCGAGCGCCGGCGGATTGCCCAACCTGATTGCGCCGCATATCACCGTCATTTCCTTTGCGGTTACGACGATTGCGCTGCCGGTTGCGCGAACGGCGATCCCGTGAATCCTCATCGGCACGCGAATCTTCTGCCCGACGCTCAGCGGCATCTCCTAAAGCGGCTAAAGCAGCTTCTTTTTCTTCTTGGCTCATCGCCGGCTTGCCTGCAGCCCGAGTCGTAGCCGGCAGTTCGAGCTTCTGCCGAGGATTGCCATGCTGATTCGTCGTCTGTGCTGGCCGCCCCCGACGCCCAGCACGCGGGCGCTCCTCATTGGTAGCCTGAGTATTCTTCACTTCTGGAGTTTCTGGCGTTGGCGTGCGCATCGACTTAGGCTTCGGACCGCGCTGCACAGTCATTCCACCAGCGATGCGGGCCTCACGAATAGCTGTAATATAGGCCGGACGACGCGCCTGATCGGGCAGGGATAAGCCCATTGACGCTGCAATCGTCTTCAAATCGGCGAGGCGCATTGTTGAAATTGGGCCAGTAGGTAGCGATGAATTTTCGCTCACGAGGATCCTTCCTCAAACAAATATTGAACGGGAATTGGCCGGCTTCACGCACAAAGCGGAAAACAATGGATCTGATAATCAGAACTCGGCAAAACACGTGTAGCTAATCTACAACACAAGTGATACTGACGATCACTCTCGCGTGCCAGCATACTACATTTCACCCCGCAATAGGCAAACTGTAAACAGAAAAGAACTGAATGTAGCTAGCCGTGCACGGCGTGGGCGCCGCGTACCTGGGTGGAGCGGATAACGGACATCCCCTGAGCTGCCAAGGCCTTTTCCATTTGAGAATCCACTGACGCAAATACTAAAAGCGCTGGTCCCGCCCCAGAAACAACCACTGGCCAACCGGCAGATCGCAGAGCGCGTAGGACGCGAGCGCTATGTTCCATCGCTCCAGCTCGATAGTCTTGGTGGAGCCGATCTTCGGTCGCATCAAATAATAAATGTGGCGCATTTGTCAGAGCATGAACTAATAATCCTGCGCGCCCAGCATTAAAGGCCGCGTCGCTGTGCGGTACCTGATCCGGTAATACCGAACGAGCATGAGCAGTTGGCAGTACCTCTTGCGGCACCACAACCGTCGTACGAAGCTGCGGGTCAACCGGAATATTGACCGTGCGATAGGTCTGACCATGCTGCCAGGAGAGGGTCGTTCCGCCGAAAATTGCCGGGGCAGCATTATCTGGATGCCCTTCGTATTGGGTTGCTAGTCGCAAGACTTCATCTCGTGAAAACTCTTTTGGTTTACCGACGAGTTCCCGGACCAACATGAGCCCAGCCACCACAGCAGCAGCCGAGGAACCCAGACCTTTTCCGTGCGGAATTGCGTTACGGCAGACTAAATCAATGCCTGCCTGCGGCAAACCCAACAATGCACAGGTCTCCTGGATCACCCGAATAATGAGATGGGATTCATCGCGAGGCAGACTCTGGCTTCCCTCCCCGAGAATAACAGCGCGAGAGGTGCCCGTCGTCAACGTTACTGAGACTTCATCCCACACGTCATGGGCCATTCCCATCGAGTCAAAACCCGGACCCAGATTCCCCGAGGAGGCCGGCACCCGCACCTGTGCGTTATCACGAACGAATCTCACGACAGCCCCAATGCGGCAACCGCAGCGGTTAACGTCGGGGCAATAGGGGTAACTTCAAGCGGCTGTTCTCCCAAGGCGGTGGCCGTATCCTTCAACCCGTTCCCGGTAACTGTGCAGACGATTCGTGCTCCCTCAGGAACTTTGCCCTCTTGGGCTGCGTGGAGTAATCCAGCAATCGAGGCAGCCGATGCCGGTTCAACAAAAATCCCCACTTCACCTGCCAGTAGACGTTGTGCTTCGAGGATCTCCTCGTCATGTACCCGATCGATCCAACCGTGTGAATCGTCGCGCGCCTGCACGGCATAATCCCAGGACGCTGGATTCCCGATGCGAATCGCCGTGGCAATCGTCTCCGGTTCAGCAACGACGTGCCCGAGAACCAAAGGCGCAGCCTCCCATGCCTGGATCCCCCACATTTGGGGAACACGCTGGGATACCGGCGCGCAGCGGTGCGCACTATCTTCCATTGAGGCGCTCGTAGTGCGACCGGCGTACTCGTTATACCCCATCCAATACGCCGAAATATTTCCAGCATTTCCCACTGGCAAAACGTGAATATCGGGGGCTTCCCCTAACGCATCAACGACTTCAAAGGCTGCGGTTTTCTGCCCCTGCAAACGATATGGATTCACAGAATTAACGAGCGCCACCGGATATTTTTCAGTTAATTCGCGAACGATACGTAAACAGTCATCAAAGTTGCCATCCACCGCAACCAAATCTGCGCCATGAACGATTGCCTGGGCGATCTTGCCCGCCGCAATTTTTCCTGCTGGCAACACCACCGCACAGCGCAAACCGGCCGCCACCGCATAGGCGGCCGCCGAAGCAGAGGTATTCCCGGTAGACGCACACGCCACAATCTGAGTATCCGTCTGCTTGACGCGAGAGATCGCACTCGTCATGCCGCGATCTTTAAAAGATCCCGTCGGATTGGCACCTTCTACTTTGACGTAGACCTCAGCGCCAACTCGATCACTGAGTGCCCGAGCAGCAACAAGCGGCGTGCCGCCCTCGCCCAAGGTAACGACTGGATCGTCATTGGCAAAAGGCAATCTCTGTCGGTATTCCTCAATAATTCCCCGCCATTGATGCGCCATTATTCTTCCTCTACTCTCATTACCTGCAGCACTCGTTGAATCCGCTCGTCTACGTCCAGATGGGCTAAGGCACTCTGGAGATCACAGACGCGGGCGACATGCGTCATAACCGTGATATAGACGATACCGTCCCTCGTATCTGGATCGTGACGAACCGACGAAATTGAGACACCGGCATCTGCGAAGGCGCGAGCGATCTCAGCGAGCGCGCCGGGCGTATCCGTCACGCAAATTCGCACACAGAATGCAGAGCGGGATTCCTGCGGGGAAATAAGGTCAGATTCGCCGTAAATAATCTCCTGGGGAGCTCGCCCGCCGTGAACCTTTTTCGCAGCGGCCGCAACCACATCAGATAGCACTGCAGAGGCGGTAGGCGCACCTCCTGCCCCCAAACCGGAAAACATGAGGCGACCAGCCGCAAGTGAATCAATAATCACCGTATTGTACGAGCCGTGTACTCCAGCTAGCGGATGATCGTGTGCGACGAGCGTCGGGCATACCCGCACGTCAATGGCCTGAGTACGGGGATCACGGTCAGCGGTGGCCAATAACTTAATGACGTATCCCAGCTCTTTGGCAGCAGCAATATCGTCGGAGGTAATACTGCGGATCCCCTGGACTGTCACATCTTTGCGTAATATCCGCTGATGGAACGCAAGTGAAGCCAAAATAGCGATTTTCGCTGCCGCATCATCGCCGTCTACATCCGCGCTCGGATCAGCCTCCGCGTAGCCAAGGGATTGTGCCTGTGCAAGAGCCTGATCGAAGGGAAGGGCCTTGCGGGTCATCTCGTCGAGAATATAATTCGTGGTGCCGTTGAGAATCCCTTGAATCCGAGTGACGGTATCCCCCGCCAGTGATTCCCGCAGACCATATACCACGGGCACTGCCCCGGCAACTGCTGCCTCATAGTAGACATCAACATCATGTGCTTTAGCTAATTCATAGATCTCTGGACCATGCGCCGCCAGTAATGCTTTGTTTCCCGTCACGACGGAGGCACCTTGGCGCAGCGCCTGCGTCACCCAGGTGCGCGGTGGTTCAATACCGCCGATGAGTTCAATGACGATATCAGCCCGCGATATTAGTGAATCTACATCCGTGGTTAACAGTGAACGATCAATAGCCGGATGTCGCGGCGCGTCTAATCGAGATACCGCAATGCCAACCAGATCTAGCTCTGCCCCTGCCCGCGCTGAAAGAATATCGCGCTGTTGGGTCAACAGCCGTGCTACTTCCGTACCGACGGTACCGCATCCTAATAGCGCGATCGCAACGCTCATTGGGATTCTCCTTTTGCTTTCTCCGCAGTATCTCTGCCATCGCACCCAGTCAGCACAGTTAGCAGTTCGTTGGCGCTTAATAGCTCCAAACCAGCCGGCGCATCAGCTACTGCGCAATCTAAGGCCAGCAGATCAGCCACTGATTCTCGCCGCACAATCTCTCGACTCTGCCCGTCATACACGCTTACCACCCCTGGGCGGGCGATCATATTGTAATTGGACGCCATTGAGCGACCGTAAGCGCCCGTCACCGGCACGGCTAATACATCACCGATGCGCACATCTTCTGGCAAGGCAACATTATGGACGACGATATCACCCGATTCACAGTGCTTGCCGACCACACGTGCCTGCACTAACTGCGCAGAGCTAATCCGCTGCGCCAGGGTGGCCGTATAGTTCGCACCATATAACGCCGGGCGGATATTATCAGACATTCCGCCGTCAACTGATACGTAACGGCGCACACCTTCGTCCGTCTGGACGTCTTTTACCGCTAATACTCGATAGAGGGTTACCATCGCCGGACCGACGATAGATCGACCGGGCTCGATTGCGATCTTTGGCGCTGTTAGCCCCGTATGCGCGCAATGTTGCGCAACGACCTGTGCTAAAGCACGAGCAAAATCAGTGCGTGGGCAGGGCGCCTCATCTGGCTCCCAATAGCGAACCGCATATCCGCCCCCAAGATCAATTTCCGGAATAAGCCAGCCACGTTCTGCCGCCCAGGCACGCAACTCTAAGATCTTCTTTGCTGCCTCAATAAAGCCATCGACTCCGGTAATTTGCGAGCCAATATGGGAATGTAAGCCAATGAGACGCACGTGTGCACAACGCGAGATACGTTCAATGGCTTCCTGTGCCGCACCAGAGGCCAAAGATAGGCCGAATTTCTGATCCTCATGCGCGGTAGCAATGAACGTATGCCCACCCGCATGAATCCCCGTCGTTACTCGGATATATACCGGAGCAACCTGCCCGCGCGCTTGCGCGATACGCGCTACCTGTTCAATCTCCCCCAAGGAATCAATAACGATATGAGCAATGCCTGCCTTAAGTGCCAGCTCAATCTCCGCGTCCGTTTTTGCGTTACCGTGCAATCCAATACGCGCACCCGGAACGCCAGATGCCAAGGCCGTCACCAATTCCCCGTAGGAGGCACTATCAATGTTTAATCCCTCTTGTGCCACAATCTGCGCAACCGCCCCACACAAAAACGCTTTACCGGCGTAATACACCTGGGGCTGTGGACCATCCGCGAATGCGTCTCGCATCGCCTCCTGCCATGCGCGCGCCCGCTGGCGCATATCCGCCTCGTCAAGTATGAACGTCGGCGTCCCATAGGTAGCGACTAGCTCCGAAACTGGCACACCACCAATTTCCAATTCACCACGCGCATTGCGCCGAGCAGTAACCGGCCATATCCCATCGCCTTGCCCGTTCGGCTCGGGAGCAGGTAACGAAGCGGGTAATACTGAGGCCATATCACATCCGTTCTGGAGCAGTGACACCGAGCAAATCAAGCCCGTTGGCGAGCACCTGACCGACGGCATCATTTAGCCATAGACGGGCGACGTGGCGGCTGGTGATCTCTTCGTCAGCTCGCGGAGTGACCCGAGAAACCCCATACCAGGAGTGGTATGCAGCAGCCATCTGCTCAAGGTAACGAGCGATTCGATGCGTCTCACGCAGTTTCGCGCTGGTCGCAACCACTTCAGGATATTGCGCCAACACTCCCAGCAATGCTGCATCTGCTGGCGTATCCAACTGGCTCGGATCAAAATTATCTGCGGTTCGCACCACACCGTGTTCTTGCGCATTGCGAGCAACAGAACAGGTACGCGCATGGGCATATTGGACGTAGTAGACGGGATTGTCATTCGTCCGTGACGTGATGACATCCAAATCAATCTCCAGCGGGGTATCCATCGCAGTGCGAGCCAGAGAATACCGCGCCGCGTCTACGCCAGCAGCCTCAAGCAGATCAGTAAGCACAACGATTGTGCCTGCCCGCTTGGACATCTTCACCGGCTCACCGTTGCGTACCAAATTGACCAACTGGCCAATAATGATCTCCAGATTCTTTCCAACTCCCGCAGTATCCCCAAAGGCATTCGCCATCGCATACATACGCCCGATATAGCCGTGGTGATCGGCCCCTAAAATAATGACGACGTGATCGGCACCGCGGCTGCGCTTATCTAGGTAGTAAGCAATATCTCCAGAGAAGTACGCGGCGTTCCCATCGGACTTGATGATGACGCGATCCTTATCGTCACCAAAATCAGTGCTACGAAGCCACAGCGCGCCCTCCGAACGGAAAATAACGCCAGCCTTATCTAGACGCTGGATAGCAGCATCTACCGCACCTGATTCATGCAAAGTATCCTCATGGAAAAACACATCGAATTCCACTCGGAATTTCTGCAGTTCCTCTTTAATGGCGGCAAACATTAGCTCCACGCCCCGACGACGGAACACCTCGCGAGCCTCCTCGCGTGGCAGTTGCCGTGGATCTTCCTCCCCCGCAGCGATCGCTTGGTCAATCACCGTCTGAGCAATATCAGCGATGTACTGACCGCCGTAGGAATCAGCCGGAGGCTCTTCATTGCGTGCCCGCGCCAGAAGTGAAACGGCAAAGCGGTCAATCTGCGAACCGTGATCGTTGAAGTAATATTCCCGGACCACGTTGGCGCCCGCTGCCGCCAAAATACGAGCCAGGGAATCCCCTACCGCTGCCCAACGCGCACCGCCAATATGAATCGGACCCGTCGGGTTAGCCGAAACATACTCCAAGTTAATTGTTGACCCCGCTAATGCGTGCGATCGGCCGTATTGCGCACCAGCATTGCAAATCGTTCGAGCCAGTTCCCCTGCAGCCGCAGCATTTAACGTGATATTCATAAAGCCTGGACCAGCAATATCAACGGCAGCAATCGCTGAGGATTGACCAATGCGCTCGGCAAGAACCTCAGCGAAGGAACGGGGGCTCATACCGGCTTTCTTTCCCAACTGCATGGCGATATTCGTCGCCCAATCGCCATGCTCGCGATTGCGGGGGCGTTCCACTTTCACCGACGGGAGTTGCGCCGGATCCAAGGCAATTTCCCCTGCCTCGCAGGCAGCACGCAGACATGAAAGAATAAAATCGGAAAGTTCTTCTGGAGTCATGCCCATAGTCTAGCTAGGCTATGCCGATAGCTTGCAATCGTGTCCATAAAGCGAGGAATCTGACACGGGCAACAGGAGAAATACCTGAGGTTTTAGGTCCGTTAATTGCCGATTTAGCGGCAAAACGAAACGGCGCTTGACGCCCTCTGTTTCTCCCAACACTCGCCATGATTCGCAGTTTGCCAAGATAAGCTGTTAGACTATCGAATCGCCCGCCCCGATAGCTCAGGGGATAGAGCGTCTGCCTCCGGAGCAGAAGGTCGTAGGTTCGAATCCTATTCGGGGCACGTTTTACATGTGGTGGGGGGGGGGGGGGGGGGGGGGGGAGAA